>CAZAGT010000355.1:0-5300 GCA_964484515.1 uncultured Desulfobacteraceae bacterium | reverse complement strand
ACCAAAGCGATATTGAAAAAACCCTCTACTCACCCGATGTCCGTTTGCCCGAGCGGGAGCTCTCTCCAGACGAATTCGTTTTTTTCGGTGTGCTGCCCCAGGCGATTTCAACAGAGGCCGAGATGATGGCGCGCTACGACAACGACCAGCTTGACGGGGTGCACGCCTGTATCGAACGGGTCCACGTGACCGGTGGCACCAACGGCATCCGGATCGATGCTCTGCGCCGGCACCGGCCTTTCACCCCGTCTTTTATCGGCCGGGCAGAGGACCAGGCCTACCTGCTGTCGGTGTTGAATTCGCCGGGGACTCGGCTCGCCTACGTCCACAAGGACGGGCTTTTCATGCGACACGACAAAAAGGGTTTTGCCCAGCAGGCGATGAGGTCGGCCGAAATCGGAAAGATCGTCGGCGACTATGTTCGTATCCTCCATTATACGGCCTATGCCAAGATGCTTGCGGAAAACCCTGCCGGCCTAAAGGAGCAACTCGATCCTTTCACGGGATGTTTCATATCAAAGATCCCCACCACGATCGTCTATCTTCGACTCGCCCTCAAGGCGGCGACATTCTTTGAACAGGATCAGGATGAGAAGGCCGTGGCATTGATAACGACCGGTGCCGGACGAATCCCTGGAGTCCTGAGGACCATCCAAGACGGCCGACTCAAACGCCAGGTTGAGCGGGAAAGAACCGGATGGGACTTGTACTACGACGTCCTGGAGGCGGTCGAAGAAGCGATCGCGGCCGAAGACCCCTTTGCTCTCAAACTAAGGCAAGCTGCTCGAGCCATCATCCGACAATGCATGATAACATCAGCCGCGTAACATCGTCGGTCGGGTCGCCCTGATTGCCAAAAATTTGGCATCCCGGGGGAGAATGATCCGGGAGAGGTTTCGCGGGCCGACAGAGCGTGTGTTTCACGTTGACAGCACAGCACAGGCTCGTATGAAACGTCATGGAAGGAGATCTCTGATACATTACCGGGCGAATGCGCGCGAAGAATTTGAAAATGTCAAATTCAAGCACCCATTTCATGAAGTTTCCCGGTCGATCAAACTGACCGCCCTCCCGAGGCGGGTCAACACCTGCGGCAAGAGGCGGTGCTGGCATGAAAGTTGCTCTTTTCACCCGAAGGCGTTGTCCATCAGGAGGCTGCGGGGGGGAAAACATGAAGATAGATTCGGTGAAGGGGAAAGGCGTCGTCGGGGGGACGCAAGGAGGTCCCCAGCGAACCAAGAGCTGTCGATTCTCTCGATATCTCAACAGGGAAGCCACAGACAAGAACCCTGGCGAGTATAACAGCCTCGAGCGCTTTACGGGTATCAAGCTCCCGCAGCAAATGGCTACCACGGAACCGAAACGCATCCTGTTGGGGACGATCTCCGCGGAGAGCCCAACCGTCTCCAATCTCTTGAAGGAGCATCCCGACTACGAGCGAGACACCTGGCGGATCGTTCACAGCGAGGAAAACCGTGACAAGCCCTATACCCGGATGCCGCCCGGAACCGACGTCTACCTCGACGCGGAATCCTTGGAAGTTGTCTGGGATTACAAAGGCGTTCCGTCAGCACCGGCCTCCGCCCTGGCAGGCACCGACCATTCTGACAGCGTGCAACGATTCGAAGGAGCAGAGAAAGGCGTGAACCGTGCCACGACGACCCCAAGCAATGTCGCAGAGCCTGAGAGGGAAGGCCCCAAAGAGGTCCTGTTGGGGGCCCTCTCGTCTGAAAACCCAACCGTGTCCGATCTCTTGAAGGAACATCCGGTGTATGGCAAGGATACCTGGCGGATCGTCTACAACGAGAGGAACCGTGCCAAGCCCTTCACCCGAATAAGGCCCGGGACCGAGATCTATCTCAATACGGAAACCCTTGAACTGGCCTGGGGACGCGCCGTCGATCGAGCGGATTTGTCCCCAAATTCGATTGAGGTTGCGAGCGCGCCCCCTGAGGTTCAAACCAAGGCGGTTTCTGACACCGATTCCTTTTCAGAAAAACTAGTCAATGCCGTGAGGCCTTACATGGGGGCCACATACGAAGAACTCGATTGCTTCGAGCTTCTTGTTCAGGGACTGGAAAAGCTGGGAATCCGCTATGAAGGCCGCGGGGGTCTCGGAGAGCACCTCGTAAAGACGGCCGTCAGGAAAGGCCTGCCCTGGAATGCCTACCTCAATGGTGAGGGGCTCATCCAGACTTCCGGTTCCCAGATATATTCCAGGTCCATCGCCCGAATCCGGGACATCGAGGCCCAAGCCCGACATCTGTTCGAGGAGTTGGAGCCTCTGCTCGAGAAGGGATTCATCCTCTCATTCTCAACCCCAACCCGGGGACACACAGGGATCATATCGCAGAATGAACGCCTGTGGACGTTTATCAACTCAGGTGATATGGACCACCGCCTCGGTAATCAAAGTGCTTCTAAGGGTGTTGGAGAGGAATCTCTCACAGAAGAAATCAGGAACTGGGTGAGCCTGGCTGCGCATCGGAAAGAGCCTCTCTTAGTCACCCTAGGGCGACTCGTCGAGGAAAAACTCCGCAGCGTCATGATCCCAGGGCGCCACGCCTCAAACACGCCGCCTTCCACGAGTTGAGCTCAGGGAATCAACCCTTCCTCCAGGATAATATTAACCGTCATGCGCGCTGCCTGACCTACCACGTCGGGACATTCTTCACCGTGTCCCCCGGCCTCCTGGAATTTCTCTTTCTCCTGCGGATCCCTCAAGTAGAAAGACCGTCCAAATTTCTTGATCTGCACGTCCCGACAGGCCAACGCCCCGAATGACTCAAGATAGTGGTCCACGAGTTTCTTGGCCACGTCGTAGGATCTTGATCGGATATTCTGCGGGTCCTCGATGTTTGAACGCTCACGACCGACCAGTTGGCTGAGGACGATCACGCCTCCGGAAATGGCACCACACGGCCCGATGCCGCTCAGCCCGATACCGCCCCGGCCATTCCCGTGGCCGCCTTGAATACGGCATCGTCCCTGATACCGAGCGTATCGTGAACGGCCGCGACCACGCACTGCGAACACCCTTTGTAGGTCCTTGCGCAATCTGATCCTAATTGGTAGGCCTTCTCAAGTAATGCCTCTTTTCGGCTCGCCTTCATCCCATTCTCCTCTCAGGTTGCTTGGCCACCATTCACCATCAGATGGGAAAGGTCTTCCACGAACCTATGTCACCAGAGCATGATATGCGATCTTCTCCAGATCGGAAGTAATACGATTTAACAACCTTCTCCTAAACGATTTGGTGGATAGAGTCAAGGTGCCAAGAGGGTCCAAGGGTGCGCGGAAACGGGTACGATTACGCTACGTTTCTGCATAGAGAATTCTCGATGACAAAGACCCGCCTTCGAGCATCCACCGCATGCCTTGGCACGGCTCTTGCTGGTTTTCCTAGGAGAAGATCCTTTAGAATCAAACGCCCAATCGAAGCCCCACGGTTGCCTAGACATGTATACAATCGTCGACGGTGTATCTGAAAAGAGACCCAAACGAAGCTTAGCTCCACGCATCATCTGGCCGCAGGAGACTTAAGAACCAGTGTTTTTCGAGTATTCAAGATCGTGGCGGGAGTCCGGATCAAAGATGAGATCTAGATTATTCATGTTCTTTCTCGCCACTATCTTGGTCCTTTGTTTGTTCGTGGGACGGAGCCGGATGGAACTTCCTCGTGGGCTTAAGGGCGTGGTCCGCGTCTATCCGGGCGCAGAAATTGCATCTACAATGAGACTAAATGCGTCGGCCGGAGCACACGCATCATTCAGGACGGAGGCGACTCCCACCAAGATCCTGAGCTTTTACAGGGATGCTATGACAAGCGAAGGGTGGTCGATCAGGGTCGAGAGGGAGTCCTTCTTGGCGCTCTTCAAGGACAACGCAGGATTGATGATTGATGTCGAGGAATCGTCGTTTAACTCAAACCTTGTAACGATGGTTATTGTTCAAGGCTAGAGAACGCTCCAGGCCAAATACGTCAGAATCGAGAGCCTCAAAATGAAGAACGAAGCGGCATATACGTTAACGGAAGTCCTCATGGTGGTCTTGGCCATCGCCATTTTGGCCGCCATCGCCATTCCAGCGTTTGCGGTTTGGGCCCCTGATCAGCGCTTGAAGACGGCGGGGCGCAAGCTGCTATCAACGATTCAGCTCGCCAAGATGACCGCCGTCCAAAAAAACACATACTGTACGGTCACCTTCAATCAGAATATTTCAGGAAAGACATATAACTGCTTCGCCTTTGAAGATACGGACGAGGATTCGAGATACGATGTCGGAGAAAGGATCATCGAGCAGAGCTGTTTTACGGATGATTACAGAGATGTAAGCTTTGATACGTCCCAGGGCGGAGGAGACGGGATTGACGACACCTTCATCAACAACTTGGACGGCCTGCCTGTGCTCTCATTTTCCTCGCGGGCCTTCCCGGTAGCCTTTGACGGGGTGAACGAAGTCGTTGTCTCCG
The DNA here is from genome assembly GCA_964484515.1 of uncultured Desulfobacteraceae bacterium. GTDB lineage: Bacteria > Desulfobacterota > DSM-4660 > Desulfatiglandales > HGW-15 > CAZAGT01. Next base: position 829 of record CAZAGT010000355.1, on the reverse strand, counting down.
GGTCCATCTATCTGGTGAACACCCGAAATAAGACCTTGACGGTCTCGGTCTCGCCGGCGGGCGCGGTCAACATCAACTAGGATACCATATCTCCCATCACCTGATTCTTTAGCTCCACCCCCACGAATGCTGATCCCATGAAATGACCGGAACGCCGGACATCTGTCCCTGCCAATAGCGTTGCCTATCAGCTGTCAACCTTATTTGCGCTCAGAAAACCCCATATACCAGAATTCTCCTCAGTTCCAGTTCAAAAGATGGCAACTTGGTTGTCGTATTAGATCAAGGTGTCGATCTTAGGGGGTCAGCCGATAAACAGGAATCGTGCTACGATACGTAGTAATTGTAGATAGTTACACCAAGTGAGGCAGATTCGGCTTTGAACTCGGAGGTGGCACACTGATTGCGAAAATACCCTTCAAAGGGCTCCGGGCCCGCGATCTTGGAAGGGGTGAATGGGACAAGGGGGAAAAAGGGGGGAACCAGATGGCCATGTTAGGGATTTACGAATGGGAAAGGGACATCGAGATCCACCCGGATGAGGTGGACGGGCGTAAAGGTCGATGCCGTTGCTTGGATTTACTGAGCAGGTTTGTCCACAAGGAATTCGGCACCGGCTGGGAGAAGCAATACCAGGAATACGAGGAGTTCTGGCGGAACTACTTTGCGGCTCCGTCTCAGAATTGACCATGCCCGGATCGTGTCTTAACGGCATTCAGCCTTTCATAATAAGGCTCATCACAAGAATTTGTGGGTCAATAGGTTGATATCGAAAGCACAATACATTGAAGTACCATCATTTATCGATCGACATCCGGATTTTCGAATC
>CAZAGT010000354.1:2992-5321 GCA_964484515.1 uncultured Desulfobacteraceae bacterium | reverse complement strand
TACGAGTTTGATGCTGACCTGATGGCCCCTTACGTCGTTAGGGATTGGGCCAGTTTGGAGAGCGCTCTCAGATAGTCGTTCAAACCATACGCCAGGATCGTGTTATGGTCAGCCTTTTCGATCTTGAGAAGCGTCTTATGGAATGCGGGGCAGGCCCCGAAAAGCGCCTCTCCCTCTGAGAAGGGAATAATGTGGTCGTATTCGGCGTGGATGATGAGCAGGGGCTTGTCAAAACCCCCAATCTTGTCCAAATTGCAGAACGCGCTATCTTCCTCGATTCCAAAGCCATCCGTATCGATCCCCAGCCGCCTCAATAGCGGTATGGTATACGCAAACCCACTCTCGATGACGAGCCCGTCGATCTGGTCTTTGTGCTGACACGCAAGGTCAAGCGCCGAGGCACTTCCGAGTGACCTTCCCATCACCACCAATGGTCCTGTATACGCATTCGTCTTGAGGAACTGCTTTACATACGTGAAGACCACATGGCAATCACTCATCATACCTGTGACGGTGGGAAAACCCGTTGACCGCCCGTACCCCCGGTAGTCAACCGGTAGGAAGTTGATGCCGACGTTTACGTACATCGGGGCGAGATCATCATAGTCGGCTACGATCTCGCCGTTGCCGTGAAAGAAAAGGATGACGGGGCCGCCATTTTTGGCCCTGTGCAGCCTGGCGCCCAATGAAATCCCAGTTCCAACGGGTATCAGCAGATCTTCCGTGTCTTCCCCGCTTGGAGACCGGGGACCCTCCGGTCGCGGGTGAAACACGGCATTCAAGATTTCCGGTCGATCAAGCCTGGAATAATCAATCCTGGGAGGGAGCACCGTGGACTCACCTACCATAATGCTCCACGAGGTATTCGATGATCTTTTGAGCCTCGTCGGCTGTGATCGGAGCATCATGATCGTTCCTCATCCTTGCGACCGTCGTCTCCCATTCTTTCCTCGTCTTTACCTTGGACTTCGGCCTCTCAATCGAGTGACAAATACTGCATTTCTGCTCGAAGAGGATCTTTGCGCTTGTTCCACTCGCCAGCGCTCCTTGAGCAAACACTAATTGGAGAGCCAGGCCGACTCCCAAAACGTATAGGACGATATTCTTCATGTAAGCACCTCCGAGAGATCACGCTGAGGGTTCATAAATATATATGCCAAACAGATACTACTGTCAATTTTTTCAATATGTTGTCCGCGCCGCCTCTCTTCTCAAGACCTCTAGGATTCAACGAAGCGTCGCATGTCGCGCTCGTGGAGAATCCGAGGCTTGACAGACGTGCAACCCAATGATTACCCTAACCCTTAAACACGTCCCGGGCGGGGCAAGGTAATCCATTAATAGGTAGGGTGGAAACCCGATCATGTTTCTCTTCATTTCGAATAATAACAGGTTAGGGCCCGCATTGCGCAATGAACAGGGAGGCGTGATTCTCCCTTTGATAACCCTGATCGTCGTCTTTGCGGCCGGCGTCCTCGTCGGTGAATCGGATATATTCCAACGGTACGCATTTCCCAAACGATATTGGTCAGACCAGGTTCGATCGCTCCAAGAGAACCTGGTGCAGTACAAAAAGATGGCTCATGATGATTCCGTCCTACTCAAACAAGCGGAGCTGAAAGCGAAGCTTGCTGTAGCTCAGCAGATCTACGACCAAAATTATAGCCAGGAGGTCATCGATACAAATCGGCAGACGATCGACGATACCGAGAACGAAATCGAAGCCATGTACATCAAGGACGTCAAAGAGACCCTAACCTACTTGAATACACTGATTTCCCAAACCGAAGCAGAACTCACCGAGGCAAAACAGGAACTCGCCAGACACCCGTAACCCTGGGGAGTTTGTATCTGCGGTGCTCGGGGTGTACGCGGACGCTCTTGATGCCCACGATGTCAAGACCTTGCCCATGAACGTAGGCCGGCAGGGTGCGAAGACCGCCTTTCTTGAAAGTGAGGTATGTCTTTGCCGGCATATCCGCCTCTCTCAGGCCATGGGCCTTAAACGCCTTCTGGACGAATCGCCTCCGATAGGGGAAGGACCTTTGCGACCTCCTCGCGTCTAAAAATAAGTGTCTTCACGACGGTCTCCTCCTGCCTTTGTCCTGATTCAAGTCTCCTGCGTGGGCAGGTCTCGCTTGGGGCAAAATTTCGCTTGACAACATGAATTAAAATTCCTAAGTTGAGTTAGGATTACCTAATTTAACCATGGGGCGGGCTTATAAACATGGCCGTAGCAAATGCCTTAGTTCCCATTCAAACGTTTCTTCCCTCTTTTCCACGCGCCGGATCGGGTGGGCTGGAACTCGGGCACCGTCGGGAACAGGCC
>CAZAGT010000354.1:0-2982 GCA_964484515.1 uncultured Desulfobacteraceae bacterium | reverse complement strand
TCATGATAATCCGGTACGAGTGTACCGTCCGCACAGCAGACCTGGCATTTATGGACCCGACGGGCGAGAAGTCCGCAAGGTCGTTACCGGCAGACTTGTGGATCTGTACGCCTAAGTCCCACCTGCCCGGCCCCTTTTTTCAGCGATCAGGGTGCCGGCACTTCCAAGATGCGCTTCATCCCTGGACGGGCAGACCCGCACCCTTCCATCCCGCAACACCGCCGCCAAGGACCCTGGCGTTCTCGTAGCCCTTTTCTATGTATTGAGCTGCCCGACCGGCAGCACTGGTCTCCTGGTTTCAGGCGCAATAGAAAATGATCTCCTGGTCCCTTGGCAGAGACGATAATTTTGATTTGAATTCATCGAGGGAAATGGCCCCCTCCAACTGATTTCGCTTGAATTTCTCGTCGTCGTCATAGGCACAAACGAGTAGCGCCGAGCCGGCCGTCACTTTGTCTCGCACCTCCTGCGGAGAAACACGAATCAGTTCAACCATTCTCAATCTCCCTATTTTAGATAGATCTCTACCAAGCGGCCAGGTTGATCGAAGAAAAACTCTGTTAATTCCATTTGTTGCATTTACCTTAAGTGATCGGTTCCGGGTTGCGGGTTCAAGGGTTATAAGATGCTGGTTTTCCCTAATTTTCCATCCATCTGTTTGATGGTCTCGCAAAAAGTCGATAAACCTTCTGCTGAGAGGCTGATGGAAAATACCCGGATGTAAGGCTTCCGAAACCGGGGACCCGCCCCGACGAACGGGTGGGGACTGAGCCGGCGCGTAGCGCATGTAAAGAAATCCTGAGGAATGAGGCGTATGGAGTCTCCAGTTGGAGGTTGGAAGTTTGAGGCATACAGGAAAGCACCTAGAGAGTCTGATCTTTCCTTACCTAGGTCCTCGTGCCTCGCGCCTCGTTCCTTTTGCGTACGCCGCGGTCACCTGTCGCTATTCCTCCCCGTGCTTCCGCACGGGGGCATCCCACCTAAGGCGGGTAAACCCTGAACCGCTTAACCTAGGAGCTAGTCCATCAACACCCCGCCATTGACATTCAGGGTCTCGCCGGTGATGTACTTTGATTCCTCTGAGGCGAAAAAGAGGACCGCGTTCGCAACGTCTTGCGCTTCGCCCAGCGTTCCCAAGGGGATGGATTTCTTCATTTCCTCTCTGGGAAAAGCCACTGTCATCTCGGTGTCGATCACACCGGGGGCGATACAATTGACGTTGACCCCATAGGGTGCCAGCTCCTTGGCCAGCGATTTGGTGAAGCAAATCACACCGGCCTTTGATGTCGCGTAATTCGCCCCTGCCAGTATCCCGCCCACCTGCCCGGCCAAGGATGCAATGTTGATCACCTTCCCACTCCTCTTCTCTTTGAATAGGGGGATGATCTCTCGTGAACAGAGAAACGTGCCCTTGAGATTGATATCCAAGACGCGGTCCCAGATGTCTGCGGACATCTCAGCGACCGGGCCTCCGTGGAAGATGCCGGCGTTGTTGACCAAGATGTCGACCGTCCCCAGCGCGGCCACAGTCTGGGCAACCAGGGCCTTGACATCACCCTCACTGGAGACGTCGGCCTTAAGGGCGACGGCTTTTCTTCCCCTCTCTTCAATCAAGGTGGCAACCCTTGCGGCTTGATCCATGTTAATATCGCCAACGGCCACATGGGCCCCTTCTCCCGCAAGGGTGAGACTAATAGCCTCTCCCAGGCCCTGGCCACCCCCGGTGACAAGGGCCACTTTATCTTGTACTCGCATCTCTCCCTCCCTTCGAACAAGTGTCTCCAAAAACCAAGAAAAGACCCCTAAAACACCCGCAAATTACCATCTTTCAAGGCATGTGGCTATGGATTTCGAGATTGAAGAAAGACCGACGGTTTTCTTTTCTGCTCCGGTCGGCTTGACACAATGGTTTCACCACCCTAGTCTTATTTCTGGGAAGTCTACGGCTGAGAAAGGCTTAAATTTGAATACAAGGAGGCCGGTGATGGAGATCCTCAACGTAAACGACAGGGAAGAGAAAAAGATCAAGACCTTCCCCTATCGAGGAAAACCACTTGAGGTCAAGGATGTGGGGATTCGGTGGCTGAGCCAGGCCGGACCCGCGGATACACCGGAATATGGGCTTCGATTCTTCACGGTCGGTCCAGGTGGTGAAATCCCGATTCATAACCATTTCTACGTTCAAACCATGTATATCCTGAGCGGACAACTGCTCGTGTACGCTCACGATCCGGAAACCGACGAAAAGACGCTCGAAAGGACCGCCGGCCCCAATGACATCATCTTTGTACCGAGTATGGAGCCACACAGCATGAAAAACGTGAGCGAAGGCGAAGAAGCCACGTTCCTGTGCTGTATCGCCAATGTATATGAAGAAATCGAGGGCGGCGACTGAGGCTTGCACCGAATGACCACAAGAGCTCAAAGGCCCAAGCCGGTAAAGATAGGCTCACAATGAGGGCCTCGACGTGGCTGAAATACGTATTCCCGGTGCTGCTCCTCTTCGCCGCATCTGCTGCAGAGGCCGGTGATTACCCCCGGAAACGCATTGCGACCCGGTTTCCAGCCGGTGATGGAAAGATCGTATTCTATAGCTATCATCTTGACGAGACCCTGTCGACAACCTACCGAAGATCTGGCAGCTATGACCAAGCGGGCCTTCGAGGGATCGTCGGCATATTTCGTTCGCGATCCGACCACAAGAGGCATCACATCGACCTAACTCTGATCGAGCTATTGGATCATCTGCAGGATCACTTCGAGGCCGACTCCATCGAGCTCATCTCCGGCTACCGAAGTTCGGCCCTCAACAAGTTCCTCGCGAAGACCTGCCGTAACGTGGCCGAAGAGAGTATGCATGTCCTCGGTCGGGCAGCGGATGTCCATATTGACGAGGTGACCGAAGGGATCGTTGCCGATTATGTTTGTAACCTCGAGGTCGGCGGCGTGGCGCTGGGGAAGACCGAACTCGAGCTCGAGCGG
>CAZAGT010000353.1:4168-5351 GCA_964484515.1 uncultured Desulfobacteraceae bacterium | reverse complement strand
GCGTTCGAGCGGGTAACGTTTCGTTTTTGAAAAGAGACCCCCATGGCCGGGCGAACAGACGTCGAAGAAGCTAAAAATGTCAAATTCGAGCACTAACTTCATGAAGTTCCCAATCTATCAACCCGGCTGCCCTCCCGAGGCGGGCAAACTCCCGCGGTAGGCGATGGAACTGACTAGTATGAACGATGAGTTCCGTGGCGGTGTGGAATCGGCTGCTCCCAAGGGAACTCGCTACTGGTTGGGCTTCATCGTCGCATGCTTCCTGTTGCGCCTGATCGTCGCAGCGGTGATGCCCGTCACGGCCCCTGAGGCATATTACTGGGAGTGGTCGCAAGATCTTGCTTGGGGGTACTTTGATCATCCCCCGATGATCGCCTATGTCATCAGGCTCTTCACGCTGCTTGGAGGCGATTCAGCCTTCTTCGTTCGACTCGGCGCCGTGACCCTGAGTCTCCTGACCACCCTCGTGCTCTACTTCCTGGCAAAGGAGATGTTCGGCCGCGGGATCGCACTCGTCGTTTGCGGTCTCTTTCAGATCCTACCCTTCTTCGTCGCCGTGAGCGTCTTGAGCGTCCCGGACGCGCCCCTCGCCTTCTTCTGGATCTTGACCGTCTATTTTGTACATGGAGCCACTATCCGGGGCCAGGCACCCTTTTGGTACGCCGCCGGCCTGTCACTCGGCCTCGACCTCTTGAGCAAGTATCACGCTTTTCTGCTGCTCCCCTGTATCCTCGTTTACCTCCTCTGCTCAGCCGACCTGCGCAAATGGTTCCTAAGAAAAGAACCTTACCTGGCGCTGCTGATCGCATTCGTGGTCTTCCTCCCCAATCTCTACTGGAACTTGGAGCATTCGGCCTCGACGTTTCGGTTCCTGCTTGTGGAGCGCCACGGCGCCCTTGAATTCTCGCCCAAAACGGTCCTGATCTTCTGCGGCGGTTTCCTGTTGTTCCTCTCGCCCCTGTTTGCTGTTCTCAGCCTGCGCCTGCTGCCGCGAATGATACGAACCGCCATCAGCGGTTCCGACAACCGTTTCCTCCTTTTGCTGTCGACGTCCTTGCCTCCGATCGCCTTTTTTGGGATGCTAAGCCCGATTATGCACATTGGAGCCCATTGGACGGCGGTAGGGTATACGACCCTTTGCCTGGCGGTCATCGCGGTCTTGCAGCAGGGACCGCCCCCCCCC
>CAZAGT010000353.1:0-4158 GCA_964484515.1 uncultured Desulfobacteraceae bacterium | reverse complement strand
AGTTTTGCCGTGTCATTTTTCATGGTGCTCACGGCGCAGACGATTCCGATGGTTGCCGCCCATGCGCCGCCCGTCGTCCGGATCGGTGGCCGCACCTTTGATCTCAAGCTAAATCGGCTTCAAGAAGAGTTGTACGGGTGGGATGAATTCCGAGTAAGACTTGCGGGGATCATTGAGAGGATGCCGGATCCCGAGCGTACGTTCATCCTGGGCCACAACTACCGCTTTGTCAGCCATATTCGATATCTCCTGGGGCCGGATTCCGTGGCGCGGACGACCGGTCAAGGCTGGCAGAATCAGTATTCCATCTGGGATGACATCGCCAGGCTGGAGGGGTGGGATGCGATTTTCGTCGAAAAGGAGGCCCGGGACCGGGATCGCGAGCTCCTGCTGGAGCTATTTGAACACGTTGGCCCGATAGAGGAGTTGGCAATCAGCATCAAGGGCGTCAAGGTGCGCAGCTTCTTCATCATCAGGTGTTACGGTTATAGGGCCAAGTATCTCGGATCGTGAACGGAATCATCGTCGTGGCTTTACGGTAATAAGAATATGAGCATCTTAGCCAAATACGTGTGCTGGGAGTTTTTCAAGCTCCTGGCCCTGTGTCTCTTCGTCTTCCTGATGGTATTCCACATCATCATCTTCGTAGGAGGGATCGACAATTTCATCGATGCGGGCGTGCCTTTGACGCGCATGGCCGTGTATCACTTGTACGAAACGCCCTTCATCATCGTCCAGATGCTGCCTCCCGCGGTTCTGATCGCGGTCATCATCCTGTTCAGCATCATGCGTAAGAACAACGAGATCGTGGCCCTCAAGAGCTCCGGAATCAGCGCCTGGCAGGTCTCGCGTCCTGTGGTTGTCACCGCCCTGTTTCTCTCCTTCGGCCTCTTTCTCTTTTCGGAGGTCGTCGTTCCCTACAGCAGCTCCAGGAGCAAGGCCATCTGGCGATTCGAGGTTGAAAAAACAGACTTGCTGCAGATCAACGGGCGAAAACACATCTGGTATAAGGGGGCCGACTGCATCTATTGGATATGGCGTTTTAACGACAAAACAAAGACTATGGACTACGTTACCCTTTATTTCTTTGATCCCTCCTTCAAAATGGTAAAGCGGATCGATGGCCGTCAGGCGGTGTGGCGCGACGGCAAGTGGCAAATCACGGAGGGAATCATTCTGGAGGCGGAGGGAAAGCGCGATTATAGCTTGAGGCGGTTTGATCGAATCGATTTGGAATTGCCCGAGACGCCGGACACCTTCGTGAGGGAGGAGAGACAGCCTGAGGAAATGGGGTATTGGCAGCTAAAGCGATTTGCCGAAATGCTCAAGGAGGAAGGTTATGATGCCACACGATACTTCGTCGACCTCAACATCAAGGCCTCTCTTCCCTTTGTCATCCTCGCGATGGCGCTGGTCGGGATCCCGATTGCCCTTCGCCTGAGGAGAGGCGGCACCCCTTTAGCGGTCTCTATCGGGCTCATGCTCTGCTTCACCTACTTGCTCATCCTTGGACTTTCTCGATCCCTTGCATTTGCGGAGATCATGCCGCCCCGCCTCGCAGCATGGTTACCCAATGCCCTCTTCTTCTTCTTGGGCATCTACATGATGCAGCACGTCGAAACCTGATGCGGCTGTCCGAAAACGTCCATCTGTCCTGATTACATCGGAAAAAACTGATTGGCCTCGAAGTAATCCTCTTTCAGCGCCTCCAGTTCCTGCTGAAAGGCCTCGTAGTGACCTCGCTCCCAGTCGGCCAGCTCCTGGTAAAGCTGCCGTACCCTTTCGTCTTCAGCCTTTTGGGCACAGGCTTCATAGAACTTCACGGCATCGAATTCCAATTTCATCCCGATCGTTAGGGCACTAACCTCAAAATGGCTATCCTTGATCCGAGCCCGTATGGCCTCACTGAATATTGGACTCGCCCCATGGTCATGAGGCGCTTTGACGAGCCAGTTTGAGAAATCGTAGTCCCCCTGTTCCAGAACGGCCCGATATTGATGTCTCAGATATTCGAAGTGCTTCATCTCCTCTGCGGCGATCCGACTAAAAGCCGCCCTGCCGTTCGGGTCGTCCGTACTCCGGGCTGCATTCTTGTAAAATTCATGACCGGTCAGCTCAGCCTCGATCGCCGTTTTCAACGCCTTTAGGGTCTCTTCGTTCCCCTTATCCATCAACGTCTCCTTTCTTCGAAATTCCAGAACCGATCGTGCCGGTCCAGAATCCGTGGGCGCTATCGGTGAAAAGGTCCGTGAATACTGATAATGCCTCAACGGCAAACGTTCATGCCCTGGAGCATGGGAGCCATACAGTGGGACTCTGCTAAGACCGATGCTCCACCTTTTCAATACATCGTGCCCTTAGGGACAATCCTTTGAAGCCCCGGGACATCTCTACAGCCAAATCGCTCTTGGACGGTAACGCCCATAGGTCCGGATCTTTACGCTATTTTTGCTCTGGATGCAAACGATTCGAGGGAGGGCAGCGAGTTAGATCGACGCAGGACTAATCACACGGCGGCTTTCCTGTTTGGCGGCATACATCGCCTGGTCCGCCCGGTGGATGAGTGCCTCTGGGGTGTCTCCCTCCTGGGCCATGGCGATCCCGGCGCTGACTGTCAGTTCGATATCACCTTTGCGATAAGACGTAAAGCGCTTCTTGCGCAGCAGTTTTTGGAACGCCGTGATCCTTTCACGGGCCATCACTTCAGTGAGACGCTCAATGACGACGACGAATTCATCCCCTCCGTACCTGGCGATGAAGTCATCTTTGCGAAATGTATCTCGCAAACAGGCGGACACTTGTTTCAGGACCTTATCCCCGGCCACATGACCGAAGGTATCATTGATCGACTTGAATTTGTCCACATCGAAAACGACTACCGAAAAGGGCTTCTTCGATTCATTTAGGGCCTTCAGTCCCTCCGCAACTTTGATGTCAAAGGCATTCCGATTATAGAGACCCGTGAGACCGTCCTTCTTGGCTACGGCCTGAAACTCCTCCGCCTTTTTTGACATCTCAAGGGCGTCTTTTTCTACCTCGGAGATCCGCTTCTGGAGGGTCTTGATATTCTGCCGGGCCCGTCGCGCTCGGTCCAGCTCTTCCCTTTTTCTGATAGATACCAGGCGCTTGATGTTCTTGATCTTCTCAACAACGGCCTCCTTAATCTCACTCACCGTTCGATGGACATTGAAGGAATCAACAATCGAGCCTACCTCCGTGTTGACCTTCAGTTCGAAACGTTCGATCTCCTCTATCCGCTCTTTTTTGCCAAATTCGCTCGTTAATGTCTTTTCGAGACCTTTGACGTGATCCAATAGCATAAAGAAGGTCTCATTGATGTACCTGAAATCCTCGCCGATCTTCGTCTTGAGCCCTTCGACAAAGATTAGGAAGGCGGACGTTGGTGTCTTGAAATCAATCTGGGGCGCCTCTTTGCAATTGATGTTGATCGCATTCGCCTTGGATTCCAGTTCCGCGTTCATTGGGTAAAAGTCATTGAGGAGTGAAACCATGATGTTTCTGATCATCCTGCAGGCCACCATGAGCTGCTCTTCCATCTCTTTGACCTGTTCGAGGTTTCCGCCGAAAGATTCACTCTTTTTGTCCCTGGCGACAATCTTGGCCTTGAGGGCCCGAATTTCATGCTCAATCTTCTCGATGGGAAGGGCGCCCTCAACATCGAGAAGACCCTTGATCGATTCGACCTCCCCGGCCAGGTTATCCTGGGCGGCCACAACGTTGCCAAAAGTATTGATGACGTTCAGGAGTGATTGCCTTTCATCCTGATGACACTTTTCAAGCTCAACATACTCTCTTTTCAGTTGTCTTAACTCGGTATTGATATCCCGGTCCATGAAAACCCCTTTCAGAGGTGCCGGTTAACGCGACGTGGACACCGTTCGGACGTTTGGCTCTAACTCCCCGCTATTATTCAAATATTGTGCCACTTCTCCCCGAGGAGGACGATGCAGCTAAATAGGTGCCAGTCCAGCCGCTGGCCGCAGGAGTTTACCCGCCTTGCGAAGGCGGCCAGGTTGATCGACTGGGAAAGTTCATGACGTTGGTGCTCGAATTTGACATTTTGAGATTCTTCGACGTGTGTTCGCCCGGTCATGGGGGTCTCTTTTCAAAAACGAGGAATTGAGTGCGTTGTCTCGG
>CAZAGT010000352.1:0-5366 GCA_964484515.1 uncultured Desulfobacteraceae bacterium | reverse complement strand
CCCGAGGAATGAAGCGTACATAGGAGTACGCCGCAGTGACGAGGGATGAGGGTAATCCCGATTCCATCGGGACAGATGGGCGTTTTCCGACAGCCTCGCCAGCGTCTCGATGAGGTCATCATAGGGTTCCTTGAATTTTTCGATGCCTTCGTCTTTCAATTGCCGGGTGACCCGGTCGATATCCATTCCCAGTTCCGGCGATAGGCCGAGCACCTCCCTCGCCTCCTTGACATCTTCTTCCAGCCTGGGAGCCGGATTATCGTGGTCGCGATAGGCATCGAACGTTTCCCGGGGGACCGTATTGATGGTGTCGGGCCTCTCGTTGCCGAACACATGCCCGGCCCTGGGGGAAGCCGTTCCGTGCGATTAGTTCAACTTCACTTTCACGTAGGTGGTGTTGCCGGTGCGGTGATCCACGGCGAGCAAGACCACCTCTTGGTCGTGGGGCACACTGTCGACCATGCTGGCAAACGAGTCAACACCGGATACCGGGACCCTGTCGATTCCCAAAATCAGGTCCCCTTTTTCAAATCCCACTTTGCCGAGAGGACCCGTGGGATCGACCCACTCAATGCTGACACCCTGGGGTTCAGCGAGGCCATAATTTGCCGCTTCCTTTGGTGTTACAGGTCCCACGGTAACCCCGAGGCGCTCTTTCACGACAGCGGCCAGTTTCTTCCATAACTCTTCCAGGTTTCGGATCTTGACGGCCAGCGTCTTCTTCTCCTTGTCGCGCCAGACCACCACGTTCACCTCTTCACCGACAGGCGTATCGGCCACCTTATTCCTCAGCTCGGAGGCATCGTCAACCTCTTGGCCCCGGTATTCCAGAATCACATCTCCCTTTTTCAGGCCGGCCTCATCCGCCGGGCCGCCTTTCATCACCCCGGCGATGAACGCCCCCTTTGGTGCAGGCAGATCCAAGGACTTGGCCAGCTTCGAGGTGACCTCCTGAGTATTCACCCCTAACCATCCACGTACCACCTTACCATTGGCGATCAAGGCATTGGCTATGTGAACCGCCATGTTGCTGGGAATGGCAAATCCGATTCCTTCAAACCCACCGGATTGGGTGGCAATAGCCGAGGTGACACCGATGACCAGCCCTCGAAGCGTCAGCAGAGGACCTCCACTATTTCCGGGGTTGATGGCCGCGTCAGTCTGGAGGAAATCCTGATAACTGCTCGGATCCGTTATCCCCGCTCGGTGCTTGGCGCTGATAATCCCCTGAGTCACGCTCTCGTCCAATCCGCTTGGATGCCCGATAGCGACCACCCACTGACCAACCACGACTTGATCTGAGTCCCCAAAGTTAACATAGGGAAGAGGCTTGTTCGCAGATATCTTTATGACGCCGAGGTCGGTCTTGGGGTCCGTGCCGATAAGCTTGGCCGGATACTCATCCCCATTGGATAAAAGAACCTTGATCTCTGTGGCCCCGCCAACCACGTGGTTATTTGATAGAACGTAGCCTTCGGGATTCAGGATCATGCCGGTTCCCAGGCCGATACGCTCTTCTTTGAATTTCTTGGGCATCTTCTTGGGAAGACCAAAGTAATGACGGAGGGAGGGGCTCTTTTCAAAAGGGAAAAAAGGATTCGGGACTTCCCTTCGTTCGATGACCTGTATCTGCACGATGGCAGGTATGGTCTCTTCTGCCACCTTGCTGATGGCGGTTGCAAGGTCCTCATGAGAAATCGCATGCCCCAAACTCTCGACGGGCATGACGGTTATTTTCGCAACTGTTTGGGAGGAGACATGTCCGAACTTGCCGATTTCCACCTCCAAGTCATCCAAGGCCTTGGTGATTTCGGTCGAACTCCACGTTGCTCCATTCGTAATCTTAGCCCCCATCTGCCTTGCGTAGCGGATGGCGGCATCTGTCCCGGATGCAAACCGACGGCCTGACCATGTCCAAGCCTTTTCAAGGGCAGCGGCAGCTTCGCTCAAATAGGCCCCCGTCTCTGAGATCCCCTTTTTCAACCAGGACTCAGAGGCTTTCGTCCTGTAATATTCGGCCAAGGCATTATTGGCCTGCGAAAAGGCCTTCTGCGCATCATCAACCGACTTTACCGTGCCGGCCTCCAGCCCCTCGGCCAGGGCCTCCAATCGTTTGTCAGCCTGCAAGAGCGATTGCCTGACCACTTCCTTTGCGTCCTTGGCCACATTGTTCACGATGGCGGCGCCACTCCGGACCTCGGTGGCGGCTTTTGAGTAGAACTGCTCTTGAATGTATTCTTTGGCCTTTTCAAAGTGCCTATCCAATCGCACCGTAGTCGAAGCCGGAGACGTGGCTTTCTCCGTGGACGCAGCCGCTCCATGAACGGCATAAAGGCCTGGGCCGCCGAGGGCCAGGAAGATCACCATAACCAAAATGGAGCCAAAGACTTTTCTCGTTTTCATGGCATACCCTTCCTCATGAAATTTTTGTTGTGATGCTGAGGCTGTCGGAAAACGCCCATCTGTCCCGATTGGATCGGGATGACCCTCATCCCTCGTCACTGCGGCGTACTTCTATATACGCCTCATTCCTCGGGATTTCTTCACTTTCGCTTCGCTCGGCTCAGTCCCCACCCCTTCGGGGCGGGTCCCCGGTTTCGGAAGCCTTGCATCTGGACATTTTCCATCAGCCTCAGAGAAATAGGTTTTTCGACAGCTTCGCTGTTGACCTTGAAACGTTATGGTCTCTTTGCCTATCGTGCGCTTCGCACGAGACGATTTTCGCTCCGTTTCCCTGAAGGCGCTCCGAATTCACTTCCTCGGACCTTAGCCCTTTTTGCGCTGCAAAGGAGACTTTGAACATCCCCCGCGCTCGCCATGCCCTGAGACGACAGGGGTCACACGTTATTCCCGCGCCCACCCAAGCAGGCTTCAACTCCATCCAACTGAGATGCGGCGCTCCTCCCGTATGATCAAAACCGCGTTCTTCGGTCGGCTGCAGAATCATATACTCAGCCTTTATTGAAAAAGGAATAGGGTCAATGCTGTATTCTTCGCTGCGGTTGGCTGAATTTGGGCTTTGGGACCCGTCCGGCTTCTTGAGATTCAGCGGATGCGGATTGGTTTCAAGTCCCTGACGAGTTGCAGGTCTCCAGCAGCGTGTATCGGATACCTTTTGGGCAATAGTTGCGTTCAGGGGGTCGTCGATGACCCGTGCTCCTGCCGATGAATACGGCCTTTTAATCAAACCCTTAGCTCGCCTGTCCGCTCGAAGTGGGGGGCTGTACGCAGGGACCCTTGCCCGCAAAGGAGCCTTTGCCGTTTGGAAGCCTCCAAGCCGATAAATACAGGAAAGACCCCATTTCCGATTCCGTTTTCGCGCCTATCTTAATAAAGGGGCGTATTGAGAGGCAAAATTTCTTCCGAGGGGGAATGGGTACGCGGCACAAGCGGAACAGCGGCAACCAGTGCCTCTCTCTCGCCGATTGCGTTTTTAAGGAGGCGAAAATCATGAACAGCAAGAAGCGGTTTTTTGAAAAGGCATCAAACATCGTCGTCGGGCTCCTATTGGCCGGCGCGGGACTTATTGCCATCCTGTTGGATTTCTCGTTCCTGCCGCTCATTGGAGTGTTCATCGGGATCCCAGCGATTTACATCGGCGTCCTCTTCATCGCCAAATCAGGCAGGAAACCCGGCCATGAGAAGAGAAAGGCCGGCAAGTGGGCGATCGGCGGCATGCGGTTTTCCGAGCACCACAGAGACTCTTGATTCATGATGAGGGCGAGTCATTCGATTGTCCGAATCAGAAAAAGGACGACGATAATTCCCAGTGTTGAGGCGATCAGCGTGAGAAAAATGCCCAATGAGAGACCATAGCCGGGTCTGGTATCGAGGTCTTGATGATAGCGGATCTCAAAGCGCAGGTACCTTATGGTCGCAGTCACGTTAGCGGCAATTCCGACCAACACCAAAGCGATTCCGATCCAGGAGGAAAAAAAATCGCCGTACCAACTCTGCGGGCCAGCGGGTTTCATTTCTCCCAAAGACAGACCAAAGCGATCGACGACAAATCCGAGGGCCATCAAAGCCAATCCCACACGGACCCAGGACAGGAGGGTCCGCTCAGCGGCAAAATAGACCAATCGATCTCCCGATGTTTCCCTTGCGGTGGGGTTCTCTCTGATCACGATTTGCTCCGCTCTTTCAGGATTCAACGAATCAGCCTTAGGCTCTTGCAGGAGGCGCTTGTATTCCTTCTGCGGGAGCAGGCGCGAGTGGCGGCCGGCGTCAAAAGAGACTGAACTTGAAGTACTTATTCGGATGCTCTTTCACATCTTTGAGCACATCCTTCGTCTCTTCCGCGAGGTCACGAATTTCCTGCAGGATATCGTTGAACTCAGCGACCATCTTTTCATCGCTGATCAATGCACCAGCCACGCCTTGGCCCCGGTCGATGCGCGACAGAATACCGTCCAGATTTTGGGCGCTCCTGTTGAGGTTGTCATAGAGCGCAGGGTCGATCAGGAGTTTGCCGAGACTCCCCCGCCCCAAGTCCAGGTCACCTGTGATTCTTTCCAGGTTCGAGACGACTGCCAGGGCCCTGTTGTAAAGGGAGGGATCTTTGATGAGCTTCCCTAACGTGCCCGCGCTTTTGTCCAGGGTTTCGCTCCACTCCTTCATCGAGGCCGCAGTGGCCGTCAGATTGTTGTAAAGCGTGGGGTCCTCAAGGAGCAGTTTGAGGGTCCCATGCGATTCTTCCATCCTCTCGAGCGCCACGTGAAGTGCCGCGGTCAATTTCACGAGCTCGTCGTAAAGCTCGGGATGATTGATCAGCTTCGCGATCGTTCCCTGACCCTGGCCGATAGTGACGATCAGGTCTTCCACTTTCGTGATGAGTTCCGTCGCCTTCTTGATCGCCCGGTCGCTGCCCTCCACCACCTTGGTGTATCCCGCCGGAGTGGTTCCTTTAATCAACTCCCCGGGCCGAAGGGGAGGCGTCTCGGGTGAGCCCGGGGTCAATTCCAGGTAGATATCTCCCAGCAACCCCATCGTCATCACTTTCGCCTCTGAATCGCTCCTCAGAAAGGGTTCCGCCTTTTTGTTGATCGAAAAGGTGACAATCGGTCCTAGCTTGGGATCGAGCTCGATCTTGCGAACCGACCCTACTTCGGTCCCGAACAACCAGACCGGCGCCCCCCGGCTCAAACCTTTCACGTCCTGGAACCGAGCCCTCAACTCGACAGTGGGTGTGAATACCTCCCTAAGGGTGCCCGCGTACAAGACAACCACAAACAAGATCAAAAGCGCCAATGAGATGACCAGACCCGACTTCAGTGCCGACCACTTGGATTTCTTCTTCATCTGAAACATGGGCTTTCCCCCAGAAAACCAGGTCCCCCGGCAATAAAGATCGGGCTCCTCACAGG
>CAZAGT010000351.1:0-5372 GCA_964484515.1 uncultured Desulfobacteraceae bacterium | reverse complement strand
GGTGAGGTCCATGTTCTCATCACGATTGGAAACGAGGTAGGCGACCTCAGCTCTGGCAAGCTGTGGATGCGGCTCCCACTTGATGTTTGATGGTTGAACAATCTTTGGCTGTTCCATACGTTCCCCTCCTTCAGAGATGTTGTGTCAGTGCATGGCGTATTGCCATTTTCTTCCAAGATAGGCCTCCTGCACTCTGGGATCGGTCATGAGTCGCTCGGCCGGCCCCTCCGTGACGATGCGGCCTATTTCCATCAAGTAAGCTCTCGTAGCTGTCTTCAATGCGATCCGAGCATTCTGTTCCACGAGAAGGATGGTGATCCCCAACTGCTGAAGATCGGAGATGATGTCGTAGCTGTGCTGGATCATGATAGGGGCAAGGCCGAGGGAGGGCTCATCAAGCATCATCAACCGGGGGCGGCTCATCAAGGCCCGTGCGATGGCAAGCATCTGTTGCTCTCCTCCGCTCAGCGTGCCTGCTGGCTGCGATCGGCGTTGCTCCAAAATAGGGAATTTCTCAAAGACCCATTCCAGGTCTGAACGGACCGCTTTTTTGTCTTTGCGCGGGTAGGCGCCCACCTTCAGATTTTCCTCCACGTTGATTCTATTGAAAATCGCTCTGCCTTCCTGGACCCAGGATATCCCCTGCCGCATTATGGTGTGCGGCGGGAGATGACCAATGGTGCTACCGCTGAAGAAGATCTTTCCCGCGCTCGGCCTGAGTATCCCGGCGATGATCCGAAGCAGCGAAGTCTTTCCCGCGCCGTTGGCCCCAATGAGTGTCACCATTTCCCCCGCCTGTACGAAGAAGTTCACATCGCGAAGGGCCACTACGCCGTGGTAACCTGCGGTCAAGTTTTCGACCCGAAGCAAGGGCAGTTCAATCTGGGACGCCAAGATAAGCCTCGATGACAGCGGGCGACGACCGTATTTCATCGGACGTGCCCTCAGCAATGTTTTGGCCGAAATTGAGAACCGTGATGCGATCCGAGATCCCCATCACCAGGTTCATGTCGTGCTCTATCAGGAGAATTGTTACTCCCTGGTCCCGGATCTTCAGGGCCAGTTCGGCCATTTCGGCGGTTTCTTTTGCGTCCATGCCTGCGGACGGTTCGTCCAACAGGATCAATGATGGCTCTGTGGCGAGAGCACGAGCAATCTCCAGGCGGCGCTGGCTTCCATAGGGGAGGCTTCGGGCCTGTTCTTGTTCTCTCTCGGAGAGACCGACAAAATCGAGCAGTTCTTTGGCCTTCTGCCGAATACGATTCTCCTCGTCCAGCGGCTTAAAGGGTCGGCGGAAAAAATTCCTCACCAGTCCGACTTTGGTCCGACAATGCTGGCCGACCATCACATTCTCAATTACGGTGAGAGCCTGAAAGAGACGGATATTTTGGAACGTACGGCCGATACCGAATGAGGCAATCTTGTCCGGTCTCAGACGTTCAATCGGCCGACCATTGAAACTGATTTTGCCCTGTGACGGTTTCAGGATCCCGGAAATAATATTGACCAGGGTGGTCTTCCCCGCACCGTTGGGACCGATCACCCCGTGGATGGAGCCTTGGGACACCCTCAGGGTCACGTTATTGAGAGCGACAAACCCGTCAAAGGCTTTGACCAAGTTTTCGATGGCGAGAAGCGTCAAGAAGTACCTCTGATCATGAGAAATCGCCTCGCACGCCGGGCTATGCCGTCGACCAGCCGCTTGTCCAAGAGACCCTGGGGCCGAACGATCATCAGAATGACAATGGTGCTTCCAAAGAAAACCATTCGAAAATCCTTCAGGAACCGGACCGCTTCAGGGATGGTGGTCAGGAGCACGGCCCCGACAACGGCTCCCCAGAAGACCTCCAGTCCCCCAAAGACCACGAATACGAAGAATTCCACGGCCACCAGAAATCCGAATTTTGATGAATCGATGTACAGTGCGTAATGAGCGTACAGACCCCCGCCGCGCCCGGCCATGAACGCCCCCACCCCAAAGGCGACAAGCTTGGCCCGAACGATGTTCACCCCTGTGGCTTCCGCGGCCACCTCGTCGTCGCGCATTGACTCGAGGGCCCGGCCCATTCGAGATCCCCTTAAGCGAGAAAAGAAGAGAATCAAGAGACCTACGATGACGTACACATTGACCAGATTAGTCTTCAACTCCATTCCGCCCATGCCGGAGGCGCCGCCCGTCGGTGAGAAGTTCAGGAAGAATACTCTGACCATCTCACCAAAGGCGAGGGTGAGGAGAAGCAGATATATCCCCTTGATCCGTATGGCGGGAAACCCGACGAGTACCCCGGTCGAGGCTGCCAGGACGCCTCCGAGAACAAGCGCTGGATAGAAGGGAACTCCCCAGTCTCTGGTCAGGAGAGACGAGGTGTACGCGCCGATGGCCATGAAGCCCGCCTGGGCCAACGAGATCTGGCCCGCAGAAAAGGGCAGGTACAGACTCAGGGCCATGATGATGTTGATGCCCGTGAAGATCAAGATGCTCTCCGCGTAACCACTCACGGCGCTATTCCTCGTGCAGCTTGCTGCCAAACAGACCAGAGGGCCTGGCAATAAGGATCAGAATCATGATCCCAAAAGAAAAGGCATCCTTATATGACGACTCCAAATAGCCAACACTGAACACCTCAACCATCCCCAGCAGGATGCCCCCGACCATGGCTCCTTTCACATTCCCGAGCCCTCCGAGCAACATGATGGTGAATCCCTTGAGCACCATTGTAGTGCCCATGAAAGGGGAAATAGCGTGGTACACGAGCCCAATGAGCACCCCCGCGGCCCCGGCCAACGCCGAGCTGATCAGGAAGGTGATGCTCACAATCCCGTTCGTGTTGATCCCCATTAGCGAGGCCGTCGTAGCATTTTCGGCGGTGACCCGCATGGCAATGCCTATCTTGGTCCGATGGATCACCAGTTGAATGACGATCATCAACGCCAGGGCAGTGCCCAATATCAACAGGTGCAATGAAGTCACCTGAACCGATCCAAATCTGTACACCACAACTCGGATCGTTTCAGGAAAGCTCAACTGGTCACCGCCGAAAATGGTAACACCAAGCTCTTGGAGGATGATGCTCACCCCGATCGTGCTGATCAAAGGGGCCAGGTGATATTGCTTGTCAACGTAGCGAAAGCTGACCCGCTCAATCATCAGCCCCAGGATCCCGGCTCCGACCATGGCTCCCGCAAGAGCCACACCTATGTGGCATCCAGTCCATATTACCAGTTGCAAGCCGATGAACGCGCCCAGCATGAAGACCTCTCCGTGGGCAAAGTGCAAGAGGTTCAGGAGGCCGAAGATGAGGGTATAGCCGATGGCCACCAGAGAATAGGTGGCCCCTAGCATCAGTCCATTTATCAGTTGCTGGAAAAACATCTTGGGCGGCTCCGCTCGGTTCGAGAGAAAAGAGGACGTCCATTTTCCGAGGGGCCGAAATGGCACGTTCGGGACTCCCGGTTACTACTTCACCTCCACCCAGCGGCCTTTCTTGACCTCGAGAACGGTGGGTTGGCTTATTGCGTCACCGTCGGGCATGATTGTGGTAGAGCCCGAGATCCCTGGGTAATCTTTGAGCGCTTTCCACCCCTCCCTCAGTCGTTTCCGATCTTTAGCAAGGTCCTTAGGCGCATTGGTAACTCCGTTCTTCTCCATGATTTGCTTGATAATGTAAATGCTGTCGTAAGCCTTGAATGCGCCACTGTTGGGTTTTTCACCGTTCTTTCGCTTCATGAACTCAGCGGTAAACTTTTTCACTCTTGGATCAGGGCTGTCCGCCCAAGTCGCCGAAGCGGTATACACGCCCTCGACCGCACTCTTGCCCGTCTTGATGAACAGAGGATTAGCGCATTCTACCCCCGTGATGACCGGCACTTTCAGGCCCTGGCGCCTCATCTCCCGCACAATGTTTGCCGCCTGCTGAGCCTGAGCCGCTATGGCCACTCCATCCGGATTCTTACCTTTGAGTCGGGTGATATGTGCACTGAAGTCGATGTCGTTCTTCTGCACCGTGATGGTGTCAACAACGTTCACACCAAGTTTCTTGAATACCGGAGGAAAGACCTTGACTCCTTCCCCGGTCGATACGCCGTCGGAACTGTCGTATATGATAGCCACCTTCTTGACCTTGTGATTTTCCACCCACTTTTTGAGTGCCGGCCCCAAGGTCCTGTCACTGGTCAAGTTGTTGCGGAAAGCCCAAGGACGGTTCTGAGCCGCCAGACCCGGCTGGGCCGACGTCGGTGAGACTGCCACGATGCCCATGCGGTTGATCACGGGAAAGACCACCGCACACTCTGAGCTCAGGATGGGGCCGAGGATGATTAGCACCTTATCCTGTTCTGCTAGCTTCTTGGCAAGAGCAATGGCCTGCTCAGACTTGCTGGCCGTATCGTAGACGTTCAGTTTCAAGGGCACACCGCCGATACCGCCTGCAGCATTGATCTCGTCACGGGCAATCTCGGCGCCGATCAACGAGTGCTGACCCCATGAGACAGCAGGCCCGGCTAGTGGAACGATGACGCCGACTTTGACCTTCTCCCCTTTCAGCCCGGCTTGCGCGGGAGTGAGCTGGCAAAGAAGCGCCAAAAGGCACACTGCGACTAGGATACCGCGAAACGCTGTTACTTTCATGTTGACGTTCCTCCTCTTGGGAATAGTTCCGTCCACCGATGCCACCACCTTGACCTGGCGTGACCTAATTGATGGGGTAGCTCCCAATTGTTTTGGCTGTGTCAACCATAACTTGCAAGTTTTCTGGAGGTATCTCGGCAGGCATCATGCATCCTGACGACAAGATGAAATTGCCCTTTTGTCCCGCGTTGCGGATGGCGTATTCGGACTCGCGTGCAACATCCTCCGGCTTTCCCAGAAACAGGGTCCCCGCGGGATCGACATTTCCCATGAGGCAGATCGAGTCGCCAAGAATCTCCCGCGCCCGGGCAAAGTCCACCTTCTGGTCCAGGCTCAAGCCATCAACCCCCGTGCTGGCCAGCGAGTCCAAACGGTCGCTCGTATTTCCGCAAATATGCATGAACATTGTGACCCCGGTCTTTTTCAGGGCTTGGACAACCCGTGTACTGTAGGGAAGCCCGAACTCCTCCCACACCTTCCTCGAAATCGCGTCACCTGACGAGGACGGATCAGAGATGCAAATGATGTCAGCACCGGCCTCGGCCACGGCCTGCCCGTAGACGATTAGGCTTTCCGTGGCAATCTCGAGTAGCTCCTTGAGCTTTGCCGAGGCCTTGTATACGTCGCGCATCACCATTTCCGACCCCCGAAGCATCGAGGCATGACGGAAAGGGGCCTGAATGTAGCCCACCACCGGATACCGGTCTTGGCAGAGCTCCTTGAGCCGCCTGGTCCCTTCCAGAAT
>CAZAGT010000350.1:0-5385 GCA_964484515.1 uncultured Desulfobacteraceae bacterium | reverse complement strand
AAACCTCTAACCTCGAACCTTAGGACTCATACGCCTCATTCCTCGGGATTTCTTTGCCTTCGCTTCGCTCGGCTCAGTCCCCGCCCCTTCGGGCGGGTCCCCGGTTTCGTCCCGTTGAAGACAGCGGGATGGACATTTTCCATCAGCCTCCTTAGGGACAAATTGTTCGGCAGGCCGCTACGCTTTTGACTCGAATCCCGACGGTGTCACCGACACGGACACCTTTTTGACCCCGGCTACGGCTTCGGCCACCTTGGCAATCTTATCTTGAATCAAGACTTCCTGTTCAAGGGGGGCATCCGTGTGAACATAGATCGCTCCCTCGTGAGCCGTGACGTTGGCCTTCGGCCATTCGTCGATAATCGCCACTTTGACCTTTGAGGCCAACACGAGATCGTCCATCCTTTCTTGGGAATCTTCCGTCGTTGCGAAATGGGGCAGCTTTACCGTGTGGCAGACGATATCCACGGCGTCTCCTACCGTGATTTTATGGATGTGAATGCACAGGTCATAGAGGCGCGGGTCGCTCGTATCAATCCCATACAGGGCCATTGACCAGCGT
This sequence comes from uncultured Desulfobacteraceae bacterium, assembly GCA_964484515.1. Lineage (GTDB taxonomy): Bacteria > Desulfobacterota > DSM-4660 > Desulfatiglandales > HGW-15 > CAZAGT01. The sequence continues at coordinate 4,823 of CAZAGT010000350.1, read as the reverse complement.
CGTCTTTCGTAATCGTCCTTCTTGAGGATATTGCGTGCCTTCTCTTCCGTTATGCCCTCCCGTTCCATCTCGAGCCTAACACGATCTTCGATATCCGCGACGATTCGCACCTTCAAGTTGTGACCCACTCCCTTGAGGAAAAAATGCCCGGCTAACCCATGGTAGACCACGTTGTCCTTTTGCATGTGTTCCAAAAAGGCATTTTCGATAAACGCAACGTAACGCTCTTTGCCGAAAGAGAAGCGCTCGAGTATGGAGTGGGAATCGTGAAGTGCCCGCACCAATTTGATCTCCGGGATATGAAAATGCTCTGACGCTTCGAGCAAGATGTCTCGCGACACACACTCGTACCCCAACTTCTCAGCCACTCGCTCGGCAATCTCTTTCCCTTTGCTATAGGATCCACGCGAAATCGTAATGATAGCCATGGGGCATTCCTCCTTCCTTCCAGGCCGACGTTCGACACCGCCTCGTGCGTATCGTCCCCGCGGCATGGCAGCCACCTATCCAAAGCCCGGTTTGTTTGGATCAACTCGACAGAGGGTTGTGCTCTCGGCACAGTGCGGGGATCTTCAAGAAAAGACCAGGCGTCTGATCCGGACCAGCACAAATATCGAACCATGCTTCGGGACGGGATTCGAGTAAATTACCCTTGTGATGCCGTCAAGAAGGTCCTTCGGTAAAATAGAAAGAACTGCGCATTTCATCTGAGGAAATAGACGGGTACCATCGGGAGCGCCATACGTGAATGCCACTTATTTCTCATCGTCATCGATGTTTCTCAGGCGCCTCAATGAGTTGAGGATTCCTACGGGACTGGAACCCATCGATATGAATTCGATTTCCTCCATTCGCTTCCTGTCGGCCTCAAACTTGTTCCTAAGTCGAGCCTGATATGCCTCTTTAAGCATTTCCAACAGCTTCTCGAAGTCGTAGGGCTTCTCCAGGTAACCGAACGCACCCAGCTTAGTGCACTCTACGGCGGAGTCGATCGAAGCGTACCCCGTTGAAATGATAATCTGCAGGAATTTGTGCTTCTGCTTGAGGATTCTAAGGAGCTCCGTTCCATCCATGCCGGGCATCTTCAGATCCAAAATGGCCAAATCGAATTTGCCTTTTTTGGCAGCCCTAATGGCCTGCTTTCCCTCGGTGGCGGTCGTGACAACAAAATCCTTCAGCCCAAGCCGTTCTGCTATCGTATTAAGAAATTTCTCGTCATCATCGACGATAAGCAGCTTGATTTGATTCCCTTCACCTGACATGGAAAGACCTCCTTGGACAAATTACGCACTCCCTAAGGCTCCACAGTGAAACTGTCGAAAAACCGACTTTTCTGAGCTTGACTATTCGATTGCCGCGGCTGACCGCCATAAGAGGAAGGGCGCAGCAGACGATCGAATACCAGGGCCCGACAACACCGCTATGATCCAGCTGTCATCGTTGGCCTTCTTTAAAAATTTCCTAGTAACCATAATACGTTATCAGCGCAGAAAAGCAACGCGGATGTCACGGCACCGGCGCGTCACGTCTCCTCATCGATTTGCTTTAGTTTCCGCCACAGCGAAGCCCTGTTGATTCCGAGTATCCTCGCGGCCTCGCTCTTATTTCCTTTTGTGGCTTTGAGAACCCTTAGGATGTACTCCTTTTCAAGCTCGGCCAGGGTTAGGAACTCTCTCCTTTCCAGTTCAACAAACCGTTTCCCGTTCTGGAAGCGCCTCGGGAGGTGTTCCTGTCTCAGTTGTTCTCCTCCGCACATGATAACGCCGTGCTCAATAGCATTTTCAAGTTCGTGAACATTACCAGGGAATGAATATCTCAAGAAAATCGACAGGACTTCATCAGATATCCGCTTTACCTCCTTACCGAATTCCCTTCTGTACTTTTCGAGAAAATAGTTACTTAAGAGTAAAATGTCACCTCGACGAGCACGTAGCGGCGGCACGTCTATGGTAAAGGCGTTTAACGTGTAGTAAAGATCCTCGCGGAATTCTCCCGCATCGATCTTTTCCCTAAGACCGCGATTTGTAGCCGCCAAGACACGCACGTCGACTGGGATCTCCTCTGTTCCTCCCACCCTGATCACGGTTTTTTCCTGCAGCACTCGCAACAGCTTCACCTGCATCGATCGAGGAGTATCGCTTATTTCGTCTAGTAGTATCGTTCCTCCGGACGCGACTTCGAAAATCCCTCGCTTGGGACTAAGCCCTCCACGAGGTGCTTCCCTCTCATGACCGAAAAGCTCGTCGCCGAGCAGTTCCTCGTCAAAAGACCCGCAATTGACCGTCATAAACATGCGACGTCTTCGCGGACTGAGTATATGAATTGACCTGGCGACAAGCTGTTTGCCGGTCCCCGCCTCCCCTTCGATGAGCACCATGCAATCCAGGGAGGCCACCTTCTTGATATTCTGCTTAAGCTCCAGGATTGAGGGGCTTTCACCAACGAGCTTACATCCCAGTGAATCGGGCCAGCGCCCGGTTTCATGCTCTTCGGGGAAGAGCTGGGCACCTCCGCGCGTCTTCGGCTCGGCGTGTAATTCTGCTTCTACCGGCTTCGGCCCGTCTTGGGCGCTCCCAAACAGGCCGTTTTCTCGCGCTCCCCCCTTTGCATTGGGCCGAAGAGAGGAATTGACGATAATCATGCCGTTATGGGGATCAAACTGCCTAATGAAATCCCAGAGATCTCTCATTTCATCTTTCTTTAAATACACCGAATCGAGGGCCTCGGCAGCCTCCTTGATCTTCTCATCACCGAATCCCGTCAGGAGCACGGTCTTGATTCCAGGATGTATTTCTTTGAGCTTGGTGATCGTTGTCAGGCCATCCATACCGGGCATTTTGTAATCAACAATAGCTATATCGATCTTTTCTCTTTTTACGATTCCAATCGCCTCCGGCCCGGTTCTTGTGGGGAACGGTTGGAAACCCTTCAGGCGGGCTCTCTCCGCAAGGGAGTCGATAAACTTCTCTTCGTCATCAACGAGGAGGATGGTAGGGTTTCGCGTATTCACGTTCCGCAACCCCCAAAAAAAACAGAACCTGCTGTTGGTTCCACCCTATCGCTACTAGGCAAACCCTCTGACCAGAGGTGGCAAAGACCGACAGGGATTGAAAGAGCACTTCAAACCGGGAAGCGTTTCCAGCAGGTCCCTCTCGAGTAAAACACAGGGACGATCGTTAGCGTACCTTCTTTTCTTTGTTCATCCGAATAGCGTCATCCAAATCTCCCCCTGTGGCCATCCCCGCAGCGGCCATCCCGTCTTCAAGTTTCGTCGGGAGTTTCTTCACGAAATCCCAGAACTTCCCCATCCGTTCTTTCTCAAAATAGGCCGAACCAAGGGCCTCCGCAGCCTCTTTGATCTTCTCATCGCCGAATCCCGTCAGGAGCACGGTCTTGATTCCGGGGTGGATCTCTTTCAGCTTGGCGATGGTAACCAGGCCGTCCATATCAGGCATTTTCAGATCCACCACTGCGGCGTAGACCTCGTTCTTACGGGCGACTTCTAGGGCCTCTTTCCCACTTGCAGCCGGCAGGGCCTCAAAACCCCTCAGACGTATCCTTTCCGCGATGGAATCAAGGAACTTCCGCTCATCATCCACGAGGAGTATATTGAGCTTTCTCTTTTTACCCAGGCCCTTGATGAAGTCCCAAAAACCGCCCATCTTTTCTTTCTCAAAATAGGCCGAACCAAGGGCTTCCGCAGCCTCCTCGATCTTCTCATCGCCGAATCCCGTCAGGAGCACGGTCTTGATTCCGGGATGGATCTCTTTTAGCTTGGCAATGGTAACCAGGCCGTCCATATCAGGCATTTTCAGATCCACCACTGCGGCGTAGACCTCGTTCTTACGGGCGACTTCTAGGGCCTCTTTCCCACTTGCAGCCGGCAGGGCCTCAAAACCCCTCAGACGTATCCTTTCCGCGATGGAATCAAGGAACTTCCGCTCATCGTCCACGAGGAGAATATTGAGTTTCTCTTCTGCCATGATATCAATCCCTCTCCTTCGAAAGATCCCTCTTGCTTAGTGTCCCCCGGAAGTCAGGATACCGGAAGCCGCCAACGCGAGGACCAGGACCTCACATATGCTGATGCCAAGATAAGCCCAATCTCTTTTCTTGCCATACCCTGTGATGAGGAAAAAATAGCACAGCATCGTTAACAGGGCAATGAGCGCCATCCCGATGAAGTTGAGGAAATCGCCTTTTCCGATAAGGCCTAGCCACCCCCATCCTTGCGGTGAGTGGGTAGCCTCCAAGTACTCGTGGATCCCCCGGTCCCAATTCTGCGTGATCGCTGCAAAACTGACATGGGGGGCAAGAATCCCCGCGACATAGATAATGTAGGTAACCATCATCACGGCGATACCGATCCACACGCCGATGAAGAGCAAGTTGGCATAGGTCATTTGCTCAGGCATTGGTTTCAGGTCCGTATCCAATTTCTCGTTCATTTTGAACTCCTATCTAACCGAGTATTCCCAGGCCGAGCCCTTTATCGAGGGCCTTGAAGCCGGCCAAAAAAAGCACAACGATGACCATGTAGCGGATAAACCCGGCCTTGGCGATACTGAGAAGTTTTACACCGACGAACGATCCAAACATCAGCCCGAGGATGGAAGGAATCACAATAAGTGGAATGACACAACCGTTGTTCAGATAGATCCAGGCCGCCGATGTGTCTGTTATCGAGAGCAGAAATTTGCTCGTCGCGACGGAAATCTTCAAGGGCACGCCCAGTACCAGGTTGAATACCGGGATATTGGCCCACCCTGCGCCTAGACCAAACATGCCCGCCAGAATACCAATGAAGACGAACAGCAATAACC
>CAZAGT010000349.1:0-5387 GCA_964484515.1 uncultured Desulfobacteraceae bacterium | reverse complement strand
CCGGATTGATAGCCTTGGCCCATTCTCTGAATCTGCTCCGGCCGCCTTGCTTGCACGCTTCTTCAGCGTTCGAGCAGGTAACGTTTCGTTTCTTGAAAAGAGACCCCCATGGCCAAGCATTGATGTATCCAAGACCTCATTTCATGAAGTTACATAGGAGCGTCGAGGAGCTACCATGAAGATAGTCGTCACAGGCGAGAAGATCGCAAAGGCCGTTAAGAAATTGGATGGCATCGGGATTGTGCTGGAGACGCCCGAGGACGCCAAGGAGGCCATCAACCTCATTCTGCGAAAATCCGAGTTGATCCCGGGCGAGGGACAGGCCAAGCTGAAGGACATCAAGGTAAGCTCAAGCCGGACCTATGAGTCATCTGCTGTGGACTTCAAGATGATGTTCCTCCTCGAATTCCAGTTTGAAGACGACGCGGCTTCCGACACGAAGGTCGCCGTGATCAAGTCGTTACAGGAATTCTTCGACAAGGCTTGATGCATGCCATCCCTGCAAACTTCAGCCGATCAGCGCGCTTCCTTACCGCCGATTTGAGAGGATCGACACGAGCCACTATGCACCTCAAGAACGTGAGTCTTCACCCCGAAAGGTATCCGACCAATAAGCGTTATCCCTTCAATCTGAACGTCTTCCAAAACACCGCCAGGATTGCCTTCAGTGCAGCGGTGACGTTCTTCCTCGGGGAGAATGGGACGGGCAAATCGACTCTACTGGAAGCCATCGCCCGCCGTTGCGGCATCCACATATGGGGTGAGTTTGCACGGACGCGCTTTGAGCACAATCCCGATGAGTCTGAACTTTATCGGTTCATGACGATAGAGTGGAGTAACGGTAAGGTCCCAGGTTCTTTCTTCGCCTCCGAAATGGCCCGCTATTTTGCCCAGTACCTGGACGAGTGGGCCACCACGGACCCAGGAATGCTGGAGTATTTTGGCGGCAAGTCACTGGTGAGCCAATCACATGGTCAGTCCTTCATGGCGTTCTTTCAGGCCCGTTACCGGATCAAAGGCCTTCATCTCTTGGACGAGCCCGAGACAGCCCTCTCGCCCAGCAGTCAATTGGCACTATTGAAGTTGTTGCGGGATCAAGGGCAGGCGAAACATGCCCAGTTTATCGTGGCCACCCATTCGCCGATCCTTCTGGCCTGCCCAGAAGCAACGATTTATAGCTTCCAGGAAGAGGGCGTGAGACGGGTCCGGTACGAAGACACCGAACATTACAGGATCTACAAAGGGTTCATGGAGGACCGGAGTCGGTATATCTCGTAGGCGGGTGCGCCTCCGCGACCTAGGGACAGTCTCCAAGCCAAGGCCCCACCTCGTTGCGCCGATCACGCTTGAAGATCCTGGACTCGAGGGTCACTCGCTCTTCCTCAGAGCAGATCGTCTCGATAAACAGATCATGGCTCCGGGAGCCGTCAGACCTTGGGGGAATCCGCATGGTGATCCTTTGGCAGGCAATCGGCCTTCCGTCCTTGATGATTTTAAACGCGATGGTTGGATTCGTCTCATAGGTGTAACGATTGATGACGCCGTATCGAATGTAATAGATGCCTTCACTGCAGACGAACGTCTTGATATCAAGGTCCATCTCGCCCGCCTCCAGGGCTGAGCAAAATGATAGGGCGGACATCCATAAGAGGCCCCAGAGAAGCATGGTCTTGCGCATCACGGCAACCCCCGAAAAGACGTCGTGGTGGGAACGTCTCCGAATAGTCAAATATTCTAAATGAAATCGACTTTTTGCGCAAGATAGGGTATCACCCTCTTTGAGCATTTTCGCTAATCGCTTGTGGCCACTCACGTGTTGACCGTGGAGCATCTGGTCGACCTGCCGAAACCGGCATCGACCCCTTTCTGGGAGGCAATCCATGAAACGTCTGATCAAATGGTTATCGATTATCATCGGGGGTCTCGTCCTACTCATCCTATTGGCGGCCCTCATCATCCCGCACGTGGTAGACCTCCAACAGTACAAAGCGGTCTTAGAGCGGAAAGTGTCGGAAGCCACCGGACGCCCCTTTGCGATGGGTGAGGATCTCAAGCTCTCCCTGTTTCCATGGGTCGGTGTTTCGCTATCCGATGTGCGCCTTGGGAATCCTCCTGATTTTGAAGAGCAGGAGTTTCTGTCGGTAAAGTCCTTCCAGGTTCAGGTGAAACTCCTACCTCTATTATCCAAAGACGTTCAGATTCGCCGTCTCGTCCTGGAGCAACCCCGGATCGTAGCCGTGAAGCAGAAGGATGGGCGCGGTAACTGGGAGGGTCTCGTAGGAGCAGATGGGGACATCGCGGCAACCGAACAGGAAGGCGCCCAGGGGTTACCCTTCAAGGCCTTTGCCGTCGAAGAATTTGCGATCAAGGAAGGTTCCGTGATCTGGATTGACCACGTCTCAGAGACACGCAAAGAGATCACCCAGGTGAATCTGCTCCTAAAGGACGTCTCCTTGGACCGTCCCATCCCGATGGACTTCTCGGCCCAGGTGGGAGATTGGCCGCTTTCGATCCAGGGGCAAGTAGGCCCATTGGGAGCGGAACCAGGCGAGGGCAGGATCGCCTTTGACATGACCGTTAGGGCCTTGAATCAAGTGGAGTCGAGTGTGAATGGCGCCTTGGTGAACGTGGCGGCAGATCCGAAGTACGAACTGGCTATTCAGGTTGCCCCATTTTCCGCTCGGGAATTGATGGAGAGTCTGGGCCGAGATCAGGCTTTGACGACTAAAGACCCCACGGCCCTGAGTCGCATTGCCTTCAAGACGAATGTCAGAGGGAATTCTCAGTCGGTGTCCCTCACGGACGGCGTCATCGAAGTGGATCAATCGCGGATAGACATCTCCGCGGCCGTCCAGGATTTTGCGAAGCCGCGAAGTATCTTTGCGTTAAAAATGGACACGCTGGATTTGGATCGATATCTTGCAAAGGGCAGCGACGAAGGCTCCGCTGAAAAGGACTCTGAGGGGGATAATGACAAGGCTGGTGGGCCAAACTATGATGCCTTGCGGGCTGTCGATCTGGCGGGGGAGATCGATATCGGGAAGCTCTTGGTCTCTGGTGTTCAGCTTGACAATCTTCATCTCGAAGTCTCGGCAAGGGAGGGAATGATCAATGTAGACCCGGTCGGCGTGCAGTTGTACCAGGGCAAGCTGTCCGGCAAAGCGGCTCTTGACGTAAGAGAGGACGTCCCGCAGACACAGCTTGAGGCTCAGATGGCGGATGTCCAGTTCCTACCGATCCTGAAGCACGTCTCTGGAAAGGACTACCTGGAAGGGACCCTAGCGGCTGTCGTGAGCTTCAGTACGCGAGGGGACAACCCTGATGAGATGAAAAGGACCTTGAACGGAAAAGGTGAGTTCGTCTTCAAGGACGGTGCGATCGTCGGGATCAATCTGACCGAAATGGTCCAGAATGTGAAGAGGGCTTTTAGCGTTGCCGGGCAAGGGCCGAAACCGCGCACCGACTTTTCGGAATTTCGTATCCCGTTTACCGTCAGCAAAGGGATCGCAGACACAAAGAACACGACCCTGGTGTCACCCCTCGTCCGAGTCAAGGCTAAGGGTAAGGCCGACCTCGTTAACGAGATTCTCAACATGAGGGTTGAGCCCAAATTCGTTGCCACCCTCAGGGGCCAAGGGGACACTGCGCGGCGTGCAGGGGTGATGGTCCCGGTGCTCGTGACAGGCCCCTTCAAGTCCCCCGTGTTCAGTCCGGATCTAGCAGGGATGCTCAGGGAGCAGATCATGGAGGAAGGGATTCCGGATCCTGAAGAATTGAAGAAGCTCATCAAGGACAAACAAAAAGACAAGGAGGCCACAAAGGAGCTGACGGATAAGGCCAAAGATCTCCTCAAGGGGCTTCGGTTGGGCGATTGAGTGAAGGGGAGAGACGGGGAAGCCGGTTTAACAGGGTAATTCTCTGCGGCGTACACGGAAGGTCAAAGGTGGAAGACTGAGGGTAAACGAGTTGCATTTGAACCCGAAATCCTGTAGAAACTCCCCACAAATCTGCTATTGGAGGAGTGTAGCATGAAGGTCCTGGTTGCCTATCATTCTGACAGCGGCAATACGAAGAAGCTCGCGCAGGCCATATACGAGGGTGTGACGCAGGCAGAAAAAGAGATCCTGCCCTTTGAGGAGACAAAGGACCTGGAAACCTACGATCTCATCTTTTGCGGATTTCCCGTGCATTCCCACAGCATCCCGGCGTCTGCGGAGAAATTCCTAAAAGGCATTCCCAAAGATAACAAAATAGCCCTGTTTGCGACCCATGGTTCACTGCGCGGCGGGCAACTTGCTGTGACCGCCTTTTATCACGCCCTTAGCCTGGCATCCAAAGGAACGGTCCTCGGTACGTTCGGGTGCCGCGGGAAAGTCAAGTCGAGCCTTATCGATGCGCTCATGAAAAGGCCTGAGGATCGGGCGTGGGCCATGGAGGCCCGGAGCGCGGCCAGCCACCCCGATGAGGCTGATCTCGAGGACGGAAGGGAATTTGCGCGATTGATGTTGAGTAAAGCCCGTTCCATGGAATAACGACGGGTGTCTCAAGACCCGGAAATCGCTATCCCGTGTCCAGCCCAGGCCTGATGACAGGGCCTCTCCCTCGACTACTCTCGGTGATCGATCCTGCAAAATTCACGGACCTCGGATTACAGGTTGAAGGCATTTTGGGTGGGGCCGTGCCTGCAAGCCGGCGCCGGGTAGCGCTATTTTCAAGACACCGATCAGCAATGCCGGGAGTCTTCTCGTGAAGCCAGAAGTCAACATCCAGTCACTGTTAGCAAGAATTAAGACCGAAGGAATATCGGAGGCTCAGAAGGAAGCTGAAGCCATCCTGAAGCGGGCCAATGCCGAGGCCGATGCAATCCGAGATCGTGCCCAGAAACAAGCAAGCGAATTGCTACGACAAGCAGAAATGGAGGTCCGAAACACCCGTGAGGGCTTTGAGGCCGCCATGTCTCAAGCGGCCCGTGATCTGGTTCTGGCCGTCAAGGATTCCATCACAAGGCTGTGTAACGAGATTCTCAAGAGGGAGGTGGCTGCCGCATTGACGCCGGAGATGCTGAAGGAGATGATTCTCAAGATCCTGGCGACTTGGAAACCAGAGCAACCGACTCAGAGGGTGGAGGTCCTCTTAAGCTCCGGCGACTGGCAACAACTTGAAGACGGGCTCTGCAAGAGCCTGCAGGAGAGCTTCAGGGACGGCGTGGATCTGCGGCCGATCGAGGGCAATCCAAAAGGTTTTCGTATCGGAACCGGGGAAGAAGATACCTATTATGATCTGACCGACAACGGGATTGCCGAACTCCTGAGCGAATACCTCAGTCCTCGGGTCGCCAGGTTTCTCAGCGACGGCGAAGGAGGCAGCAGCGACCCCCAGCCATGAGG
>CAZAGT010000348.1:0-5430 GCA_964484515.1 uncultured Desulfobacteraceae bacterium | reverse complement strand
GTTAAATGACAACCTGAATCTCCTCTCCAATGCTTGCGAGGTCCTGACCGGCGGTGACGAGCTGATCGGGCTTCGCTCGCGAGGCATGTTCGAGCGACCGTTTACCGCCGTTTTGGCCCTCGAACGGCGGGCCCAGGAACGCTGGCTGGCCAAGGAAAACGAGTTGGTGCGACGGGCCGAAGACGCCAACCGGAAGCTGCGAGAGCTTCAGCAGCAGAAGGATGCCTCCCAGCAACTGATCCTGAGCCCCGAGCAGGAGGCGGAGATCGCCAAGTTCAGGGCGGAAAAGAGGAGGATCGACCATGAGCTGAAAGAGGTCCGCAAGAACTTGAGGGCCGATGTCGAAACTCTTGGGGTGACGCTGAAGGGTATCAATATCTTCTTGATGCCGCTCCTTGTTTCCGTGGCCGGCCTTGGATTTGCGATTTACAGACAGAGAAGGATGAGAGGAAAATGAAGGTCAAGACGTTCGTTACCCTGCTGGTCATCCTGGCCGTTCTGGCCGTGGCGGGAATTCTCGTCGTGCGTGAGCGGCCGCCACAGAGCCGCGGAGTCGCTCTTGGGACACAGTTGCTCGAGGATCTCCCGGTGAACAAGGTCGCTGCGATCGCGATCAGAGGGCCGGAGGGGGATTCCGTTTCCCTGGCCAAAAAGCAAGACCAATGGGTCGTAAAGGATCGCTATGATTATCCGGCCGACTTCGGAAAGATCGCCGACTTTGTTCGTTCGCTTCAACAGATGAAGGTTGGGCGCAGTTTCGAGGCGTCCGAGGCGACCCTAAAACGGTTGAAGCTCAGGGACCCGGAAGGAGTGGATGTTCCGAATGATGAAAAGGGAATTCTCGTGGAGTTGATGGACGAGGCGGGAGAATCCCTCGCCAGCGTCGTGCTCGGTAAGCGGCGAGAGACCGGAAAGGGGACGAGTACCCACGGCCAGTACCTGCGGCTGGGCAAGGAGCCTGCAGTCTATCTCGTGGACAAGGATTTTGCCTCTTATCGCAGGGAACCGCAGGATTGGCTGGAAAAGCTCCTCGTGGATGTTCGCGATGATACGGTGCATAAGGTCGTATGCGAGGGCCTCGACGAAGAGGGCGTCCTTTACAGGGTCGAGCGTCCCGAGGAAGGTGCGGAGCTGGTGTTTCTAGATCCACCGCCGGACAAGAAGATCAAGAAGGCCTCGCTCGACATCCTGGCGAGGGCCTTGGATACCTTGCGACTGGAGGACGTGGTGGACCCCGAAGCCCCGCTTGAATCATTGGGGATCGAGCTTCAGGCCCGCCTGGAGTATCGCACATTTGATGGGATGATCTACCGGGCCTATCCCGGGAAGTCTAAAACGGATGACGAGCGTTTTTACCTGCGACTGGAAGTGGACTACAAGGAGCCGCCCAAGGAGGCCGAGGAGGCTGCGGCCGAGGAGCCGGACGCGGATAAGGGTGAGGCCGAAAAGGAGAAGCAGGAGCAGAGAAAGACACCGGAAGAGATGGCCCTCAAGGCCAAGGAGATGAACGAGCGGCTGAGCGCTTGGACCTATGAGATCTCGGAATGGAAACACGGTGATTTCATCATCAAACCGGACGAGTTCTTTGAGGAGCCGGAGAAGAAGGAAAAGGAAGACGATTAGCTAAAAGCAGGTATTGATGCGGTATGGTGCTCATATAGACGTGATTAGAGCTCTTCGGGTCGTCGCAAGCGAACCATGGTTGCGCCCCAGGATGAGGGCCCACTGTCCAGCCCGTGATCTGCCACCAACGGATGTTTTTCCAGGAGCGCCCGGACCGTGCGACGAAGAACCCCCTTTCCCTTGCCATGAATAATCCTCACCTCGAAGATCCCTTGCTCCCAGCACGCCTTTAGATACTCGTCCACGACCGAGGCGGCATCCCGCGGCGCGAACATGTGAAGATCGAGGATCCCGTCCGTGGGATACTGAATTTCGTCCACCGCCACCTTGCTTCCCTATCCTTCCCCCTGCTCTTCGATTATTTCCTCGAAGAGCTCATGGCGATCCAGAAAGAGCCAATAACGAATAGAGAGCTCCCTTACACTGGCGAAATAGGCCGGATTCAACCCTTCCGACTCCTTCAAGATTCGCCGCAGATCCTCTTCAATCTTATCCACCCACTTGCGCTTTAACCGCAGCGTGAGCTTCTTACCCTCATATTGAAAGCTGGCTTCCGGCGCGAGTCGCTGATTCGAGAGCCGAATTGTTCCTCTTCCCAGGCTGGCCCCGGTGGACACCTGGATCCCATCACTCAAACAGCTCAACGGCGGTCTTCGCCCGGCGAAGGAGACCACCTCCATCGTGTCGAAGGGCGCCTCCAGGATTTCCCTCGCCCGGACACCCATCTTCGCGCCGATCAGGGAGTAGGTCCCAAGATGACGGTGAAATTCGTTTGTGAGGAGACAGGCCTTCCACTCCTCGAGGCCGTACTTGGCAATGATCGGTTCCACGTAGGGACCGACGTCCTCCTTGAATACGGAGGGCTCTGTGGGGAAGCTCTTTAAGAGCACGGCGCGACGCGGATTCAGATGAAAATCGGCCGCACGGCCCAGGAGCTTCAGATAGGTCTCATAGAAACCAGCGGTCCGAAAGGAGACGAGTGACTTTGGATCGACACCATTACCCCCCGAGCTGAATTCGAAGAGGGAGGGTCGAAACAGGTACATCACGATCATCTCGTCCCAGATGTAGAAACGCCCCTCCTGGAGCGGTTTCTGGACAACCGGCCCGCCATGGGTGGTGGCCACGAGGCGTGCGGCGGTAGAATCAACACTTTTTATTCTCTCATATAGTAGCTGGTCGAAACGGAGTAAGCGTTCATTGGGCAGGACCACCGCCAAGATCGGGAGGTCTGTTTCGAAGACGAGCATGGCGGATTGCCGGTCACGATCCGTGTTCCAGCCCGGAAAGGGGGCGTGTGGGGAGGCGCCAAAATAGAGCACCTGGCTGATCTTGTCCTTGATGTCTGGATCCAGTTGGAGAGCATCCGCAAGGTTGGTCAACGGTCCCAGACAAAGGTAGGAGGCCTTGCCGGAGAGTGCCTTGAGGGTATCAACGATCGCCTGGGCGGCCGGGCGGTCCGTGGTAATGGGGACCTCCATCGAATTCATGGGAGGCCATTTGAGGTTTTCGGACCATGCGCGCCATCCGGGTGCAGCGAGGCCCAGGAACCTCCCCTTGCCGATTTCGATATCCCCCCGGTTGAAGTACCTCAAGAGGGTCTCAAGATTTTGTGCGCCGACCTGAGGTGACGACACGCCGTCCGAGGTCACGATCAGCTCGATATCCACCAGGTCAGAATTGAGGAGCATCGCAATGGCGCGGATGTCATCCAGGGCCATGTCCGTATCAACGATCGCCGGAATCCTGCCGCCGTGGGAATGGGCGGACTGAGGAATCGCCCACAGCAGGAGGAATAGGATAATCGCGAGATGCGTTCTGCGGACCATTTTCGACCTCCAAGCAAGTGTCACGCTCCGATCACTGCCTTAAAGGGGGCTGTTACCGATTTGAAGTTCACCCGTCTAATGAGTTTTGGGAATCTAAGATAAGGTCCAGATGCTCTTCTTGAGTGCAGCGTAGCCAAGGTCCTAGGTTGACCGGAAGTCGATAACCGAGGCTCAATCCGTGGGTTCGAGGATGATTTTGTGCTCTACCAGCGAGAGGGTCTTTACCCGGGCCCGAATGCGTTTCTGATCGCCAAAGATATTGACCAGGTTGACCTCCCCGTCTTCGTTTTCGAGCTTATCGACGTCCTTGAGGATCAGCTCCTCGCGGCCGTCTTTGATGATGTACGCTGACGCTTCACACATGGCCTTCCATCTCCTTGATCAATTGGATCGCCTTGTCAACAAGGTGCGGTAGAGGTTCCAGAGTAAGTCCGACGATCCGGGTGTTCTCCTGCGTGAGTGGAATCAGTACCTTGAGGGCCCTGCTGGAGCTGATCGCCTCCGCCATCTTGGGGGTGAGTTCGCCCATCATGGCGTTGGCCATCACGATCGCCACGGGCCCGATGATGACATCCACGTCCTGAGACGTCCTGACAATGGCGTTTTCACCGGTCGCTCCCCGATTGGCTCCCGCCTTCATCATCTGGGAGGTGGCAATCGGGTTCGTCCCGAGGGCACAAATCTGCTGCTCGTTACCACAGAGGTCTCGCAGCCGTCTCACGATGGCGGCCCCAATACCCCCACCCTGACCGTCGACGACCATATAGATCACGCGTTTGTCTCTTGCCATCGATGGACCCTGTTTGCCGCCTCTTCGGTCGCCTTAGCGGCCCATCAAAAAGAAAAGCCCCGCAAGGACGAAAAAGGCAACCTTCGTGGCTTCACTCTAGCACTTTCCCTCAAGCCTTCAGCCTGCAATCAAAGCGTTCACAACAGGAACTGAATAAACCTTAGTTAGTACAAAAAATGAGTCCTGTAAAGAGCCATCGACGGTCCCTGGAAAGAGGCCTGAAACACGGGGGGAACGCGTGGGCTGCAACCTGATTTCGTCCCCCGTCCGTGAAAAGGGGGCATGCTTACTCGGGGAGTTGCCCGCGGATGCGCTTACGGTATCCGGGCGGCAGCCTCTTCTTCTTCAGACTCTCTCGCTTGACCGCGGCCTGCTCCGCGATCTCCGGGCTCCAGAAGGTTACCCACGTTCCCTTCTCAAATACCTCGGCCGTGTCCACCTGAATAGCGGTCCCCTCCAGGGTCAGGGTCCCCGCGATCCTGACCGGATCGTTCAGGTAGCGGGACAGGACCGAATTCTTGATGTTGGGCAGCAGGTAGTACTTGCCCTCGTCGCTGACCAGGACAAAGGTATCCTCCATGGCCGCGATGATGACCTCCTCTCGCGGCGTACAGGTCTCGCCCGCACACGTACTAAGCAGCCCTTGGATCGTCCCCTCGACCTTGATCTCCTCCTGAGCCAGGCCGTCGCAGGGAACACACAAGACCCATGCCAGGATGATCACCAGAAATCCTCTCTTCATTCTTCCCTCCTTGCTCAGCCTTTCAGCTGGGACGAAATGCCTAAAATTCGACCGCCACCTGGCCGAACACGATGTCGCTCTTATCCCGGCCTTCGACATCCCCTTCATGGTAGTCGTTGCGAAAATAGCCGATCGAGGCAACGATCCCTTCGAAGACCGTCTGATTGAATCCAATCCCGTACCTGCGCTCCGGAAAACCGAGGGCCTCGCACTCATCCGAGCCCTCATACTTGAGTGCGATCTCCAGGTTCTTGCCCCAATCCCAATTGTAACCGAACTCGAAGTTCCAGACCGCCGGTTGGGCCCCTTGACCGGTGACGGTGGCGATCTCGTGAGGGGCGAACTCATCCAAGGCGGTCATGTACTCCGCATCAAAGAAGAAGTTAGCGTACCCCACGTGCAGGTACGTGTCAAAGCCGGGTACCCAGCTCACCAGGGTCTCCGTT
>CAZAGT010000347.1:0-5430 GCA_964484515.1 uncultured Desulfobacteraceae bacterium | reverse complement strand
TTTTTGTTTCAAAAAAAGACCCCCCCTGGGCTGGACGCTGAGTTGTTTCGAGACCCTAGGGTGATACCTGCCTGTATTTTTGTACCTCGCCATGCGCTGCCAGCCTTTTGGCCGCCAACTGAACGGGCAGTTGACCTCCGCTGAGAAGAACCTCATGAAAGGCCTTGAACCCCAAAGTGGGCAGAAAGCGGGCCCGAAGTCCTTCGATTTCAAACATCCCCAGAGCATAACACAATTGATAACCCGGAGTGAGCGCAAAGCGACGAATCTGCCGCCAGGCCCTATCCGAGGCGAAGCCCAGGGCCTGAATCTCCTCGGCACCCTGCCTGAGGCCGGTTGTGCCGCTCTGAAGCTCGACGTCGAGGGCGGCCCGCAGGTTTCGCCATAGCCGCCGTTTGAGGCCGATCAGTCGTTGGCGTGGATCCTCGATGTACCCCAATTCATCCAAGAGCTGCTCGGCGTAACATGCCCATCCCTCGTAGAAGAAGGGTGATTCGATCTGGCGACGTGTCGGATTGGAATGTGAAATGCGAAATTGATCGAGCAGGTGGTGACCGGGATAGGTCTCGTGGGCGGATATGTAAGGACTGTGGCTCGCCACGATTCCCAGGTCGTGTTCGTTGGGGTTTACGTAAAAGACACCTTCTGTTCCTCTCGTACCCGTCATGGGAGCGCTGTACGAGGCCGTGGCACGCAGAGATTTTAGGTAGGGGGGAGTGCGAAGAACGTGTAGTCTTTCGCCGGCCGGGAACGAGATCCGATCCTGCTTCAAAAAAAACTGCCGAAGGGCCTGCACCTGCTCCCGGAACAATTGCACCAGCCCTTCGGTAGAGGTCACCGCAGGGGCCCGCTCATAGATGATTTCCTGCCAATGCTTATCAGGGTCTATCTGGGCGGCCAGCGCGTCCAACTCGGCTAGGGTCTTGTGGTAGGCTTCACGAGCGAGCTCTCCGATCTCGGCTGGGGTCTTCGTGTAGCATAGACTGAGAGAAAGGATCTCCTGAAGCCCTTCCCTTCCTACCGCAAATGCATCCCTTGCGGGCAGTTGGAGGAGGGCACCCCTGAAGTCGGCCCAGGCCCTCAGGATCTTTTCATTTTCAGAGGCCAGTGCCTGATCCCCTCCAAGCTCCGCTTCAATGAAGGTGACCATATCGTGGCTGTAAAAATAGATGGCATCCTGTACCATTTCCTCTGCCACCCGAAGACGGAGTCGCGGTGGAAGATGGAGGTTTCTTGCAGCCTGCCTAAGAAACGAAGGCGTTTGACGAAGCAGTTTCAAGAGCATCGCCTGGGCCTGCTCACGGGGGCGATCCTCTTGGGAGAGGATCCGGCCGATCGCCAGCAGCGGAATCTTGACGTAAAGGGTTGGGTCTGTGCGCCACGTCTCTGCGTGGCCGTATTCCCGCAAAAAGCTATCCAGGCCCTGTTTGAGCAACCCGCCATCGATTTCCCCCTCGACGTCCGTCGCCCTCCAACCATCCAGCTCTCTCAGCAGGCCTTGGATGTAAGAAACATGATCCCGAATTTTGTCGGGATCCATGCCATCAAGCCTATCGAGATGGTGGATGGCCGTCTCGGAACGGGGCATGAAGTAGAATTCATCGCTGGCGCACTGCTGCGGAAGATGCCTTCCCAGATAGCCGAAGAAGTCCTCGGCGATTCGATCCTGGCGACTTTTCATATTCTGGTTGAGATCGTCCGGCATGCGATGTAGCTCATCGGGTTCTGACTATCGGCTTCCTTATGACTACTTTGCTCATCTGCAAGACCTAGAATCGAAGTACAAACTGTCTAACAGATATTCTTGGTCAGCGCAAAGGATTGCCCTGCTCGCCGACACTACCTTCAACTCCCTGAAGAAACATGCTATTGTGCTGAGGCTGTCGGAAAACGACCATCTGCTGCGTTACCCTCGTCCCTCGTCACTGCGGCGTACTTTTATGTACGCCTCATTCCTCGGGATTTCGGAAGCCTTGCATATGGACATTTTCCATCAGCCTCAGAGAAATAGGTTTTTCGACAGCTTCGCTAGAAAGTTGGAATCCAAGACCAGCGGCCTTGGAGAGAATCACGTTAACCCCTGTGAGCGGAGGATGGACTGTGGGATCAGGAGAAGAGATTTCTTTTGAAGATGGCGGGCTGGCCGTTCCTGAAGAGCCGATCATCCCTTACATTGAGGGAGACGGGATCGGTCCCGATATCTGGCAAGCGACTGTGACAGTGTTGGATCACGCGGTTCGGCAGTGTTGGTCCGGAAGACGGCGCATCGTCTGGGAAGAGGTCCTGGCTGGTGAAAAGGCCTTCCAACAGACAGGGGAATGGCTGCCCCAAGCCACGATTGATGCCTTTCGAGCTCGTCGCGTCGGCATCAAAGGCCCTTTAACAACGCCGGTTGGAGAAGGGATCCGGAGCCTCAACGTCGCCTTGCGTCAACGATTGGACCTTTACGCCTGCGTGCGCCCGATTCGGCATTTCCCCGGCGTCCCCAGTCCCGTCCGAGATCCGCAGAACGTATCGATGGTCGTCTTTCGTGAGAACACGGAGGACGTTTACGCAGGGTTCGAGCTCGAGGCCGAGTCAAAGGCAAGTGGACAGCTCATCGAATATCTGGCCGATGCTTACGACTGGAAAATAAGAGCCGGATCCGGCATCGGTGTCAAACCGATCAGCAAGTTCGGCAGCGTGCGGCTGATCAAGGCCGCTATCGATTACGCCCTCGAGCGTCATCGTCGCAGTGTTACCCTCGTCCACAAAGGTAACATTCAGAAATATACGGAAGGCGCGTTCCGAAATTGGGGCTATGAACTGGCCAAGACATCGTACCCCGCACAGACGGTGAGTTGGCAAGACGTTGACGGCAGTCCGCCAAAGGGCAAGCTCTTGATCAAAGACGCCATCGCCGACATCTTTTTTCAGCAAGCCCTGACGAGACCCGCGGAATTCGACGTCATCGCGACGACCAACTTGAACGGGGATTACATCTCGGATGCCTTGGCCGCACAGGTGGGGGGCGTCGGAATGGCCCCCGGCGCCAATATTAACTATCAAGAAGGCTATGCCATCTTTGAGGCCACTCATGGGACCGCTCCAAAATATGCCGGACAGGATAAAGTCAATCCGACGTCCCTTATTATGAGCGGTGCCATGATGTTGGACCATTTGGGGTGGTCCGAGGCGGCGGGACGTATTGAAAGTGGGCTTGAGAAAACCTTTGCCTCAAAAAAAGTCACCTACGATCTGGCAAGGTTGATGCAAGGAGCCGAGGAGGTAAGCTGCTCGCAATTTGCCCGGGCGGTCTGCTTGAATATGGGGTGAGGTAGCTGGATAAGGAATGGCTTGGGTTCGTCATCCTCAAGACTATCACGTCGCTTATTTCATCTCGTCACACGGCCTCGGTCATGCCGCTCGGGCCGCCGGCGTGATGGCCGCCGTCCAGAAAGCAAACCCGTCCGTCGGATTTGAGATCTTCACGCAGGTACCACTGCGGTTCTTTCAAGACTCCCTTGATGGATCGTTTCGTGTCCACAAGCTCCTGACCGATATCGGAATCGTTCAGCAATCCCCCTTCCAGGAAGATCTCGAGCTCACCCGGCAAAGGCTGGACGCCTTTCTTCCCTTTGACCCTTCGCTCTTATCCATACTCGCCTGCAAACTGGAAACCCTCGGCTGTGATCTCGTGATTTGCGATATCGCGCCCATGGGGATTGCCGTGGCCAGAGAGGTGGGCATCCCTTCACTATTGGTCGAGAATTTCACCTGGGATTGGATCTACGAGGGTTATGAGGGATTGGCCTCTCAGTGCGGAAGGCATATCGCCTACCTGAGGGAGCTTTTTGAACAGGCCGAGTATCACGTCCAAACCGAACCGATCTGCCAGCCGCGCAGCGCGGCGCTGAAGGTCCCCCCGATCAGCCGTTCGATAAGGAAGCCGGCCGCTGAGATCCGACAGGAATTGGACTTGCCGGCCGAAGGCACGGTGGCCCTCATCACACTGGGCGGGACCCCGCATGACTCTCTTTTTCTGAAACATCTACCGGATCGGAACGGTCTTTGCTTCCTGGTTCCCGGGGGCAGTCAGACCATCGAAAGGCGCCAAAACATCGTCCTCCTGCCTCATCATTCCCGCTTCTTTCATCCTGACCTGATCAATGCCAGCGATGTCGTTGTGGGCAAGGCAGGCTATAGCACCTTGGCTGAGGCCTACTATGCCGGGATCCCTTTTGGTTACATCTCCCGAAGCACCTTCCGCGAGTCGAGGGTCCTGGTCGATTTTATTGCCAGTCGGATGGTGGGTCATGAGATCGGGATTGAGGCATTTTACGACGGTAGTTGGACCTCCCAACTCCATTCCCTCTCGGCGACGCCCCGCAAGTCTCGAGCGGAGATCAACGGTGCCGAACTGGTAGCGGAACTCATTAACCACATCCTGGGCGGGGATGATGTACAGCCCATGAGAGACTCCGTAGCAGGGCAGGAGGGCCAAACAATGATAGAGCACATCAACAAGAGAGAAAGGGAAGTCAAGGCGATATGAAAGGGAAACTCATACTCCTCATCTGCATCCTGAGTGTCCTGATGGCTTGTCAGGTGGCTGCCGCGTCCAAGGCGTTTGTGACGGATACCCTTCGGGTCACACTTCGCGCCGGCCCAAGTATCAAGTACAAGATCGTCACGATGCTTTCCTCCGGACAGTCGGTGGAGGTCATAGAAGAAAAAGACGACTGGAGCCGTATCCGGGTGACGGATGGGGCGGCAAACGCCGAAGAGGGCTGGGTGCTGACACGCTTTCTGATCACGCGTGCCCCATGGGAGTTGCAAGCAACAGCCGTGGTGGAAGAGAACAATGACCTCAAAGAAAGGCTGACGGCAACAGAGAAGAACCTGAATGAAGTCATTTCCCGGGAAAAGGATCTCACCTCGAAGCTCCAAACCAGCACCAAGGCCCTTGACGGATTGAGAAGTGAATTTGAGGCGCTAAAGCGCGGGGCCTCTGGTTACCTTAAGCTCAGCGCGGCCCACAAGGTGGCCAAATCAAAGTTGGAGTCGATTCAAAAGGAGGCCCGAGAGCTCAACGCGGAGAATAAGCGACTGCGGTCATCGCAGAGGAACAAATGGTTTGCGACCGGAGCGCTGGTCCTCCTCTGCGGCTTGATGATCGGGCTCGTCTTCGGCCGCCAGCAGAGTAAGCGTCGTTCAACCTACTACTGATACCCTTACCCTGATTGAGCCGATCGGCCCAATCAGAGACCCGTCACCTATCAGCTCTCAGCGCCGCCTCCTGCCGCAAGAGCGGCCCGGTTGATCGCCTGAGAAACTTCATGAAAATGGTGCTTGAATTTGACATCTTTAAATCCTTCTGCGTGTGTTCGCCCGGTCATGGGGGTCTCTTTTCAAAAACGAAACGTTACCTGCTCGAACGCTGAAGAAGCT
>CAZAGT010000346.1:0-5439 GCA_964484515.1 uncultured Desulfobacteraceae bacterium | reverse complement strand
GGCCAAGACGCCGGGGGGGATACAAGAGTTTGAGATCCTTGAGATCAACTAGTGTCCAACCGGAAATGCCCCTTTTCCTCCTGAGCGACGTTCTCCGCGGGTTCTCACCTGCGATGTACCTGATAGGCTGAAGGTAAAAGGTGGAAGGCTGAAGGAGAAACGATCGCAACAAGGCAGGAGGATCGAGTAACGAGGGAGGAAAAATACGGAACTTTGTGCGGCCTTGCTCAGAAGAAAAATGTCACATTTCCGAATCGGACACTGCCGCACGCGTATTATCATTTCCAGATAGACATCAGCTCGTGTCCATCCCCTTCATTCCACACCCTGAGCAACCCGAAGCCCAGCGAAAGTTTAAGCAATCCTCATAGAAGGCGGATCCCGGCCAAAGGTTCGTCGAGCTCCTGACGGCGCGTGCCAAGGGCGGCGGGCAGGTAGTCGAGGATATCCTGGGCCGTGATCCCGTCTTCTCCTTTAGCCTGAGCGGCGAGATCGCCCGCGAGACCGTGAATGTAAACTCCTTGCCGGACCGCGTCTTGGAGCACAAGGCCCAAGCCGAACATACCTGCGATGCTGCCGGTGAGGACGTCTCCGGAGCCGGCGGTCGCCATCCCGGAATTGCCGCTGAGGTTGATGAAGATCCTCTCGTCCGGATACCCGATCAAGGAGTGGGCCCCTTTCAGCACGATGGCGGCGTTCAGTTTCGCGCATGCAGCCTGCAACACATCCACCTTATGCATATCAATGGCGGATACTCCCTGCCCCGTGATCCTGGCCATCTCCCCAAGATGGGGTGTGAGGACGGTCGGGGCGTTCCTCGCCTTGATGATGTGAAGATCCCGGCACAGTGCCGTGATGCCGTCTCCGTCGATAAGGAGCGGTTTGGTGATCTCAGCGGCCAACTCTCTAGCCAGCTGTTGCGTCTCATCAGCCAGCGATAGCCCGGGGCCCAACACGACCATGTCCATCTTGTTCGCCAACTCCAATAAAGCCCTCTTGTTTGCAAGGGCGATACTACCCGCCTCGGTCTCCTGCTGGGGTATGAAGACGATTTCACTAGCCTTATTGGCGATGAAGGGCGTCATGGATGCGGGTGCCGCGAGCCGCGAGTAGCCGCCGCCCGCCTTGAGAAAGGAGAGGGCGGCGAAATAGGGCGCACCGAAGTAGCTCGCGGCGCCGGCCACAAACAGGGCTTGCCCAAAGCTTCCCTTGTGGCCGTCAGCGTCGCGGGGCGGGAGTGGCAACGGCTGATTCAACGATATTTTGAGCGAGTCTGCTCGGTGCATCCCCGGAGGGAATGAGATATGGGTGACATGGAGTCTGCCGCCCAGCTCAAAACCGGGGTAGAGCACATTCCCCAGCTTGGGGAGGCCGAAGGTCACGGTATGAGCGGCCCTGACGGCCGCCCCCATCACCTTGCCCGTATCACCGTGGACCCCGGATGGGATATCGAGGCTGAGCACGGGTTTGGCGCTTCGGTTGATCTCATCGATGACCTCTCGGTAGAGTCCCTCTGCCTCCCGCGTGAGGCCGGTGCCGAAGATGGCGTCCACGATTCCGTCACAATGGGCCAGCGCGATTCGGAGCGAATCAATATCTTCAAGCGCTTCAACGTGCACCGGGAGCCGCTCGAGGATCTCCAGGTTCAATCTTGCGGCGCCCTTGTATCGGGCTTGATCTCCCAGGATGAAGACCTTAACGGTGCCGCCGGTTGAATGGATCTGGCGCGCCACGACAAAACCGTCGCCCCCGTTGTTGCCGACGCCGCAGATCACGACAATCGTCCGGCCCGACGTTTCAAACTCCTCTTGGAGGACATGGGACGCGGCCAGGCCCGCGTTTTCCATCAGCAGTTCTTCCGGGATCCCGAACTCCTTGATGGCCTGTTGGTCCAGCGCCCTCATTTCGGAAACGCGGCTGACTTTCAGGGTGTGATAGTCTACCACAGGCAGACCTCCATGACCTCAATGCTGCCGTGAAACAGACGCTCGAAACCTAAGCGCTTTCTATCTCAAAACTTCTTGTCAACAACGTTGAATCGTTCTTAGACATGGACCATACTCGACAATTATACCCCACTTGAGCGAAGCGAAAAACAGGGGGCTTTCAGCACTTGGTCCTTAAGAGGCAGTTCAGGACTCGGATGACGCTTGATCCCCAGCCCTGCATCTTTATATATCCTATCTTCTTGGATCTCGTCACTCGTTACTGCTGAGGCTGTCGGAAGACACCCATCTGCGGTGTTACCGTCATCCCTCGTCACGGCGGCGTACTTCTATGTACGCCTCATTCCTCGGGATTTAGGAGGCCTTGCATCTGGGCATTTTCCATCAGCCTCAGAGAAAAAGGTTTTTCGACAGCTTCGCTGTCTGACTAGGAGCCACGGACAACAGAGACAGAGCATTTTCGCTCGATTAATGTTAATCGGATTCAAGCGAAGGGAAGGTGGTCGATTCCGGAAACCGGATTGCGAAATCCGGCTCCTGGGCCAATTCCAGGAACCTGATCCGTTCCGAGAGGTTTGCGGCCTCAAGACGCGCTTTCCCATCCAGGAGCGCCATGATCGCACCCACGCCGGCGAGGTTATCCCTGGGCAACACCTCGCCCGCAAGCACGGCCTGGGGTAGCATACCGATGGTAACCGCATTGCGCCAGTCAAATCGGGCCCCAAACGCCCCCGTGAGTACGGTCCGGTCAAGCCTTTCAATCCCCGTGCGCCGCATCAGGAACTCAATCCCGACGGCCAGCGCCGCCTTGGCCAATTGAATCTGGCGGATATCGGCGAGGCTGATGACGATGTCCTCCCCGGTACCGCTTCTGTCCGCGTGGATCAGGACGACCTGGCGGCCGATGCCCTTTTGATCGCAGAGGACACCGGGCATACCTTCTTTGAATCTTCCCGTGGGCAAGAGCAGGCCCACCCTGCGCATGGCGGCAACGGCGTCGATGACACCCGAACCGCAAATCCCGAGGGGGCGTGTCGATGCCTTGTCGCCCAGGACCTGGCATTCGAATTCATAGGTGGTGGGATCGATATCGACCTTGTGGATGGCCCCTGAGACGGCCCGCATCCCGCAAGAAAGCTGGGCTCCTTCCAGGGCCGGGCCGGTCGCACAACTGGTCACCCACAGCTCTTGGCGATTGCCGAGGACAACCTCCCCGTTCGTACCGATATCGATGATCAGGCAGTTTTCGTCCCGCTGATGGGGCTTATCGGCCAGGATGACGCCCATGGTATCCCCGCCCACAAAGCCGGATATCACCGGAAAGAGGTGGATGTTGGTTCCCGGGTTCAGGTCCAGCTCCAGATCGGCGGCCCTCATATCGAGTGGGCTCCGTGTCGCCGGCATATAGGGGACGACGCCCAGGCCGTGAGGATGGAGGCCGGCAAAGAGTTGCTCCATGGTGGTGTTGCCCACCGCGGTCACTTCGTCGATGTCCTCCCTGGTGCCGCCGACCGGGTCGAGGCAACGACCGATCAGGAAGTTGACGGCCTCGGCCACGAGCCCCTGGAGGTCCTTCAGACCATCTTCACGCTCATTGGCGAGCGAGATGCGGCTGATGACGTCTTCCCCGAAACGACGCTGCGGATTCAGGGACGCGGCTGAAGCCAGCATCGCGCCGGTCTTTAGATCGCAAAGATAGGCGGCCAACGTGGTCGTGCCAAGATCGAGGGCCACCCCCAGACTCTCCTCACGAAGGCCGGGAAGGACCGCCGTGACACCCTTCTGAAGGTGATTCACCAGGGTGATGTCGCCCTTTATGGCCTTCGGCAGCGTGAGTTGCCTCAGGGCATCCGGGTTGCCAAAACGAATCTCCTGTTCCGTGGCGTTCCGTGCGCGTTCCTTGATCCAGCCGAGGAGCTCGCCGGAGGTTCCCAGTTCCGGGACGGGTAGGGGGGCCTTGGGGAGGGGGAGTCGTTCCACGAGAGGGTCGCAAGGGTAAGTGCCGATAAGATCGGTCTTGCCACGCGCCTCGCGGCGGTCAACCATCTCGTCCAGCAGGGTGACCGTGAGGGGCCCCTTGATCTTCGCCTGGCAGGCCAGTCGGCGTGATCCATCAGTACGATGGGCGGATAGAAGCTCGGCCTCGGCCTCGGTCGGGGCTGAGAGGTTTTCAGCCGGTCGGGCCAGGACGAGGCATTTGCCGCAAAGACCCTTGCCGCCGCAATCCGCCCGAATGGGGATGTCTTGCTTGCCCGCCGCATCCAGGACGGTCTCACCTGACGCCGCCTTGACGGAGACATCCATCGGTTGAAAGGTCACTTTGAAAGTCTCGGACATCGCCTTTTTGGGGTTCTTCCTGATCCCTGACCCCTAGCCCCTGATCCCTTGCCTCTTTAGCCCACTAAAGCTCGAACTTGTCGGAGCGGTAGGCCTGGAGATAGTTCATACAATAGTCGTCTTTGCCCATCAAGGCCTCGGCCGCAATGATGTTGGCCATCATGCCCTTGTCAAGCGGATCTACGATGGCGCCGTCCAGACCCTTGGCAATCGCCATGACCATGAAGGTCCGGTTCAGATACTTCCGCTTGGGCAGGCCGTAGGAGATATTGGAAAGGCCGCAGATGGTGTGGATCCCGTTGTACGTCGTCATAATCTTTTCGATGGACTTAAGAAACTCAACCCCAAAATGGCTCTTGGTCGCGACCGGTTGGACCAGCGGGTCCACATAGATGTTTTCGATCTTGACGTTGTTCTGCACGAGCCCATTGATCAGTTTGTCGGCGATGGCCGTGCGCTGTTCCTCGGTCTCGGGCATCCCCTCGTCGCTGACGCAAAGGGCCACAACCTTCATGTCGCTTCCCGCTACGATCGGCAAAAATGCATTATAGCGGTCCTTTTCGAGTGAGATCGAGTTTATCATGGCCGTCCCCTTGTGGACCGTGAGGGCAGCCTCGATGGCCTTAGGATCCGGGCTGTCGATACTGCAGGGCCCGTCCACCACCTCTTGAACCTGTTCCACCAGCCATTTCAAGTATTCGGGCTCCTTGCCGACGAAGATACCGGCGTTGACGTCGATGTAATCGGCGCCGTGCTCGACCTCGTCGGAGGCGACCTTCTGAATGACCCCTTTGTCCTGTGCTTCGATCGCGGCCCCGATGGCTTTGCGACTGGCATTGATAAGTTCACCGACAATAAGCATTATAGCCTCCTAACCTTGTTTTAGAAAATCACGCCTTGACGATGTGGCATTGCCTATATGTCCATATCGTAGAGGTGGTGGCCCTACGGAGCAAATCCGAAACCCGAATATCGAAATCCAAAACAAACCCGAAGCCCGAATGTTCCAATGACGGAAACCGGCGCTCTGCATGGTATGCGCCACTAAAGTGGCACTTTCCCAAAGCACTGTCCTTGGGAGCCGATTCCTTACATCGAACAAGTTAAGGCTGACGAAGTCGACCGGGATGAATACAAAATAGCCCCGCCTATACAG
>CAZAGT010000345.1:4130-5453 GCA_964484515.1 uncultured Desulfobacteraceae bacterium | reverse complement strand
TCCCACCGCAGAGGCTGGAAACGGTTTTTTTGCCCACAAATTCTTGTGAGGAGCCCAATATCGAATGACCAAAATCCAAATGAGAAAAACTCCGTGGCACATTTTTTCAGTTGAGAAGCATCATAGGGGTAGGTTGTTTCCGTCATTGGGACATTCGGGCTTCGGATTTGTTTCGGATTTCGATATTCGAATTTCGGATTTGACGGCTATACAGCTTATTACGGCATAGCCCCTGAATCGTGACCACGCCCAAAGGGCCCGCTTCTTCGCTCAACGAATGCCCCAAAACCACAACTATTGGCCTTGTTTTCACTCGCTCTCTCACAGCTCAGCTACCGGGTTCTTGAAGCTGCAAGGCATGATCGCGGCGCACTTGCCGCAGACATGAGTGGTCTTGGGCAGATCGGAGAAGTAGTTTAGGGAATCCCGGTTGTTATTGAGCCGGTCCCAACAACGTTGGCGATCGAAGTCAGCTTCGCTCAAGGCCTGAACAGGGCAAACGTCGATACACTGACTGCACTTCTGCCCCGCCTTGAGAAGACAGGCCTCCTCGGTTTCCATCAGAGGGTGATCGCCCAGCTCGGCTTCGGTCACGAAACTTCCCAGCCGCCCCGCGCATCCCGCAGGCGTGATCAGCATGTGGTGTACGCCGAATCGACCCAGGCCGGCCAAATAGCCAAGGTGTTTGTGAGACCAGCGGGCCATGAGTACGGCTTCATCGAAGTTGTGGGTTGCCGGTGTCAGAGCTGATTTGAAGCCGTCTTTAGCCAGCAGGTCACTCAAGGCCCTGCTCAGACGATCTATGAGATCGTTGGTTTGAACATAAGCAACCCCCCAGTCGCGGCACGGCCGATCGCCCGGCCGGTTCCCTTTGACAAGCGACTTGGTAAAAGGAACGAAGAAGACAACCAGCGATCCGGCATTGGGAAGGAGATCCCGCGGGTAGATGTGCTCGTGATAGGCAATCTCGGGAAGCTGGTCAAAACGCTGATCCACAGAGCCACTTACAAGAAGGGGTCGCTGCCACCATCCATCGATGCCTCGCCTTTGTCTTTCGGTCTCAACAAAATGTCCTGCAAATCCGCGTAGAGACTCAACAGTGACTTCCTTTTTGACCATTTCTGAACCCCTTCGGTGTTTTTACGAAATGCGAGCGGCATTGTAGTGAAATAGCGTATATGTTTCAAGCAGCATGCCTATCCATAATCGGCGGACGTTGAAGTGATGAGACTTATTGATACCGTATTTATTGTGAGGGGACGTTGTTGACTAGCTTGACAAAGTAGTATATGGGTCGAGGAAACCGTCAGAGGAGGGTTGATG
>CAZAGT010000345.1:0-4120 GCA_964484515.1 uncultured Desulfobacteraceae bacterium | reverse complement strand
GCCAGGTTGGATGCCCCCGATACATTGCACCATGTGATTGTCAGGGGGATTGAGAAGCGGAGGATTGTCAATGATCGAAGGGACCAAGAGGAGTTCGTCTCGCGCCTAGGAGAGATGGCCTCTCAAACAGGGACAAAGGTATATGCCTGGGCGTTGATGACCAATCATGCTCATATCCTGCTACGGAGCGGACCCAAAGGCTTACCCGGCTTTATGCGCCGTTTTCTTACCGGATATGCCATCACGTACAATATCCGCCACAAGCGACACGGACACCTGTTTCAGAATCGATATAAATCGATCGTCTGTGATGAAGATGCCTACTTCGAGGAGTTGGTTCGTTATATCCATCTAAATCCATTAAGAGGGAGACGGGTGAAGAGCCTTGCCGAACTCGACCGTTATCCCTGGAGCGGGCACAGCGTCTTGATGGGCCGAAGGGTGCAGGGATGGCAGGATCGGGAATACGTCTTATCATGGTTTGGGAAAAGAGAGCGTGAGGCCAAGAGGGCCTATCGAAGATACCTCAAGGCCGGTGTCTCGGAGGGAAAACGTTCCGATCTTGTGGGCGGGGGTTTGGTGCGATCTATGGGAGGGTGGTCCGAGGTGTTATCGCTGCGGAGGAGTCAAGAGGAGGTCCTGAGTGATGAGAGAATCTTGGGAAGCAGTGAGTTCGTTGAACAAGTGCTGAGGGAGGCGGACGAGAAGATGAAACAGGGTCTACGGGGGGATGCGTTGCGACAAAAAGCGGAGGAGATGATTCGAAAGGTGTGTAAAAGGGAGAGGGTCAATGAAGCTGAGTTGAAATCCGGTGGTCGGCGTGGCTCAATCTCGAAAGTGAGGTCGAACCTGGCGTTGGAGTTAACGGCGGAATATGGTGTTCCGCTAGCGGAGGTTGGTAGACTGTTAGGTGTGTCGACATCGGCCGTATCCAAGATACTGAGTAGAAGACAGAAGCAAAATTCGAGATAGTCATCAAGTCTCCGTTCTCCGTCGAGAAATTGACTTGGCCTTGGTCTTGCGGCTCGCTCGCCGGCACATTTTCGTGTGTTCCGACTTGACCTTCCGCTTTCATACCCCATATAGTGCCGTCAAAACTCCCAAAACGCCATGGAGCACCCATTACATGCCTATACGAAGGAGGAGGGAACCAAAGAACCTAAGGTTCCGCCCCGAAATCATTTTGAGATCGTATCCTTTGCCGGGATCGATTCGAGCCACGCAGTCCGGCAGGATATGGCTATGGATCGGGAAAAGGATTTCTATCGGAGGATGGCGGAACGGGGTACTGCGCGGCGGGGTTTCGTGAAATTCCGCGGTCTTTTGACCGTAACCATGGGGCTTTCTTCCTCTTTTTTCCTGCGACTGGCGGAGTTCTTTGCCGCGCTCAGACAAAGACCGCCTGTCATCGGATTCCATTTTTCCGAGTGCGCTGGAGGCCCGGGAGACATCCGCGCACGTTGAGAAGTACTTATAGATTGGAGACAAGAGTCATACGTGGGGCTAAAGCATGTGCCTGGCCATCCCAGCAAGAGTGATCAGCATTGAAGACGACATGGCTACGATCGACCTGGAGGGTACTCGCCGGAGAGTCAGTCTGCTTCTTCAGGATGAGGTGGAGGTTGGCGATTACGTCATTGTGCATGCCGGGTTTGTGATCCACAAGATTGATGAGGCGGAGGCCGAGGCCTCCCTAAGACTGCTCCGTGAAGCAGGCGCAAGGGTAGAAGGGGGTGACCCTGATTAGAGAGACTTAGTCATTTATAAGCAAGAAGAAGTCATCTTTTAGCTTGTATATCCCAAGCTTTTGATATATCTTTTTATTCACATTTTTTTATTTTCGTTGAGTCGGAGGACGTCGTTATTGAGCGGATCTTGGCGAGCATTCGATAGTCAGAGGCCGAATAGTAACGACAACAGTTTATGCCCTGTGTGTTCGGACCGGTGACATCGAGACGCCTGGGGATCTCTTTGGGCGTCGATCTGGTTCCGGCTAAAACCTGTAGTTACAATTGCCTGTATTGCCAAGTCGGGCACACCACGGAACGCATTGTGGAGCCTCAGGCCTTGATTCCGTTGCGTCAAGTCCTTCACGAACTGGAACAGAGGCTCTCGAGCATCAAGCCCGATACGATTACCTTTTCGGGATCCGGCGAGCCGACGCTGCATCCGCAAATCGATGAGGTCATTGCATTTATCAAGGATCGGACAGCGGTCCAAACTGCGGTTTTGACGAACGGATCCCTCTTGTGGCGCCACGACGTGCGGGAGCGCATTTCGGCTGCCCATCTGGTGATGCCTACCCTTACGACCGCCTATGAGGAGACATTCAAGGTCATCCACCGTCCCCATTCCACTCTCCATATAGCCGCGATCATCTCAGGATTGAAGGATTTCCGGAAGATGTACACGGGAAACCTGTTCCTTGAGGTTATCTTGTTGGCAGGGTACAATGACACCCCGCGCGAACTTGAAGCCCTCCGAAAGGTCATCCGAGAGATCGAGCCGGACAGGATTCAACTCAACACCGTGGTGCGTCCTCCCGCCGACACCAAGGCTGTCGCGCTTGATAGGGATAGCTTATTGGCGATAAAGGAGTTTTTCGGGCCAACGGCCGAGATCATCGCTGATTCTTCTCGAGTGGGGGCCGAGCCGGCAGCCGATTCCCTGGTTGAGACGATCCTGGATATGGTCAAACGCAGACCTGTAAGGGCTCGGGATGTGGCTGGCGCCCTGAATACACCCCTGGCGGAGGTCGAGGGGGTCATGAAGGGGCTCCTGATTAAAGGGACGCTTGAGCAAAAGGAGTTCGCCGGCGACGCCTATTATATTGAAAAGATCCGCGGGTAAGGGTTGTTCAAGCAACGGTTTAGGGCGAAAAGATAGGATGCAAATTCGACGGTACTCGGTCGGGGTGAAATGAAAAGCGCGAAGAAGTCCAATCGATACTATGTGGGGATTGATGCGGGATCGGTCAGTCTGAACGGCATCGTGATCGACAATGAGCGAAGAATCGTCCATGTGTACCCGTACAAACGCCATCTGGGGAAAGTGGAGGAGGCGCTGGAGGGGCTGATCAGTGACTGTCTGCAGCGATTTGGGTCTGCCGACATCGTTGTGTTCGCATTCACGGGGAGCCACGGGCAGAAAATGAGCCAGGAGCTGGGCGGCTTCTTCGAATTCGAGACCATTACCCAGGTGCTCGGAGCCCTGCATGTGCAGCCTGATGTCAAATCGATCATCGGCATGGGGGGGCAGGATACCGCTCTTTTTCAAATCAGCCATCACGACAATGGCTGGGAGCTCGATTATTTCAACACCAACGGCCCCTGTGCCTCGGGAACCGGCTCCTTCATCGACCAACAGGCGCAGCGTCTGGCCACTTCGATCTATTCCGAAGAGGGAGAGTTTTCTCAGGACGAAATCGACCGAATTCTGGCCGATTTCATCCAGCTCGGATTCGAAAGTCAGAAACCCGCCAATGTCGCCTGCCGATGTACGGTATTCACCAAGTCCGACATGATCCACCTTCAAAACAAGGGCGAAAAACTAGCGGATATCATCTACGGATTGCACGTCGGTAACGCCCGAAACTACATGAGTACGATCGTTTCGAATAGGGAGCTTGAAGAACCGATCCTATTCATTGGTGGCATGTCTCAGAACAAACTCCAGGTCCTCGCGTTCAAGGAGTACTTCCCGGGGCTTATTGTACCGGAACACAGCACCTCATTAGGAGCCTTGGGGGTAGCCGTCCAGGCACTTGAGTCGGGAGTCGTGAACGATATGGACCGGAAAAGGTCAAGGTCTCTCAAGAAAAAGGTGACCGGTGATTTGCCGTCGGCCCCGGTTCTGGTGCTCAAGAAGACGGCCTTCCCCGAGGACAACCGCTGCCGTAAGGTCTTATCTGTCAAGAAGATCCCTGTCTACCTAGGGCTCGATATCGGCTCCACCACGACGAAGTACGCCCTCATCAACGAGGATCGCGAAATCATCCATAAGAGTTACGTCCACACTCAAGGGAAACCGATCGAAGTGACTCAGGAACTTCTAAGGACAATCCAAAAGGCCCCGGGACACCGAATTGAGATCAAGGGGATGGCCACGACCGGCTCCGGCC
>CAZAGT010000344.1:0-5462 GCA_964484515.1 uncultured Desulfobacteraceae bacterium | reverse complement strand
TTGCACTCAATTCCTCGTTTTTGAAAAGAGACCCCCATGACCGGACGGATCGTATACGCTAATGCGTTTCAAAAATCTAAAATGTGACCTTCCTGGTAGGTAAATCGTGTTGATTATCCCGCGGCGCGCAACTCACCGTGATTAAAGCCGACGGTAGTCAAAGCCCTGCTGAAAGGCGGATCGACAGATAACGCTATGAAATCGCTTATGATTTATCCGAAGCCCCGTGCCGGCCCGGGAGTCGATGGTGACATGTCTGCGGCTATAATATAACTACATTTTAGCTATAAAGACGTTATCGGAGGTTTCCCGAAACCTGTCAAGGAAAAACTCATCAGGCGGGAAGTGCGGAACGCCCGGGTCGACGGTGACGATTTTCACGTTCGGGCCCAAAATTCCGAGGTTCAAACTCCACGATCTGTGGCTATTCTGCAAGTCAAGGAGGGACGCGGCCAATCTCACTGGACCGTCGTTGTCTCAGGTCGGGCGCCTACTCAAGAACCTTTCGCAGATTGATGAAATCGCTCCGATCGAAATCGAGTGTCTTGAAAAACGAGAGTAAGTCCGTGGAGTCCCAACGCACTGAGGTGTAGATATTTCTGATCCCTCGGTCTCTGTAAACCCGAAATATCTCTTGAGCCAGCCTCTTCCCGATCCCTCGGCCCATTAACCGGGGCTCGACCCCAAGCATGGCAATCCAGGCACTCTTCTCCATGCCGAAGCCTCCCGAAAGGACGTAGCTGATCATGTACCCCACGACCTTTCCCTCGAGTTCCGCCACGAAACTCGCACTGCCGGACCTTTTGACCTGGTCGTCGCAGATCTTTTTGAAATCGATCTCGGATGGAGTTTGGGTAATGGCGGACTGGATCCTGCTTATCCCCTCTGCATCTCCGGCTCTCAGCGCTCTGATCTGTAATCGTTCCACAAAGACTCCGCACAGCAGGGATCGACCGATTCAGTCGATCCGAATGATCTTGACGTTGTGACCGACCCAGTTTGGGGGGAGATAAACGCGGCCGCTATTGCCACTCAATTTGACCTTTTTTTCGATCATCTCCTCCCCATAGACCTCAAATTTAACCCTTTCCTGGGGCAGGGGTCTGTCCTCGCCATCCCGATGGCTATCTTTGCCTTGACGGCTCACTTTGCTCGCTTTCTGTATCTTGCGGTTCGAAGCTGGCAATTGGGAGTTCCCACTTCAAAAAGAAAAAGACCCTTGAGGTCTTTAGCATCCCATGACGTACCTGATTCTCGACTTTTTTATATGTGAGCTCCAATGGGACTGGACAAATTAGTCATATTTTAGCTACAAAATAACTACTACCGCGCGAGGCGCAGCAGTGTCAAGCGAAAAAGGGACCTGGAGAGGTGAAGCCGGACTTGGAAGAAACGTATCTACGCCCTACGTCCATCATTGACAGCGATCACGATCGGGTCATTGAATTTGCACGCAAGTCGATCAAGGCGGCGGACAAAAACGCAGATCCCACGCAAAAGGCGGTGCTCCTCTACTATGCCGTCCGCGACGGGATTTGGTATGACCCCTACTACCCGTTCTACCTCCCCGAGCATTACCGCGCCAGTAACGTGCTCGCCAGCGGACGGGCCTTTTGTATCCCGAAGGCGGCCCTCCTCTGCGCCTTGGGCCGAGCCTGCGGAATTCCAGCAAGGGTAGGATTCGCCGACGTCAAGAACCATCTGGCCACCAAACAACTGATTGAATTCCTCGGTTCGGATCTTTTCGTGTTCCACGGGTATACCGAGTTCTATCTTGAGGGCCGTTGGGTCAAGGCCACACCGGCTTTCAACGCCGAGCTCTGCCGCAAACACAAGGTCATCCCGCTCGACTTCAACGGGCGCGAGGATTCCATCTTTCAGCCCTATAACCTGGAGCAGAAACGGTTCATGGAATACGTCGCCGATCACGGCACCTATGCGGACATCCCGGTTGCCGCTATCGTCGCGGCTTGGGAAGAGGCCTACGGTCGGGAGCGGGTCCGGCGCTGGAAGCGAGATTTGGAGGCGACCGGTGGCCGCCCCCAACGGGACTTCGATCAAGAGGAGGTCCTTAAGTAACGGGGTTGGGGGGTTGAGTGAGGCCCCTAAACAAATTGCACAAACCGCTTCGGATTCTCCACCAGCATGGCGTTGATATGCCCCTCGGTCATCCCCTTGGCACGCATCAACGGCACCACGTTGTCGAGGATGTGAGCGTATCCGCCACCGCCGTAGTGACGAAGGCGGTACTTCACACAGATATCCTGCGAGATCAGGATCTTCTCCATAAAGCCCGCCTCAATTAGCCTGATGAGCTCGTCAATCCGCGCCGCGTCATTCGGCAGATCACACTTTACAGGGTTGTCCTCGGAAAGGATCATCCTCCTCTCGTACCACCCCTCAAATCCGAAGCAGTCGTACTCGATGTAACATCCTGTTCCCGCAAGCCTTACCAGGGTCTCGTGGTCGAAGATCCGGCTGTCGCAATGACTGATCGCGACGCGGCTGATATCGGCGCCGGACCTGTCGAGGGTCTCAATGATCTCGAAGGGGCATGAGGGGCTGTTACCGGAGTGAACGTTGATAGCCGCACCCGTTCTCTTTTGGGCTGCCGCGGCCGCGCGCAATGACATCTTCTCGTTGTCCGAAATAGGCCATTCCGTGCCGATCTCCCCGATCACGCCGGCCCTGATACCTGTGTCCTCCACACCCACCTCGATATCGCGCACGGTCTGTTCGATGATCATCTCTTCCGTAGGGACGACACCATCCGGCCACGTCGCTTCGGAGTAGTACCCGGAGCCCATCACAATGTGGAGCCCGGTTGCTCGGGAAATCCGCGCCAGGGCAAGGGGATCCCTCCCGATCCCGATGTTCGTTAGATCGACCACCGAATGCCCCCCTGAGCGCTTGTAGAGTAATGCCTCCTTGATCGCGATGTCTTCGTCCATGAGTTGAAGGTTGTCCAGATTACTCATGGGGTGATAGTGGATCCACCCCAAGTTCTCCAGGTTTACCGGCTTTAGTGACATTGCCCGATCACTAATCCTTACGGGGTGTTGAAACCGCACCGAGAGATCGATCAAGAAATGTTCGTGGGGCAGGGTTACACCCAACTCATCCGCCTCGATGACTCCCAATACCGTCTGAAGTCTTCCTTGCATCTCGATCCGGCTCATGGCCCTCCTCCTTATCAGTTTTGAAACGAAACGGGCAGACACGTTCGATTCGGGTAATAATGGGTGTTTGCTTCCAGATCCAGCACCAAGTCGCAATAGGGTGTGATGACCTCCGCGTATAACGGCCCGAGCAGGGATACGGTAAGCGTTTGGCCCTTGAAGAGTTCGTCAATATAGTAGGCCAGGTACTTGATGCTCCCCGCAGGATCCCTCCGCCGATCGGCCGAAGCATCTTCGTGCGGTTTCTTATTGATGTGCCAGGCGCCGCAAAATACGACCACCTTAGCGATCGGGTCCTGGGCAAAAATGATCTGCTCAAGATTATGAAAAGCCATTTTTTCGCGATCGCCCCACGATTTGTAGCGGCTTTCATCCGCGTCATAGAAGACCACTTTCATGCCAGCCTGCTTGGCGGTGTCGATGAGGTCGAAGGTGCCGGCGCATATCCTCTGTTCCCTTCTTATCCACATCGTCCGCATGCTTTCCCTGGTCAGTCGACCGGAGGCGTAATCCTGAATGACTTCGTGAAGGGAGTCCTTGCGCGGAGGGTACTCGAATTCCAGGGCCAGGTACGTAAATCCATCTTTTTCAAGAGACGGGATCAACTCCGCGACGAAGTCCTCATCCTCTCTATGGGTTCCGTGGACGCCTCCGAACATAACGATCTGGTTTTGCACGGCATTTGCCATAACCACACGCTTGACGGACTCCCTCGTGTGGCCGGAAACCGCGAATGCCGCCCTCTCTACGGCACCCATGGTCAGAACGCCAAGCACAATTAGAAAAAGAAGATTTTTGATCATCGAATGGTCTTTGACACGGATGCACATCGGCCCTTTCTAGTGGTGATGTGCGGTTCTGTCAATAGGCGCGTCGTTGGCGGACAGCCGAAAACCCTATCCTTTCGACCGAGAATCATTAGGGCTGCGGTGTGGTGAAGGAACCAGGCGATAGAGGTTTCAGGCGTCAGTGCCGGCTCTTGCCGCGGGCGGCCGGGTTGATCGACTGGGAAAGTTCATGAAATTGGTACTTGAATTTGCCACTTTGAGATTTTTGACGCGTCTTCGCCCGGCCATAGGGGTCTCTTTTCAAAAACGAGGAATTGAGTGCGTTGTCTCAGCATGAGGCGCTACCCGAGGCCTCCGGAGGGCCACCGCGGTATAAGCCGGATTGATAGCCTTGGCGCGTACTCCGAATCTGCTCCGGCCGCCTGGCTTGCACGCTTCTTCAGCGTTCGAGCGGGTAACGTCTCATTTTTGAAGAGAGACCCCCATGGCCGGGCATTAAGGCTTTAACGACCTCATTTCAAGGAGTTTCATAGGAGTTGGGGAGAGGGTGTTGAGGAAGAAATACAGAGAAGACGGTCCCTTTGCCCTGCTCGGAGTGGACCTCAATTTCTCCCGCATGGTTCTCAACAATACCCCGGCTGATAGACAACCCCAAACCGGTCCCCTTTCCTTTGGCCTTGGTTGTGAAGAACGACTGGAAGATGTTGGGAAGGACATCATCGGGAATTCCGGGACCCGTATCGGAAACATCGCATCTCCAATAGTGAATGCCACCACGCTCACAGGATGAAACGGATAAGCCCAGGGACCTCTCTTCAGTACCGGCCAGGACATCGCAGGCATTGACGATCAGATTGACGAAGACCTGCTCAAGCTGGTTGAATGCTCCCTTCGTCAAATAGGTCTTGGCGGCGATATCCTCCTTCACCCGGATATCACAATTCTTGATCTTGTTCTGGCTCATGAAGAGTGAATCGCTGATGACCGCGTGCAAATCCACGACCTCGAAGCGTTCCGCCATCCCTCGCGAAAAATCGCTCAAATGATCTGAGAGCTTCGTGATCATCTGAAGGGCCTTGTTCATATCGCGAAGTGATTGCTCGACCTGGGCGATACCCTCGGTGTCGTTTGTCTCAATGTTCGCCAGATGAAGCCTGGCCATGTCGGTTGCAAGACTGAAGACACTGAGCGGACTCTTCATATCGTGGGCAATGCCCGATGCCATTTCCCCGATCGCCGCCAGGCGGCTAGCATGAATGAGACTGTTCTGCAGTTCCTTGATCTCGCGGATGTCCCGAATGATGGAGAAGGTTCGCTGGAAATTGTCATTGTCGTCATAGATACTATACGAGCGAATCTCAACCGGGATTCGTTTGCCGTTTCGATCCTTGATGATGCTCTCTATCGACCTCTTCTCGCCTCTCTGTTTAAGTTGGCGGAATCCCTCCTCGACCTTAGCCAGGATTTCGTCCGCGTAGATCTGGCGGATATTCAT
>CAZAGT010000343.1:1673-5467 GCA_964484515.1 uncultured Desulfobacteraceae bacterium | reverse complement strand
AAAGAGACCCCCATGGCCGGACGTTGACTTGTTTCAAAAACCTAAATTGATACGATATCAGGAGGTTTCGATATACGAACGCGCCAGCTTGAAGTATTTCTTGGCGGCCAGGGCAGCGTTTTGCTTGGCCTCCGTTTCGATCCGTTCATCGTCAAGTTGGAAGCTAATCACCTTACCCCGGACATACGCACGATAAACCTTATAGAAAGTCAACAGGGCATCCATCCCTGTCTCGTTCATCGAGGCTTGGTAATAATCCCACAACCTTTCCGCGAAAGCGCCCCCGCCTCGGTATTCAAGATCCATCAGCAGAAACGCGATATCGGCGATGGTATCAGTGTAACGAAACCGCTCGTTGAATTCAATGCAATCAATGATGGCTACAGGTTTCAACAGGCACACGTGCTCCATGTGGAGATCACCGTGGCAATCCCTGATCTTTTTCTCTGCGATGCGGGCCCGAAAAAGATCTTCGTTCCTCCGATAGAATGTCGCCGTCCATTCGGAGAGCGTGTCGAAATCCGCCTTGTCAATGGTGATACCGACGTATTTCTTTGTCTGTTCGAAGTTCTCGTCGGTGTTGATCCGAAACGCGCCTGCTTCACCGAATTCATCGATCCTAGCCGATCGCGCGGCTTCGTGATGAAACCTCCCGAGGACCGCCGCGATCTCCTGCAAATGATCATCACGAAGTGCGCCATTATCGAAGAGCGATTTCATGAGCAGCTCCTCCGGTATCCTTCGCATCTTCACCGCGTAGTCGACGACATTCGCCTGTCCCTCATCCGCCTCCATGCGATAGCCCCCATTGTCAGGGAGGATCGACAACACACCGAGGTAGACTTCGGGTGCGAGACGCTGGTTAAGTTTCACCTCCTGATGGCAATAGTGACGTCTTTTCGGGAGGGAGGAAAAATCGAGGAAACCGAAATCGACGGGTTTCTTTATTTTGTAGACGTACTCATCGGCTACAATGACCGTGGAGATATGGGTTTGGACGACAAAGGCGTGACGGGTCTTATCTGGCAACGATGCCGGGTTTAAAAGCTGATCGATCATGGTGGACACGTCGCTTTACTCCTGATTCGAGGCGGAGCCGCCTGGGGCAGCCTTCAAAATTGCTCCGCCACTAATTCCGGGACATCAACGCTCCCGATGAGCACAGGCTGCTGGTGGCAGTCAGATCCGCCCGTGACGATGAGTCCGAGCAATCCGGCAAACGCCAGATAGGATTGTGTCGCTGCCGAATCATGCCTCGAATGCCAGCATTCAATACCGTCAATGTGGGGTAGCATGGTGGTTTTGATAATGTGTTGTTGCTCGTCGAGGGAGGAGGTCAGAGATACAAGGGAAGTTCCTCGCGGGTCGTTCGGGTGCCCAAGGACGACCTTGCCGCCCGCACCCCTCAAGAGCTCGGAGGCCTCCTCAATCGAAAGGGGCATCTTGGGAACATTGCATTTGACAAGGTATTGATCAAAGGCCTCTTGCCTGCTGGCCACGACCCCCTTCTGTACCAAGTAATCGGCGATATGGGGACGGCCGAGAGCACCATCGACGGAGGCTTGGATTGCCTTGAGATCTTCCGTGGTCAGTGGTGCTAGACCATTAGCACTCAATTCAAGATTGATGTTGGTCAGTATTTTGGCGGCGCGTGTTTCACGGTAATCTCTCAACTCAGTGAGCTTCCTCACCAGAGGTTCGGATGACGGATCAATCTGATATCCGAGGATATCAAGCGAAACCGGTTTCCCTTTCCGGTAGTCGGGATGTGAAAACGAGACATTCAGCTCTATCCCCGGCAGGTAGCGGATCGCGAAGTTCCCTGCGAGTTCCAGTGCCGCTGCTTGGGCGTCAACACAATCATGATCTGTAATCGAGATCATAGTGAGTCCTTTGCGGCGGGCCTCCTCGAAGATCGCTTCAAGGTCCATTTGACCGTCCGAGTAATTGGAGTGGATATGGAGATCGATCTTCGATGTCATCGGATTCTGAATAGAGGGAATTCGGATGCTCTGACCCGCGGTGGCGGTATGCAGGGCGGGTGATTTATATTCGGAGCGGCCGGCGGAGGTCAAGGACGAAAGGCCCTCAAAAGCCGCCGGGATCCTTTTGAAGACTACTCCTTTTGAGGCGTCGGCATCAGCTGCGGCGGCTACTCGGTTTCATCCGTTCCTTGAAATATCGGTAATAGAGAAAGACCTTTCTGACATAGGATCGGGTTGTCTTATATGGGGGCACGCCGTTGAACTTTTTTACCTTTCGCATGCCGGCATTGTAGGCCGCCACGGTGAGTTGGAGATCACCCCCGAACTGGTCAAGCAGATGTCGCAGGTATTTCACGCCCCCGTTGACGTTGTGTTCGGGATCGAACACATCTTTCACGCCAAGTGCGGCGGCCGTAGAGGGCATCAACTGCATCAAACCCTTGGCGCCCTTTTTGGAGATGGCTCGAGGATCGTAACTCGACTCCGCCAGGATGATCGCATGCACGAGGGCCGGATCGATCTGATACTTAAGCGCAGCCGTATGAATAATCGATCGAAAGAGTCTTTCTCCCTGAGTCGTCCTCCGGGTCGGTTTAAAGGGTTGCGGCAAAGACCCTTCAGGGTAGGGCTGGGGACCGGGATTCGTCACGCGGTCGCCTCCGCGGTCTTCTGCGACACTTAACGATGGAAATCCAGCCAAAATCAGTAGGGTTAGCGCGCAGAATGAAACGGCTCGCCATGTCTTGCTCATGAAAACGGACCCCCCATGAGGCTGTGCCCCTTTCGGCATCAAAATTAGTCTAACAGAATTCAAAGATATGTCAAGAAAGGCTATTTAAGCGCAGCCGAGGATTGGTGTGATAAATTCTTCAAAGTCAATGGAGATTTGATTCTCACCGCTTTTGTGATATCAAAGGCCATCCCCATCGACCGGTAAAGATGCGGGTCGGCGATGGAAAACCAAAGGCGGACGCAAGGGTGTCGCTGAAAACCATGAGGGACCCGATGATCGAAAAAATAGCTGAAAGCACCGCTTTTCTCGCCGAAAGGATCGGCAAGAAACCGCAAATCGGAATGATCACCGGCACCGGTCTGGGGAGCGTGACCGACAAAATGAACGTAAACATCCGGATATCCTACGAAGATATCCCCCATTTTCCGACCTCCACCATCGTCGGGCACAAAGGCACGCTGGTATCGGGCGAACTGGGCGGAAAGGCGATTCTGGCCATGGAGGGCCGATTCCATCTTTATGAGGGCTACACCCCCCAAGAGATAACGTTTCCCATACGGGTCATGGCTCGACTTGGCATCCATTACCTCCACATCTCCAGTGCCGCCGGCGGATTGAATCCGCTTTTCGAACCGGCAGACGTGATGCTCGTGACGGACCACATCAATCTGACCGGTCAAAACCCGTTAATCGGCCCCAATCTTGACGAGTTCGGACCGGCCTTTCCCGATATGTCCGCGGTCTACGATCGTGATTTGATGAAACTGGCAAGGGCAAAGGCGATTGCCTTGGGGACGCCGCTCAAGGAGGGGGTGTACGTAGGGATTACGGGTCCGAGCCTGGAGACGCCCGCCGAGACCCGTTTTCTGAAGATGATCGGAGCCGACGCGGTAGGCATGTCGACCGTACTTGAGGTCATTGCCGGGGTCCACTGCGGGCTCAAGATCGCAGTCATCGTCGCCATAACAAATGTGAATCTACCCGATTGCATGAAACCGACCTCCATCGAGGACGTTATCGCC
Source organism: uncultured Desulfobacteraceae bacterium (assembly GCA_964484515.1). Taxonomy (GTDB): domain Bacteria; phylum Desulfobacterota; class DSM-4660; order Desulfatiglandales; family HGW-15; genus CAZAGT01. The sequence continues at coordinate 1,727 of CAZAGT010000343.1, read as the reverse complement.
ACCGCTGAGAAGGCCGGCCAAACCCTGGCGGCCCTCTGGGCGGAGATTATCAAG
>CAZAGT010000343.1:0-1663 GCA_964484515.1 uncultured Desulfobacteraceae bacterium | reverse complement strand
CTGCCGAACCGCGCACGTGAAGTTGCGACCAACGGAGGGAGCCACAGGGCTTTTCCAAGTCGATGATTGAATTGAGAGGACACGCTACCGATGCAAACCGTTGATATGTTGCTCGAGAATGGGATCATTCTGACCATGGACTCCGAGAACACACTGCTTCCGAAGGGGTGGTTGGGCATCAACGGAGATACCATCGTCGCCCTGGGTGGTCCCGAAGATATCAAACCAAGGGCGGGGCGAGCTATTGATGCCAAGGGCGGTGTTGTTATGCCCGGTCTTATCAACGGGCACACCCACGCAGCGATGAGCCTTTTCCGGGGCCTTGCCGATGACCTTCCCCTCATGGAGTGGCTGAACCACTACATCTTTCCGGTGGAGAGCCGGATGGATGGTGATTTCGTATTTGCGGGGACCCTGCTTGCCTGCGCCGAAATGATCCTGTCCGGAACGACGACATTCTGCGATATGTATCTCTTTGAGGACAGTGTTGCCGAGGCCGCTAGAACGGCCGGGATGAGGGCGATCGTGGGTGAGGTGCTCTACGACTTCGATTCGCCCAATTACGGGCCGGTCGAGCGAGGGCTTATTTACACGGAGGAACTCATCGCGAAATGGAAGGAGGACAGCCTTGTTTCCATTGCAGTGGAGCCCCACTCGCCTTTCACCTGTAGCCCTGATTTGCTTTCAGCCACGAACGATCTTGCCCAGAAACACGATGTCCCTCTCATCATCCATCTGGCTGAAACGGCGCATGAGATCCAGGAGATCGAACAGAGGTATGGTCGGCGACCGGTAGCGCATCTGGATTCGCTCGGGCTCTTGGGACCTCACCTGATCGCGGATCATTGCGTCCATCTTCAATCGGACGAGATCCAGCTAATGGCGACACGGGGTGTCAGGGCGATCCACAACCCCGAAAGCAATATGAAACTGGCCTCCGGCATCGCCCCGATTCCGGAGATGCTCGCCAACCGTCTCACGGTTGGCTTGGGGACGGATGGGTGCGCCTCAAACAATAATCTCGATCTCTTCGCCGAAATGGATATGGCCGCCAAACTGCACAAAGTCAGTACAATGGACACCACGGTCATGGACGCCCTGACGGTGCTTAGGATGGCTACGATTCAAGGGGCGGCCGCGTTGGGCATTGACACCCTCACGGGTTCACTAGAGATTGGGAAGAAGGCCGATGTGATTATCGTGGATATGGCCAAACCACACCTGACTCCGATGTATAATCCCTATTCCCACCTCGTCTACGCGGCTCGGGGCAATGATGTGAGTCATGTGTTGATAAACGGCCGGGTTGTCATGGAGGAACGGAAGCTCCTCGCCGTTGACCTTGATGCAGTCCTCGAGCAGGCGCGTGCGAGGTCCGAAGACGTCAAAAAATGGCTGCGGGAGTCTTGAATCAGGATCCGAGCATTTCTTCTTTTCGCCCACAAGCCTTCTCCCTTTGAACTCCTGCCTCTTATTCGCGTTACACAAGGGATCCTGTAGACTTGTTCGCCTCCGGCGTGTAGAGGCTGAGATGGCGGAAGAGGAGCATTTCCCGTATGAAACGTCATGAAGGGAGATCTTTGATACCTCAAAGCGCGGCCATGGGGGTCTCTTTTCAAGAAACGAAACGTTACCTGCTCGAACGCTGCAGAACCTTGCAAGC
>CAZAGT010000342.1:0-5472 GCA_964484515.1 uncultured Desulfobacteraceae bacterium | reverse complement strand
CGATAAGGCATAGAAAAGACCAGCCCGGGAGCCCCGGAATCGAAGAAAAGATATCACAGCCCTCCTACCGGACTTCGCGGCAATCAGATTATCAGAATCGGAAATCCCGGATTTCGATTGAAACCAGATGTAAGTTCAATCGATTGTGCTACCGATACCGACCTACTGAACCAAAGGTTTTTGTAAGGAGCCTTTTTTGAGATCAGCTCAGGTTTTGTTGAACTTGAACGCTCATTGAGCTCTTTTCCTTAATCAGGATTTGTCGCTCGGTCGGGTTGTAGGTTTCAAAACCCCATCTCCTCTCTAGGCGTTGAGACGCAGATATCTTTGAGGAAAGGCAAGAGGTACCGTTCGCCATGGCAGAAATGGAGCTTATTAATCTCTTTGATTTCGAAAAGAAGGCACGCCAAATACTTTCCAAGATGGCATCCGATTATTATGCCAGTGGGGCCGGGGACGAAATCACCCTGCAAGAAAACCATGCGGCCTATGAACGCATCAACCTGAAGCCCAGGGTCCTGCGCGATATCAGCCAGCGCGATCTGACTACGACCGTGCTTGGGCAGCAGATCTCAATGCCGATTCTAGTGGCACCCACAGCGTTTCATCAAATGGCGCATCCCGATGGCGAATTGGCAACGGCCCGGGGTACCGGTAGAGCGAACACCATTATGATACTCAGCACGCTTTCTACCTGTGCGCTCGAAGACGTCTTGGCTGAAGCGAGCGGGCCGGTCTGGTTTCAATTGTATATTTATAAGGATCGCGGAGCGACTCTCTCCCTGATCCAAAGGGCAGAATCGGCAGGGTGTCGGGCGCTCGCGGTGACCGTTGACGCCCAAATCTGGGGGCGCCGAGAACGCGATGCCCGAAACCGCTTCCGACTACCCAAAGGGATGTCGATGAGAAATCTGGCAACGGCCGGCAAAGGCCATTTTCCCGCAGGCGAGGAAGGTTCGGGGCTCGCGAGATACGTCACCTGGCAATTCGAGCCGTCGTTGACATGGAAGGAGATAGAATGGATTTGCGCCAACACCCGACTTCCCGTACTACTCAAGGGTGTGCTACATCCCGAAGATGCACGCCTGGCGGCAAATCATGGTGCGGCCGGCGTGATCGTATCCAACCACGGGGGACGTCAGCTTGATACGGTTCCGGCCAGCGTCGATGTCTTGTCAGAGATCGTTGCTGCCGTTGAGGGACGAATCGAGGTCTTCGTCGACGGCGGCATCCGCCGAGGCACGGACGCGGTGAAGGCTGTCGCCCTTGGCGCCAGGGCGGTCGGGGTTGGAAGACCCATTATTTGGGGATTAGCGGTGGACGGTGAAAAGGGTGTCAAACGCGTACTCGATATCTTACGTAGCGAGTTCGATGTAGCCATGGCTCTATGCGGTTGTTCCAGGGTGGCAGAGATCGACAAAGATCTCTTGTAACCCCGATTGGGCAAAGGCACAATCAGGGGTCCGCCGGGCCGTGACGTATAACCTCCCCGACCCCTCGCCTCTTCTTGACTCCTCGTGTGAAACTTTATGAAATGAAGTCCTTGATGCCTTAACTCGAACAGACGCCGAAGAATCTGTAAATGTAAAATTCAAGCACCTTTTTCATGAAGTTTCGCGGTCGATCAACCTGGCCGCCCTTACGAGGCGGGCAATCTTCTGCGGCAGGCGGCGGGCCGGCCCCTGAATTCTACTCATTAAGCTTTGTCACTCAGGCAGGGTGATACTATGCGTGATCAGAGCAAAGCCTATCTTTACGGGGTTGCCACCGTCCTATTGTGGTCCACTGTCGCTTCCGCCTTCAAGCTTTCCCTCAGATCCCTCGACTATACTCAGCTCTTGCTCTACGCAAGTATCGTCTCCCTGTTGGCCCTCCTGGTCATCTTACTTATACAGGGAAAGATCGCGCTTCTCTTTTCCTATTCCTCGAAGCAGCACGTAAGATCTCTGCTGCTTGGATTCTTAAACCCCTTTCTGTACTACATCGTATTGCTCAAGGCCTACGATTTGCTCCCCGCCCAGGAAGCACAGCCGCTGAATTACACCTGGGCCATCACCCTGGCCATTCTTTCAATCCCCCTCTTGAAGCAAAAGATCGGCCTCAAGGATATCGTCGCAATGCTTGTGAGCTACAGTGGGGTATATGTAATTTCAACACACGGAGACGTGACGAGTTTTCACTTCTCCAACCCCTTTGGTGTGGCCCTGGCCCTGGGCAGCACCTTCATCTGGGCGCTTTATTGGATTTACAATACCACCGATAAGCGCGATCCCGTGGCCGGGCTGTTCCTCAATTTCCTTTTCGGCCTCCCCTGGGTGCTGGCCTTCTGCCTGCTGTTTTCACCTGACTGGAGACTGCCTCCCTCGGGTCTCTTGGGGGCCGCCTACGTGGGGCTATTTGAGATGGGGGTTACCTTTGTCCTATGGCTCAACGCTCTCAAGCTGTCTGAGAGTACCGCCAAGGTCGGCAATTTGATCTTTTTCTCTCCTTTCCTTTCCCTCATCTTCATTCATCTCTTTGTGGGCGAGGATATCTTGGCTTCAACCTTTATTGGGCTGGTCCTCATCGTCGCCGGAATCCTGCTCCAGCAGCTCAAGCAGAGGCCTACAGATCCTGCGCCTGAGGGTCTGGATTCGCTCCGCCAAAATCGCCAGCCATGAGGCTTTCAGCGCAGATACACGTTGACCGGCCTAACGTCCTTTAGTATCTTTCTAGTCGCTTGCCTGTTTCTTGTCTGACCACGTTTATTCGACAGCCGTTTCGGTTCCGGACAGCGAAAGAAACCGGAGTCAGGTTCCCGGTCTTCCTTTACCGGCAGACGGCTGCACGGTGGCTATCACTAATTCCCAGAGGAGGGTATCATTTTACGTTTTTGAAACGACTCAATGTCCGGCCATGGGGGTCTCTTTTCAAAAACGAAACGTTACCCGCTCGAACACTGAAGAAGCTGCCAAGCCGTTCGGCCCCGAGCTCACGGCCGAGGGGCAAGGCGGCCGACGGAGATTGGGAGAATACGCCGAGGCACTCAGCCGGGCATGTTCCGCGGTGGCCCTTCGGCCGCCTCGGGTAGCGCCTTATATTGAGACCTTGCACTCAATTCCTCGTTTTTGAAAAGAGACCCCCATCACCGGACGGACCAAATGCCAAAGCGTTTCAGGAATCTAAAATGTTACAGAGGAGGAAGTTACATGAACAGGAGAGAGTTTATCAAAGGGGCCGCTCTGGCGACGGCTTTTCTATCGACGGGCACGAGCTTGGCCTACAATGGTTCCGAGGCTGCCCCCGGTGAAGGTCTGCTTGAGCTAAAGAACAGGGAAAACCCGACCCCCATGGAAATGGGTCACGTACCCGCCATCGAAACGGTGCCGCAGGTGAGGAAAAACGAATGGTTTGATGTCAACGTAAGGGTAGGTTTTATGAAAGAACACCCTTCCCACGCGGAGCATTGGATCACTTTCATCAAACTGATGGTTGATGGGACCTATGTTGCCAAGTCTGAATTCGAGGTCGGCGGTATATCGTCATCTTCGGCCCTGTTCAGAATCAGGATCGCAGAGACCGGTCTGCTACACGCCGTGGCCCACTGTAACCTTCACGGCACCTGGCTAAGCGATGCCGTTACCGTGAAAGTGTAAACGCCCCCAGCATGAGCCGGCAGGGACTCGCAGAGGCCAAAATCGTTTTGATCGCCGGCCTGGTCCTGACTCGTTGCTTATTGCCTTCGGCCCAACCTCGCGCCGAAGCGCCGGAAAAGACCTTTGTACCTTCAGTTGATCGGGTCATCAGCGGTCTTGTCCGCTCTGATCACGGTCCCGTGTCGGGGGCGGTCGTCCGAATTCAGACAACAAATCGGGCCACGACCACCGGTGCAGAGGGACGCTTTTCCCTTTCGGTTGCGGGCATGGGAACAGGTCCTTTCAATATTACGGCCTGGGCTCAGGGATACTTCAGCTCTGGTCCCGTTCGGGCTGAGGCGGGAAATAACGATCTTGAATTCCAATTGAGGGCCCATGGCACCCGGGACAATCCGGACTATCCTTGGGAACCAGCCCTCTGCCCGCCGGGTGAGGAACCGCGAGGTGATTGTTGCTCCCAATGTCACAGCCGGGCAGGTGCCGACCTCTACCCGTTCCTCCCCGTGGACGAATGGGTGCAGGATGCTCACTCGCGATCCGCCGTAAATCCCCGGTTCCGATCCATGTATACGGGCGACGCTGTTCAGCCCTCCTCTGCGTCCAACTCCGAGCCCAGCCGTAGCAATACGGGTCCGGGTTACAGACTCGATTTCCCACAAAGCGCGGGAAACTGTGCTGCCTGCCACGCACCGGCCGCCGCCGTCTATACACCCCTCGGAACTGACCCGACCAGGATCTCCGGCGTGGCCATGGAGGGGGTGACATGCGACGTTTGCCACAAAATCTGGGAGGTGCGGCTCGATGCGACCACCGGCCTGCCCTTTGAGCACCTCCCCGGGGTACTCTCCTATGAGTTTCGGCGACCGATGATGGGAGAGCAGTTTTTCGCGGGGCCGCTTGACGATGTGGCCCCCGGAGTGGACACCTTCTTGCCGCTACAGAAACAGAGCCGGTTTTGCGCGCCCTGTCATCACGCCAGCTATCATGGCACCGTCGTGTACGACTCCTTTGGAGAATGGCTGAGAAGCCCTTACGGAGATCCGAATCATCCCGACTTTAAGACGTGTCAGGACTGCCACATGCCGACCGGGCGAACCTGCTACTTCACCCTACCGAGCAAGGGCGGGCGTCGGCGCGATCCGGCCACCGTGGCCAGCCACCTGATGCCGGGGGCTTCGGATAGGGAACACCTTCGGCAGGCCGTGGCTTTAGAGCTGACCGCAACAAGAGCGAGCACCCGGGTCGATGTGGAGGTACGCGTCAAGAATGTCGGGGCCGGCCACCGGCTGCCGACCGGCTCCCCCTTGAGACATGTCCTGCTCCTGGTCGAAGTCAGAGACGAACGCGATCAGCCCCTGGAGCTGAGCCGTGGGAATCGCCTTCCTCAGTGGGCCGGTGATCTCGCCGGCCTGGCCGGCTGCAGCTACGCCAAAGTGTTGATGGATCTTGGGAGCCGTGAATCGCCCACCGCCGCTTTTTGGAAACCGACCCGGGTCCTGGCTGATACTAGGCTGGCACCAGGTGCGACGGATATAAAGCACTACTCTTTTGCTCTGAGTGATGAGGGGCCTGTCAACGTGAAAGCGCGGCTGATCTTCCGCCGCGCCTTCCAGGACTTGGCCAGGGTAAAGGGTTGGAAACCCGAGGACATCATCATGGCACTGGCATCGGTCACATTGTAGGCCTTGCGACCAAAACCTCATCCTGGTTCAGATCTTCCCACGCCGACCCAATACTGTTTAAAGCAAAGGGCTCCTCACAAGAATTTGTGGGCGATAAAACAGTTTCCAGCCTCCAGGGTGGGAGGACTGGGATCTCTTTTCGGAGTGACTGGCGG
>CAZAGT010000341.1:0-5476 GCA_964484515.1 uncultured Desulfobacteraceae bacterium | reverse complement strand
GTCCCCACCCCTTTGGGGCGGGTCCCCGGTTTCGGAAGCCTTGCATCTGGACATTAAAAGCGGGCTACGGACGGGACACGTGTTGATACTAACCCGCCTGTCCATTCCGGTTATCCGTCCGGTGCTCTGAAAACGTTCGAAGCCTATCCGCTGTGCCCCCCAATTCTATCTTTATCCATCCCGTAAACAGCGGATCAGCTTCTCTTCGCTCGATTGCCTGAGGATGTGAAGATTGGGGTAAAAATAGGTGTGAACTCTTGGTCGACGTCTGCCGCCCAGCCGCCGATTAAGATTCAGGCCTCTACGGAATGGAATCTCACCGCAGGGAGTTCAAGGCAGGTCAGTTTGTTGCCATAGACGGCCCCCGTATCCAACCCAATACGATTCTCCCTGACCAGGGGCTCCACAAACGGAGTGTGTCCGAAGATGACGGGCTTGCCGAAGTCATAATCCGAGGAGATAAAGGGTTCTCTGATCCAGAGCATATCCTCGATGGCCTGTCTTTCAACCGCCACCGCCGGGCGAAAGCCGGCATGAACCAAATAGTATTCTTCGAGCTCAATCCAGGGTTGAAGATTCTGAAAGAAACTCAAGTGTTCTGGGGGAATCAGGGGGTTTTTCAAACGATAATCGAGTTTGTAGCTCTGCAAGGTGTTCAGGCCGCCATTCACCAGAAAGGCATGAAGATCGCCGCCGTTTAGGAAATCAAGAAAGAGCTCTTCGTGGTTCCCGATAAGGCACTCCACACGAGGGGAGATGCGCCTCAACTCCAGGATGAGGTCAACGACACCCTTAGAGTCAAATCCCCTGTCGATGTAATCGCCCAAGAAGATCAACGCGTCTCTGTCGGGGCGCCAGTCTATTTTGTCCATCAACCTGGTCAGTATTCCAAGGCAGCCATGTACATCCCCGACAACGAATGTTCTGTCCTTTTCCATCACAGATCAAAGACCAACCGGACACGCTCTCGCGGATCGAGCCGGGTTAGCCCCGCCCTCTTTGCGGCGTTTACAGCCTCCCGATACTCCGTGGAGGTAAGGCGTCTGTTAATGGTCGTATCCTGGGAGCCCTCGCCGCAGGGACGATACTGATCCATGATATTGACGTAGGTGTTGGGCGAAACCTCTCTGGCCAAGAAATCCATAATCGCTTGCGTGCCGGCAACCCGATCAGGCATGACCAGATGCCTGACCAAGAGGCCCTGCTCCGCAATCCCCTCCTCATTGATCATCAGGTCGCCCACCTGACGATGCATTTCTTTAACGGCCGCGGAGGCCACTTCCCTATAATCAGAAGCCTGACAGTATCTCTCCGCCCAACGATTTTCCCAGAACTTGAAATCAGGCATGTAGATATCGAAGACACCATCTAATAATTCCAAGGTCTCGACGCAGTCGTAGCCCCCGGAGTTGTAGACGAGCGGGATGCTTAACCCGGCCTCAATGGCGAAGACCAGGGCTTCGAGCAACTGGGGGACGACATGGGTCGGGGTTACGACGTTGATGTTGTGACAACCCCTTCGTGCGAGCTCGACCATCATCGCCGCCAGTTGCTCAGGCTCGAGCTCGATTCCTTCGTTCAGATGGCTGATATCGTAATTCTGGCAAAAACGACAGAACAGGTTACAGGAGCTGACAAAGATCGTACCGGAGCCGCCCTTCCCTACCAGCGGCGCTTCCTCGCCGTAATGAGGACTGTAACTGGCGACCCTGACCATCCTTCCGGTTCGACAGAACCCTTTTTCGTCCTTCAGACGGTTAACGCCACATTCACGCGGGCAGATTTTGCAGACCTCCAGCTTAGAGGTTAGGATGGCCACCCGCTCGGCAAGTCTTCCTTCGCGATCTAGCTTGAGGTAAGACGGTTCCATCATGGCCTGTGAATAGGGGTATATCGTGCGACGTTAATAAGATGCAGCCTATCGCATGAATGAGTTTCGCGTACAAGCCGAGATATACATCGGGGAGAGGCTCGCAGACCGTCCTCCCCACCAGGAGATCGAACTCCTCATGGAGAACCCTTATGAGCTGACGAATAGGGCGTTCCGAACCTAATCGCGGCTTTGTCCAAAAATCCTGAGAAGCATCAAGAAGAGATTGATAAAATCGAGGTAAAGAGAGAGGGCGCCTAGGATAGCCCCTTTACGCACAACGCCGCCATCCAATCCGGCCGGCTGCACCAGGGCCATGTTCTTGATCTTCTGGGTGTCGTAAGCGGTCAAACCGACAAAAACAAGGACGCCGATATAGCTCACAATGGTACTCACGGCGCTGCTGCGAATGAAGAGGTTCACCAAGGAGGCAATAATAATGCCGATCAGGCCCATCATAAGGAACCCGCCCAAGGAGGTGAGGTCTCTCTTCGTTGACCAGCCGTAGACGCTGCACCCCAAAAACGTTGCCGAGCAGACGAAAAAGGTGCTGACGATGGAGGCGCGTGCGTAGACAAGAAATATGAATGAGAGGGTCACACCGTTCAGGGCGGAATACAATAGAAAAAGTCCTGTGGCGGTACCACCGCTCATTTTCGCGACCATACCGCTAATCGCGAAGACCAGGCCGAGTTCAACAATGATGAGGCCAAAAAGGACAAAACTGTTTCCAAAAACCAGCCGAATCAGCGCTTCGTTGCTCGAAACGTAAAGAGCCGTGGCCCCCGTCATGGCAAGCCCGATACACATCCAGTTATAGACACTCCTGACAAACTCATTGACAAGGACGTCTGTCCTTTGTCTGGTTGCCGTAGCGATATCCATCACGTTATATCCTCCTGACTTCAAATCTTCGACCTGGTAGGCAAGGTCCTAATGATCTGAGTTGAGATCGAGAAGCCATCGGCGCCAGCGGTCGGTTTGTGACCTTACAGACGGCCTATCACTCCCCCGTTTCCGGTTTATAACCGCCCTTCGGAACGCATCATTCTGATCTCCGGCGCTTGCTCCTGCTATGTGAGACTCTTCGCTCAATTAAACAATAGTATAAATCTTTATGGAAAAACTTCAAGCACCTTCAACCGTTGCTGAACGATGCCCCTGCGCCTTTGCGGAATGCACTGTCCGAAGGCGCGTCAGTCTCTCGTTAAGGGGCGGGTGAGCATAGTTGAACCAGGCGAAAAGAGGATGCGGTTGAAGATTGCTGAGGTTGTCGCGCGCCATCCTCTTCAAGGCGTTGACGAGGCCGGTGCCGTCACCCAAGCTTACGCATGCGTAACGGTCCGCATCCCTTTCGAACGCCCTGGAAACCGCCAAACCAAGGGGCGAAATCAAGAATTGAAGGGGTGAGAACACCACGAACACAAGGAATAGGCCGATGTAGGCTGGCGCAGCGGAGAAGCCGAAGCTGTCGTACAATACGTTTCCCCGCATCAATTGAGATGCTATGTAGAAGAGAACAAGTGTGACCCCGCCGATCAGAAAGAGGGATTTGCGGATATGGTGACGCTTGAGGTGACCGACTTCGTGGGCGAGGATGGCCACAATTTCATCTTCTTTGTGAGATTGCAGCAAGGAGTCGAACAAGACGATCCGTTTGGTCCGACCCAGGCCGGCCAGAAAGGCGTTGGTGTGGCGAGTCCGCTTAGAGGCGTCCATCTGATAAATCCCTTCGACAGAAAGGCCTTCCCGCTCTGCGAATCTCCGGATGGACGCTGTCAGTTCGCTATCCTCGAGGGGCGTAAACCGGTTAAAGATCGGAGCGATAACGGTGGGGTAAATAGCAGAAATCAGGACTTGGAAGGCGAAGAAGGCCAACCAGGCCCAAAACCACCAGAGCGTCCCTCCCACCTTTATGATCAGAAGTAAGAGGGAAACGAGGGTTCCTCCTAGAATTATTGCCAGACACCATGCCTTTGCACTGTCCAATGCCCATGTCTTGATGGTCTTGGTATTGAATCCGAATTTCTCTTCGATGACGAAGGCATGGTAGTAGTCGAAGGGAAGCCCCAGGATCCCGGCCGACAAGCCGACAGCGGCGAAAAAGACCAGCCCGGCTATCAGCTCCGGAACGCCTCGCAGGCCTTCTGTGAACCAGGGCAGCAGACCGCTGAGAAGCACGGCAAGAAAGAGGACCTTGACCGTGACCGCCTCCGTGACCGTGAGCCGAGTCTTATCGATCAGGTAACGACGAATCTCTGCAAGCTTCTCCTTATCGATCCATCCTGTCAGCTGCGCGGGGACTTCATCCCCTTGCCGTCGGATATAGACTGCGTTCAATAGATGTAGCGAAACTTGCGCAATAGCACTGAGGGCGTAGAGGAGGAGATAAAGTCCCAAGAACATGGTCATCGGAATCATAGATGCTTTAGGATCTCCTTTTGGGCATGGGACCACTTCTTCATCTCTCTCAGTTTAGCATACTTGAAGAAGGAGCCCCCCGCGTTCATGATCGATATCGTAAAGCCGTCGAAGCCCTCCAGGAAACCCAATTCGAGCAAAAAGGTCTTCAGGAACATCCATGAGCCATGGAGCACGGGGGTTAGGGCGTTGACCGGTTCATCCTCTTGAAATAGTTCTCTTGCCGTCAGATTCGAGTAGGTCTCCATCTTGGCGACTAGATCGGAGTAGCTGCGAAAGCTGACGTGTTCGATGCACGCATCGAGATCCTGGACCCTGCCGTCCGTAATCCAGCGCTCATGCACCGACCGGCCGTCAAAGGCCCCGCGCGTGCGATGAACAAGGCGAACGATACGATCAGGCCACCATCCGCAGTGTCTGATCCAGCGTCCATGCAAATAGTTCTTACGCTTGAAGCTGTATGCGGCTACGGCGTGGTCGTTCTGCGCCAATTCACGTTCAATACACACCGCTGTGGACTCCGGGACCCTCTCGTCCGCGTCAATGACAAGTACCCACTCATGCCGACAACGATCGACGGCGAATTGCTTTTGGGCCGCGTACCCACGCCACTCCTCAACCAATACCTCGGCCCCAAAGGATTCCGCGATTCTGACCGTTTCATCCTTACTTCCGCAATCCACGACCACAATGTCATCGCTGAAAGCGAGGCTTCGTAGGCAATCCGGAAGCCGTTCCGCCTCGTTCCTCGTAATAATGGCCACAGATAACAACCGAGCTGCTCCCTGCCTTGCCGCTCTCAGAAGGCCTCTGGCGCGACTAAATGTCCTTCAGGAGTGTGTTCGCCGGCGATCGATTGAGTGTCTCATCGAACGTTGTTAAACATTCGGAGATCTTTTCGAGTGCCTCTGAGCCTGCCACGGGAATGTCTTCAATTCCGCGGTGCTCCAGGGCGTCGATGACGTATTTGATGGTAAACAGGCCAACATCCTGGGCCGGCTGGTAGGCGATCTCCCTGCCGTCGTCTTCACAGACCTCGGAGATGATCGCTGATTCGACCAGGTCTCGTAGCATGTCGCGCACGAGTCGAATCGGGATTGCCAGATTACGGGCGATCTGCTCCGCCGTGTGAGGTTTGATCCCGCGCGCAAAGTCCTTCACCATGAAATGGACGGTCCTCAGGGT
>CAZAGT010000340.1:0-5491 GCA_964484515.1 uncultured Desulfobacteraceae bacterium | reverse complement strand
ACGAGGCGGATTTGGAGGCTGCCGAAAAGGAAATCCGGGCGCACGGGGTAAAGACTTTGGCCGTCGTCGCCGATATGGAAAAGGCCGCAGATATTGACGGACTTGTCTCACGGGCCTTTGACACCTTTGGGCGGGTGGACATCCTGTTCAATAATGCGGGCCATTCCCACCCCACGACACCGATCGATGCCACAGATGAGGAGTGGCAGGGGCAGTTAGACATCCACCTCATGGCCGTCGTCAGGACCTGCCGGTTGATCGTCCCGAAGATGATCGCTAATAAGTGGGGACGAATCATCAACATGAGTTCCATGTACGGCCTCGCCCCCGGTGTCGGAGTGGCCGACTACGACGCTGCAAAAGCCGCAGTGATCAACTACACCCGATCCCTGGCCATGTACTATTCCAAGGACGGCATTTGTGCCAACGCCATCTGTCCGGGACTGATTCATACCGAGATATGGGACAAGTTTGCGGACAAGCTTGGGGCCGAAATTGGCAAGACAAGGGAAGAGGTCTTGAATTCCGCCGCAGCCCAGGCAAGCTCGATCAAGCGCTATGCGCGACCGGATGAGGTCGGTCAGGTCGTGGCCTTCCTGGCATCCGAGTGCGCCAGCTATATTACCGGGTGCGCCGTGCAGGTGGACGGCGGCGCACTGGCTGGCATCGAAATCAACTGGAATTGGGCCTGAAGCCAAAAGACCCTCGCCAGCTCAGATAGCCTGGCTGCCTGGCTCAAGATTTGCTCAGCCACGTATTGCGCATTGCGTCGAGAGCAAATTGACGGCGTCGTGCGTACTTTCTTGTTGCAAGAAACCAGAGGAGGGGCCAGGAACTCCTTCGAACCCTGCATATCGCTGAGGATGCTCTTACCCTCTGCCACCTGATCATTGAGAGGGATTGTCCGAAACCGTGAGTGCCGGACAGACGTACGTTGGGTGGGCGTCTTCGGCCAGCAAGCGCGGGAGGGAACTTCACTGATCATGTTTTCTTGATAAGCTTTTCCCCGGTTTCGCGATCGAACACGTGCAGGTCTTCAGGTTCGCCCCAGATCCAAACGGTGTCACCGTGCTTGACATCATAATCCGGGGGAACGATCGCTTTGAATTCCAAATCATCCATGATTAGGGTCAGGATTCGATAATCGCCAAGGAATTCGATCACCTCTACCCGCCCCTTGATACCTGCCGATGTCTCTTCCGTGGCGATCCGTGCGCTGCCGGGACGAAGGCCAACCACCACCCGCGAGTTCGAGCTTGGAGGTGAGATGGTTCCGGCCACACTCCAGGACACGGTTAATCCCCCGTTATGGACGGCCACTGCGTTCTCCCCTTCTACCCGGCCTTCCAGAAAATTCATGGCCGGCTCACCAATGAAACCAGCCACGAAGTGGTTGGCGGGACGGTTCAACAATTCGTCTGCTGTTCCGATTTGTTGGATCTCTCCCAGGTCCATCACGATGATCCGATCGGCCAACGTAACGGCCTCTTCCTGATCATGGGTCACGTAGATGGTGGTGGTGGAGAGTTCGTCGTGAATCCGTCGAATCCTGGCCCGAATTACCGTTCGTACGCGCTGGTCCATATGGGAAAGGGGCTCGTCCAGCAGAAGCACGGAAGGGTCTCTCACAAGGGCCCGGGCCAGGGAAACACGCTGCTGTTGCCCTCCACTCAGCTTCCCCGGTTTCCGCTTCAGCACGTCGGTCAGCTCAAGGGCCCTGACGATGTCTCGTACTTTGCGGTCGATCTCACCCTTTTCCATGCCACGGGCCCTCAGCGGGAAGGCGATGTTTTCGTAAACGGTCAACGGCGGATAGAGTGCGTAGGACTCGAAGGCCAGGGCCACATTCCGGTCTCGCGGGCTCAATTCATTGACCACCTTACCGTCAAAGAGGATCTCCCCTCTGGTAATCCGCTCGAGGCCCGCGAGCATCCGCAGGGTGGAGCTTTTGCCGCATCCCGACGGCCCCAGGATGGCAATGAATTCCTCTTTTTCGCAGAGGAAACTGGTGTCTCTGACCGCCTCGACGTCGCCTTCGTAGATCTTCCAAACACGTCTCGCTTCGACCGTGCTCATAAAACGACCTTCCTATTTTACAAGTTCCATGCTCTTCCGGAAGAAGTATAGGTTATCCTGGTCGACCTCCGCCCAAACCTTCTCGGACACCTCGTAGTGTACGCGTTCTTCCAACCGGGCGTGAAAAAAGCAATGGGTCAACTCAAAAGTGACCGAACAGCATTCAGCTTCCGGGACGACCACGTAGACGGGGAGCTCAAATGATTCGTCCGACATCTTCTGCGGCGACACCCTGACGCAATTGGGGCGGACACCAAGGCGTATCATTCGACGCCCGTTTTCGTCCCATGCAACCTCGTCCACTCGGTTGACCAGTTCCGGCCTGATCGGAAAACGGAAATGTGCTTCAACCTGAAAATAGAGCGCGCCGTTCTCACGGACGACTTCGCCGTCAATCAGGTTGATGGGCGGATCTCCGATAAGCCTGGCCACAAAGTCCGTCGCCGGCGTGTTGTAGAGTTCCTCAGGGGTTCCGATCTGCTCGATGTTGCCTCTCCTCAAGACCAGCAGACGATCGGAAAGCCCCAATGCTTCACGGAAATCATGGGTCACGTAGAGAATCGTGATTCCGAGCCTATTGGCCAGCTGTTTCAATTGGGTGCGAGCAGAGACCTTCAACTTCGCATCGAGGTGCGCGATGGGTTCATCGAGCAGGAAGACCTCGGGCCTCCGCACCATCGCCCGTGCCAGGGAGACTCTCTGTTTTTGGCCCCCGCTGAGTTGTTGCGGCCTCCGTTGGAGAAGACCGTCGATCCCAAGCAGCCGGGCGATTTCGCTCACCGTCTCCTTCATGTCTAAATCGGAGAGGCTGCGCTTCCTGCGAGGAGAACGTAGGGGAAAGGCGATGTTCTCGTAGACCGTGAAATGGGGATAGAGGGCATAGTTCTCGAAGGCCATCGCAACATCACGCTCATGGGTCGGCAAGTCGTTCACCCGGCGATTGCCGATGAAGATGTCACCCTCGGTGGGCGTCTTAATCCCGGCGATCAGTTCGAGGGTGGTCGTTTTGCCTGAGCCGGAAGGGCCCAGCAGCGTAAAGAACTCCCCTTCGTGGCAATCGAAATCGATCCCCTTCAAGGCGACCAGATTTCCGTACTTCATCACCACTTTTTCAAGTTGTACGCCTGCCATGTCTTAGCTATTTCTCCTCTTCAGATTCCTCCAATTTCGGAGGGGGTATGAATTTGATCGCGGCAAGACAGCCCAGGACACCCAGAACAGCGCCAAACCATTGGGAAAGATGTTCTTCCAGGACACCAAGCCAGAACAGGTTGATCCCAATAAAGACCATGATACCCCAAAAAAGCCTGTCACCAAATGCCATCGCTCACCCTCTTTCTGACTCGTGTGACCGTTCCGTTACCCTTTGACGGCGCCAAACGTCAATCCCCGAATGATGTACCGCTGCATGAGCCAGGCTCCGGCCAGCGTGGGAAGCATCGCGACGCCCATCATGGCGCACATGGGACCCCACTGGATCTCCACGGAGCCCCAGAAGGTGGCCAGGCCGACCGAAGCTGTCCGCGCAATCCGGCGGGTAAAGAGAAATGCGAAAAAGAACTCATTCCACGACCAGATCAGGCAAAACGCCGTCGTGATGGCGGCGCCTGGTTTGATGAGCGGGAATATGATCTTTCGCAGTGCTTCGAAACGGCTGTAGCCATCCACCATCGCCGCATACTCGACATCCTCGGGGATTTCTTTAAAGAAGCCGAATAGCAGAAAGGTGGCGAAGGACATGTTGAAATACACGTAGAGCAATATCAGCCCAAGGTGGGTGTCCAGCAGTCCGAATTGCCGGAAGGCGATGAAGAAAGGGAGTGCGGCCACGACCCCAGGGAACATCCGGGTCGAAATGGTAACGAAGAGAAGATGCCCTTTCCCTGTGTTGAAGCGGGCGAAACTGTAGGCGGCCGGCAATGAGACAAGCATGACCAAAAAGGTACTTGCGAGGCTCACGATCGCCGAATTGAGCAACTCCTCAAAGGAGGGCCTCACTGAGGCGATATAGTGATAATTGTATAGTGTCGGTTTGAATATCAGCTTCTCGGGTTTGAAAATATCATCAGGCGGCTTAAGCGATGTTACGTAGACCCAAAATATGGGGAAAAGAAAACCGACCAACATGATGATAATGACGAGGTAGAAAAGTGCCCGTTTCACTTCTGTACTCCCCCCAAAATTGGTGAAGAAAAGACTATGTCCCTGCCTCCATCGCCTTGATGAGCTGTCGGTACATGATGGCACAGAGGATGATCGTCAAATAAAGTGAAAAAATCGCAAGTGCCGCTCCCCCCCCCACGTCAAAAAAGACAAAGGAGATGCGATACACCATCCAGTCAAGGACCTCCGTATTCATGCCGCCGCGAGTCGTTCCGTACAGAGGATCGAAGATCCGGATCAGCCACATCGTTCGGAGAAGTATAATGATAATGATCAGCGGTTTCAGCATCGGCAAGGTCAACTTGCGAAAGGTAAAGAACGCGCCGGCCCCGTCAACGCTCGCGGCTTCGAACTGGTCTTTCGGCATACCCCGCAATCCCGCGAGGAGGATAAAGATCGAAAAGGGTGTCCACTGCCAGATGGAAATGAACATGATGGTGAAAATGGCATACTTCTGACTCGAGAACCACTCGACCCGTGCCAACCCAATCCAGTCGAGAACCTGGTTGACGATCCCGAACTGTACATGAAGCATGTAGTTCCACATGAGAGACATGGCCAAGGGGGAAACGAGAAGAGGCAGAAAGCATAGACCCCGCACCACGTTTTGGCCCTTGAAGTCCCTGTTCAGCAAAAGGGCAAACGTCATCCCTAGGATAAGCTCAACACTGATGCATACGACGAGGATGAGGAAGGTTCGTCCGAGGGCCTGCCAAAATACCCCGTCATGGAGGACATCCCTGTAGTTCTCGAGCCCGATGAACTCCGGCGCCCCCTTCATGACATAATCCGTGAATGACATGTACAGGCAGTAGAAGGTGGGGTACAGCATGAAGGCGGCCAGCATCACCAGCAGAGGCAGGATACATAGCCACTTCACATACTTCTCGTTGCTCAGGGTCTCCGTGAACGTTCTACCGCTGCCGTTGATGCCTGCAATTGTTCCATCGGACATTACGCTTCTCCCGATGAGATCCTCGTCGTCAAGATGAACGATGACTTAGGTTGTGGCCGGGAGAATACCCTATTCTCCCGGCCGCGTTTTGCTGTCTTGCCTACTTCATCACGGGCAGTTTGCCGAACTTTCGCTGAATCTTGCGGAATTGTTTCTCCCACTCCTTGACGCTCTTTGCAGGCGTCCTTTTCTTGATGGCGTTTTCATGACAAACGATCGTCATCATCTCGTAGATCTTGCCGAATGCCGCGCTGTTGAAGTGGAGATAATTGTCTATGTCCGGCAACTGCTCATCCC
>CAZAGT010000339.1:0-5531 GCA_964484515.1 uncultured Desulfobacteraceae bacterium | reverse complement strand
GGAATAGGCCGGACTGACAGCCTTGGCGCATTCTCCGAGTCTGCTCCGGCCGCCTGGCTTGCAAGCTTCTTCAGCGTTCGAGCAGGTAACGTTTCGTTTTTGAAAAGAGACCCCCATGGCCGGGCGTTAAGGTATCATTGATCTCGTTTCATGGAGTTTCATACGCGCTCAAAGCTCTCAGCTCATAGCAAGAAATAGAGCCGGTCCTCCGACTGCGCTGTAAGCTATGAGCCATCACCTTATAACACTTGCCTAATCCCGCGAATCGCCTGGTTGATGCGCTGATGATTCTCCACAAGGGCGAATCGAACGTGGCGGTCGCCGTACTCTCCGAACCCAATCCCCGGGGACACGGCCACCTTGGCCTCCAGCATGAGTTTCTTGGCGAATTCAACTGATCCCATCTCAAGGTACTCTGCGGGGATCTTGGCCCATACGAACATGGTTCCCACCGGTTTATCCGTCACCCAGCCGATCCTATTGAGCCCGTCAACAAGGGCATCCCTGCGATCCTTGTAGATGTTAACGATTTCACGTACGCAATCGTCCGGGCCGTTCAGAGCGATGATTGCAGCGATTTGAATCGGTTGGAACATCCCGTAATCGAGGTAGCTCTTGATCCGGCGCAGCGCGGCCACCAACTCAGGATTCCCGACACAAAATCCGACTCGCCAGCCGGGCATGGAGTAGCTCTTGGAAAGACTGAAGAACTCGACCCCGATCTCCTTGGCGCCGGTAGTCTGAAGGAAACTCGGCGGGCTGTAGCCGTCGAAAACGAGATCGGCGTACGCGAAATCGTGCATCACGATCATCTTGTGCTCGCGACAGAAGGCTACAACCTTCTCGAAGAAGTCCTTGTCAACGACGGTAGTGGTCGGATTGTGTGGAAATGAGATGATCAGGATCTTGGGGTTCGGCCATGTCTGTTTTGTGGCCGTCAATAGGTCGTCAAAGAAATCCCGTTCCGGGTCGATCGGAATACTTCGTAGATCTCCACCGGCAATGATGACCGAGTAGGGGTGGATGGGATAGGTCGGGTTCGGAGAGAATACCACATCACCCGGACTCACGGTTGCCAGCACCAAATGCGACAGTCCTTCCTTGACGCCGATCGTTGCAATCGCCTCCGTTTCGGGATCTAGTTCCACGTCGAAACGTCTCTTGTACCAATCGGCAATCGCCTTTCGAAGCTTGGTGATGCCCGCGGACGCCGAATACCTGTGATTGCGCCCCTTGCTGGCCGCCTCTGTCAATTTGTCGACGATGTGCTTGGGCGTCGGGATGTCAGGGTTGCCCATCCCCAGATCGATAACATCTTCTCCCTGGCGCCTCAGGTTCATCTTGAGCTCGTCGACAACCCTAAATACGTAAGGCGGTAGACGATTCATTCGCCTGAATTCGTGCATTGGTAAAACTCCCCCATTAACGTAATGCGGCCCTAGCCCCCATGAGGTCAGAGGATAAATAGGGATAAAGCCAAGTTCGTGTCAATGAAAAATTCATGCCACAGACAGGGGGATTCAGGCAAAAGACGTGGTTCGTTCTGCCGGTGATTGGGAGTTTTCAATAATCCGCCGGGGCCTGCTCAAGGATAGTTGCCAGCATGTCCTTGAGAAAGACATGCTTTGGAAGGGCCAGGTCGGGATCAGATTCCACCAGGCGTTCGGCCGCCTTCCTAGCCTGTAGGAGAAGCCCCGGCGCAGCCGTGATTTCAGCATAATTCAGTTCTCCGATACCGGCCTGTTTCGTACCGACAACCTCACCTTGTCCACGCAATTCGAGATCCCTGCGTGCGACTTCAAAGCCGTCCTGGTTTGCTACCAGGACGTCCAGCCTGGTTCGAGCATTCTCAGGCAGATGGTCCGAGGTGATGAGCAGGCAGATACCTTGCTCGGTCCCTCGACCAACTCGTCCCCGAAGCTGGTGGAGTTGCGCCAGACCGAAGCGCTCCGGATGTTCAACGATCATCACCGTGGCATTTGGGACGTGGACCCCGACCTCAACGACCGTTGTTCCGACGAGGAGGTCGATGGTACGCTCACGAAAGCCGTTCATCGTCCGTTCCTTTTGCTCCGCGGGCATGCGCCCGTGTACCAGTCCAACTCTATACGGAGGCTGCAACAGCTTCTTCAATTTGGCGGCCATCTCTGTGGCATCTTTCAGATCGGTATCTTCGGAGCCTTCCACGACCGGGCATATGACAAAGGCCTGCTGGCCTAAGGCCAGCCTCTGCTTCAACAGCTCAAAGACGGCCCTCTTTTCTTTCGGCGTCACAAGGCGGGTTGATACAGGTTTGCGGCCCTTTGGGAATTCCCTGATCACGGAGACGTCCATATCACCGTAAAGGGTAATGGCCAGGGTTCGGGGAATGGGCGTGGCCGTCATGACAAGGAGGTGCGGATTGTTTCCCTTCCGATCGAGCAGGGCGCGTTCACGTACCCCAAAGCGTTGTTGCTCATCGATCACGACGAGCCCCAATTTCGCAAAAGATACCCCTTTTTGGATTAGGGAGTGGGTTCCGACGACCAGATTGTAGTCTCCTCTCTTGATCCCGTTGCAGATCTCCTTCCGTTCACGTCCCGTTAGGTCGCTGGTCAACAGGATCGGCTGAAGACCCATTTGCCCGGATAGGTGGGAGAAGGTGGCAAAATGCTGGTCTGCAAGAACCTGAGTAGGCACCATCACCGCGACTTGGACGCGATTACGTACGGCCAAATAGGCTGCCGCGGCCGCTACTACCGTTTTGCCGCACCCGACGTCTCCCAGGACCAATCGGCTCATAGGGCTTCCGCTTTTCAGGTCTTTGATGATGTCGATGATGGCCCTGGTTTGATCCCTTGTGAAGTTGAAAGGGAAGTGGTCCTGTAGATGTTGGACCGAGTTGGAAGGGATTGAAAAGGGAGCGATGGACCTTTTTTGGCGAAGCGACTTGCGCAAGACCATCGCGAGCATGAGGAGTAGGTACCTATCAAAAAGAAGCCTGTTGAGAAAGGGAGTCCGGCATTGGTTGAGTTCAGCGAGGGATGATTCTTTAGGTGGATGGTGGGCGTTTCTTAGGGCCTCGGCAAGGCCCGGGAGTTTGACGCGTCTTTGCACCCCAGGGGGTATCGGATCGATGAGCGTCGGGAGATAACGATCCAGCGCGTTTTTCACCAGGGAACGGAATGCATGCGGCGAGATGCCCGGGGTGCCGGAATAGACAGGATAGAACCCCAATAGGCCGTCGAGGTCGCTTTCAGTCCCCGTGAGGACCTTCACCTCAGGGTGCACCATCTGGCGCTTCCTTCCGTTTCGTTGGACGACCCCGTAAGCCAAAAGCTTGTTGCCCGGCTGGGCGAGACCGCTAAGCTGGGGTCGGCGGTACTGGAACCAGAGCAACTCCAGGGGGTCTCCTTTTTCTTCAACTCCGATGCGGAAAAGGCGTTTGTGGCTCCTGGGGAATCGTTCCTCTCTGCCGTAAACGACCTTGCCGGTCACGAGAGCGGAAATTCCCTCGGGCACGTCCTTGATTGGAGTAACGCGTGTCCGATCTTCGTAATGGATGGGCCTGAAGTATAAGAGATCGATGACCGTGTGAAGCCCCTTCCGAGCCAGCAATGATGCCTTCTTTGGCCCAACTCCTTTGAGGCAGGTCAACGGTTGGACCAGTTCAGGGATTTTTTTGAGGTGGGTCTTGGGGTCAAGCATCATGGCCTTGAAACATTGCGATTGCGCGTTGATCTGAGGGCGATGGGTCCATCCCTGAACTCGTATGAGACAACGTCTCTCATGTGACCAAGAAGACTCGCGAGATGTCCAAATACTCGTCACTCCGGCGAAGGCCGGAGTCCGGAAAGCCCGGACACAACTGGATTCCGGCTTTTGCCGGAATGACAAGAACGGCCAATCTCAGATCTCTTCATCGACCAACAGGATGTATAGTCGATCAAACTGGCCGCTCCCGCGGCACGTGGCGGGACTGACTGCCGAGGGCTGAAAGCTCCCTTATTGACCCTCTGCCAGTTTTATCTCGTCACTGGTCATTCGCAACGTCTTCCTGCTCAACCATAATCCTGTGAATATCGCGCATTCCAACGGCTCACAGAATCTCCCCCTTACTCATGATCTCGTTCCTGTGATCCCGACCGGGATGTCGGACAGTTTCATCCGGTCAAAACCGCAGTCCCGGAACCAGCCTAGGACCTCCTCGTTGGTTGCCCTGTTCTGAAAGGCTGATGAAAGCCAGTTGAAGATCATGTGGGCCCTTTCATTCCATTCGATGGGGCGTTTCTCGACACCACTCCATTTCCATGAAAGTGAAAAAAAGGGAAGCAGGAGAAAGCTCAGCCTAAACACCATGGAAACAGGTAGTTTCACGGTGATTCGTCGCAACTGTCGATTGAAGATCTCGAAAAGCGGGGACATCCTTGGATAGATGGTGATGGAAAGCCCCCCTCCGGGTTGGACGACATCCGCCAGACCGGAGATGCATTTTCGAGGGTCTGAAACGTAGTGAAGGACACCCTTGGCGTAGGCGTATTCGAAGGAGCAAGGCCCCAACGGCAGCGCCATGATATCACCTTGGAGAACGTGTACCGTGTACCTGTCCCGGTTTCTGATGCGAGCCTCTTCAACGCCCCCGCTGAGATCGATGGCCACGACTTCCTTAGCCAGACGGCTAATGCTCTGGGCCAGTCTGCCTACGCCACAGCCCGCATCGAGGATCGTCTTATTTCTCAGAAAGGCCGCATCGATCACCATCCGGCGAAAGAAGTCACCCAGCTCTTCATCCTGAGTATGTCCGTATATCTTCTCCTCGTAGTGGAAAACGCCCCACTCCACGTCAAAGGTCTGTTTTGTTCTCCCGTCTGTGGAGAATGTGGACACGAATCGTGGAATGGATCCACGAATCGGGTACGTATGTCCCTTAGGACAGGTCAGCGTGCCTGAGGCCACATCTTCCTGATAGCATTGTCTGCAATGCACGTATGCGTCTTTCCTGTTGCTGGTAGAAGTCAGATTACGGGATATGTACGCGCAATAATGAGAGCATTCAGGAAAGGTATCCCCGTCGCATCCGGCCTCCTCCAGGCCCGATATGGAAAGTTCAAAGGACTGCCCGCAGACCGGGCAGGCCAGTATGTCCATCATTCGACGACGCAAGGCCTTAGGGTCTCTCAATCATGTTTTGGGGCGACTCAGAAAACCACGTCCTTTGGGCGTGGTCATGTTTCAGCGGCTATCCCGTGCAAAGCAGTGTTACCGACAAATCCGAAATTCGAATAGTGAAATCCGAAACACATCCGAAACCCGAATGTCTTAATGATCTAAACAACCTACTAAAAGGTGCTCATGGAACGGGAAGTCAGGTTGCGCGGTTTGGGTCACTTGGGTTTGGGTCATTTGATATTGTTTCGAGTCTCAGATTTCGTGCTTCGAATTTTAAATATCGAAGCAGAAACGCCTTAAGCCCCATACGGCCTGCTTCCTGAAAGCCCCATTTTCTTGGGCAGGAATTCCTCACTCCTTCGTCATCCGCTCCTGTACCAGGT
>CAZAGT010000338.1:0-5602 GCA_964484515.1 uncultured Desulfobacteraceae bacterium | reverse complement strand
CCGACTGGGTTATCGACCTGGGCCCGGAGGGTGGCGCCGCCGGCGGAGAGGTCGTGGCGTTCGGGACACCCGAGAAGGTGGCCCAAAGCCGACGATCGCACACGGGCTCGTTTCTACGGCAATATCTTACCGGACACAATAGGTTGCGGTCCCGCTCCTCACGGTCGGCTCCTCATGTGCGGTCCTCGGTAGGATATTCAAAGATCGGGATTAGTGGCGCCAAGGAGCACAACCTCAAGAACCTCGCCCTGTCCATTCCCCGCCAGGAACTCGTCGTGATCACGGGGGTCTCAGGGTCGGGCAAATCCACGCTTGCGTTCGATATCCTCTTTGCCGAGGGACAGCGCCGCTACCTCGAAAGCCTTGCTCCCTATGTGCGTCAATACGTCAAGATCCTTGAACGGCCGGATGTGGACAGAGTATCCGGGTTGCCGCCCACCGTGGCCATAGAACAGCGCATCAGCCACGCCAGCAGGCGCTCGACCATGGCAACGCTGACCGAGATCTATCATTTTCTAAGACTCCTCTTCAGCAGACTGGGCCAACAGCACTGCCCCGATTGTGGCCGTCGATTGACCAGCCAGACGAGGCAAGAGATCGCGGAACGCATCACCAAGCTCTATCGACGCAGAAAGGCAACTATTCTGGCCCCGAAGGTTGCCGGTCGCAAGGGCTTCCATAAAGACTTGCTAAACCGCGCCGTCAAGCTGGGATTCCAGGCAGCCCGGATTGACGGCGTCCTGACGGACCTGAAGCAGGGAATGGCGCTCAGTCGCTATCATGAACACACGATTGAGTTGGCGATCGGAAAGCTGCCCAGTCCGGATACCGACCGGATCGTGGCTCGGGCCCTCGCAGAAGGTGGCGGTGGACTCCTGGTCGTCGATGACAAGGGGCGCGAGGAGGTCTTCAGCCTAAGGGGCTTCTGTCCCGCCTGTGGTGTTGGCCTGCAAGAACTCGACCCACGCCTCTTTTCGTTCAACAGTAAGCAAGGGGCCTGCCCCGCCTGTGGCGGGTTGGGGTGCCTAGACGGGCTTCACGAGGATGAGCCGTTCGATCAGAACCAGGCCGTGACCTGTCCGGAATGTCAGGGCAGTCGTCTAAAGGCCCAGGCATTGGCGGTCAAGATTGGAGGTCATTCCATCTGGGATCTCGTCCGGCTACCGGCCTCCCAGGCTCACGATCTCCTCGAAGGCCTCTCCTTCAAGCGAGGCGAGACTGCCGTCGCCAAGCCTATTATGGCCGAGATCCGGGCGCGTCTCTCTCTTCTCAACCGGCTCGGCCTATCCTACCTTTCGTTGAGCCGCAGCGGCGATACCCTCTCGGGGGGCGAGGCCCAACGAGTGAGGCTTGCAGCCCAGCTGGGGTCAAACTTGACGGGAGTGTGCTACATCCTGGACGAGCCGACGATCGGCCTCCATGCCAAGGATAACCAGACCTTACTAGATGCGCTTCAAGAACTGAAGACGCGCGGCAACTCCATCGTCGTGGTCGAACACGATGAGGAGACCATCCGCGCGGCAGATCACATTATCGACCTCGGCCCCGGGGCCGGCGAATCGGGCGGACGCTTGGTTGCCGCGGGGCGGCTTGCCGATCTCAAGAAGGCCGCCACCTCTGTCACCGGTGCTGCGTTCAACGGCCACCCGCACGAAATCACGTCGCGCCTGCGACCGGTCAGCGGGCGAGCGACCCTCAGGGTCCTCGGGGCAGCGGAGCATAACCTAAAGGAGATCGACGTAGACCTCCCCTTGGAGACGCTGACTTGCGTCACGGGGGTGTCGGGCTCGGGAAAATCGACCTTCCTCAAAGAGACCCTCTTCAAGGGGCTGCGTAATCGCCTTTTGGGCCACGGCAAGAAAGCGGGACAATGCAGAGACATCAAAGGATGGCGGCGATTGGAGCGGGTCCTGGAGGTGGACCATAGCCCCATCGGTCGAACACCCAGGTCGGTACCGGCATCCTATGTTGGATTCCTTTCGGAGATCCGGCGACTCCTGTCCCTGACACCTACGGCCCGAACACGAGGCTACCGACCAGGACGCTTCTCCTTTAACGTCGCCGGCGGCCGATGCGAGGGCTGCAAGGGACACGGCTCCCTCAAGGTCGCCATGAGTTTCCTGCCCGACGTCTATGTACATTGTGAGGTCTGCGACGGACGGCGCTTCAACCAGGAGACGCTCGATGTGACCTTCAAGGGCAAGAACATCTCCGAGATCCTCGATCTCACCTTTCAAGAGGCCGCCGTATTCTTCGGAGCGGTGCCCTCCATTCGACCCGCCTTGCGTACCGTGTGCGACATCGGCTTGGGATACTTGAGGCTGGGACAACCAAGCCCGACCCTTTCGGGGGGCGAGGCCCAACGCATTAAGCTGGCGGAGGAACTGGCCAAACCCTCTCGCGGCCGGACCCTCTACATCCTGGATGAACCGACGACCGGTCTGCATCTGGCGGATGTCCAAAAGTTGATCAAGGTGCTCCAGGCCCTCGTCGACCATGGCAACACGGTCGCCGTCATCGAGCACAATATGGAGATCATCAAAGAGGCCGATTACATTGTTGACCTGGGGCCGGGGGGAGGCGAGGACGGAGGCCGGGTTGTTGCCGCCGGTTCGCCGCCGGAAATCCTCTCCCGGTCCAATGGGTCCTACACGGCGAAGTACCTGAAGGCGTATCTAAAGAATCCCCCCTAAGGGAATATGTCATGAAGCAACATCTTACGAGGCATGAAACATTTCGACCTTGATATCACAAATTCGAAGCACGAAATCCGAAACTCGAAACAATATCGAATGACCTAAATCTAAATGACCCAAACCCTGTAAGGTGTTCTTGCTGGCTATAATCATCATGGTGGCAGCTTGTTTCTGTCATTAGGACATTCAGGTTTTGGGTTTGTTTCGGATTTCGATTTTCGAATTTCGGACTTGATGATGACATGGCCTTGAATGGCACAGCCACTGACACATTATAGAGCTATGGAAGGTGGCTTCGCACGTTGAAGTCAAACCTAAATCTTCCGCCGATCTGAATATCGAGCGGAGTCCAAAGCCCTTGACACCCGCGCGCGCGAGACAGTAGGTTAGTCATTTTACAGTGGGGTATGACTATGAAATTACACGAATATCAGGCCAAGGACCTGTTCGGCACGTTTGGGATTCCCGTGCCTGTGGGGAAGGTCGCAGTCACGGTCGAAGAAGCCGTAAAGGCCTCAGAAGACCTGAATGGCCCCCCTTGGGTGGTCAAGGCCCAGGTCCACGCCGGCGGCCGCGGTAAGGGCGGAGGTGTCAAGATCGCCCGGTCCGCAGAAGATGTCGCTGAGGCGGCGGAAGCGATCCTGAGTCGACCCTTGGTGACTCCGCAGACGGGTCCCGAGGGACGAAAAGTCTACCGGATCTTGGTCGAGGAGGGTGTCCATATCGAGCGCGAGTTTTATCTGGCCGTGGTTATCGATAGGGCCCAAGCAAGCCCTGTCGTGATATTCAGCCCGGCTGGGGGGATGGAGATTGAAGAGGTCGCGGCCAAGTCCCCTCAGCTGGTCATGACACAGCCCGTGAGCCCTGATACCGGCTGGATGCCTTACCACGGCAGAAACCTGTTCTACGGGATTGATCCGCTTCCCGCCCCCGATTCCATCCGGCAGCTCATGTCGCTCGCCGGAAAGCTGTATAACGTCTTCGTCGATCTGGATTGCTCCCTGGCCGAGATCAATCCCCTGGTCATCACGAAGGAGGGCAACGTCCTTGCCGTAGACGCCAAGATGACGATCGACGACAATGCCCTCTTCAGACAGAAACGGTTGGCAGCCCTGGATGACCCCCATGAGAAGGATCCGCTCGAACGCAAGGCCGGCGAATACAACCTGAACTACATCCGTTTAGACGGAAACATCGGCGCCATGGTGAACGGGGCAGGCCTTGCCATGGCCACCATGGACCTCATCAAGATGGCAGGGGCAGAACCGGCCAACTTCCTGGACGTGGGCGGCGGGGCCAGCGAGGAGATGATTACCAAGGGATTTGAAATCATCCTGGAAGATAAGAAGGTCAGGGCGATCCTGATCAACATCTTTGGCGGTATATTAAGGTGTGATGTCCTTGCCCGGGGCGTCCTGGCGGCCGCTGAGAAGACCGAAATTAGGGTCCCTCTCATCGTGCGGCTTGAAGGGACCAATGTCGAAGAGGGACGCAGAATACTCAAGGAATCGAATCTGGAGTTTCTCGTCGCCAAGGATATGAGGGAGGCGGCCGAACTGGTCTCGCAGCAGGTATCTTAATCACCGGGCTGAAGCTAATCCCTCAAGGCAACGCCGTCTGCGATGCGTGAAGATGCTTCCGGGGCCTCTGAAGGATGGTCTCTGTAGAGCGCACAACCGGCCTCAACCCAACCTGCTCAGATGCGGCAGCGCTCATAGTCTCCCGCCGACAGGCGCAGGCGGCTGTTTTTCAATTGAAACTCTCCCGACACAGCACTAATGATGGAGCCCTGTGACCATTTGGCGCCGTTCCAAGCAGCACGCAGGAAGTGGTTGTCGCTCGTAAGAGACTTTCCTGCGAGAGGGCCGCAAGGAGAATCCGGCGGCACCCGAGGGCCGGTATGAGATGACCTCTGATGTTTCTGAAAGGCGTTCATAATGAGTATCCTCGTAGATCAAGAGACCCGAGTGGTTGTGCAAGGCATAACCGGGAGGGAAGGGACCTTTCATACCAAACAGATGCTGGCCTACGGTACCGTTGTCGCGGCCGGTGTGACGCCTGGTAAAGGCGGCCAGGAGGTCGAGGGCGTTCCCGTCTTCAACACGGTCCATGAGGCCGTGCTCAAGGAAGGGGCGAATGTGGCGTGTATTTTCGTACCCCCGCCCTTCGCTGCGGATGCCGTGATGGAGGCTGCGGCTGCAGATCTCCGGGTCGTCGTTTGTATCACCGAAGGCATCCCGGTCCTCGACATGGTTCGGGTCGCCCATTTTATGGAGGGCGGCGAATCCGTCCTCATCGGCCCTAATTGCCCCGGAATCATCTCACCGGGAAAGACCAAGGTCGGAATCATGCCGGGCCCCATTCACAGACCCGGGCGCATCGGAGTGATCTCGAGGAGCGGGACCTTGACCTACGAGGTTGTTGACCAACTGACGAGGGTCGGCCTGGGACAATCGACGTGTATCGGCATTGGCGGCGATCCGATCGTGGGGAGCACCTTCATCGATCTCTTGAGAAGATTCAACCAGGACACTGAAACCGACGGAGTCGTCCTGATCGGTGAGATCGGCGGCTCGGCCGAGGAGGAAGCCGCCGAATACATTGCCGCAGAATTCAGCAAACCCGTGGCGGCCTTCATTGCCGGACAGACGGCGCCGCCGGGCAAACGGATGGGGCACGCGGGGGCCATCATTTCAGGGGGTCGGGGGCGAGCCGCCGACAAGATCAAGGCCCTTGAAGCGGCGGGCATCAAGGTGATTGACAACCTGGGGCGTCTCGGACACGAGGTGGACACCCTCATGAACCAGGGCTCGTATGAAACTTCATGAAATGAGGTTAAAGCCTTAACGCCCGGCCATGGGGGTCTCTTTTCAAAAACGAGGGATTGAGTGCGTTGTCTCGGCATA
>CAZAGT010000337.1:0-5606 GCA_964484515.1 uncultured Desulfobacteraceae bacterium | reverse complement strand
GGTTAAAGTATTTCTGATCGGGCACGGGATAATTCTTGGGGTCGATGTCATTCTTGGTTAGCTCCATGGAAAGGACATACCAGCCATCCTGAACCAGGTTGACCTTGATGCAAACATCGTCGCCCCTTTTGACGGGCAGCCCGCCGGCGAGTTTCACCGCCTTGCGCACCATCTTGTCGATGTGGGCCTCACTTTCGGGCGTCCAGGTGGTCTCCCAGCGTTTGGTGAAATCAAACATGCTGAAATTCCACTGCTCCCCTGAGAGGTCATGGTTGTCTGATTTGACAATGGAGACCGTCGGACCGGCAAAGGCCAGTGCGGTCCCGCAAAAGAGAATCAGTGCCGACAAGAGTACCGTTTTTCGCATTTTGTTCCTCCCTTTCATGGTTAGCGGAAATCAAATGACCCTATTCGCTGATAAGCCTCACCCATCACCTCCTTTCGAACATCATAGCTTCTGGAGGCGCGCAACCACGTTCCGTCACGCCAGGCCCCTACCTTAACAGCGTCCCAAAGGCCGGTTTTCCATCAATAGCCTAAGTGCCGGGCGGCGCCCCCGACGCAAGGCCCTGGGCAGGGCCGAAGACAAGATCTGAGCCCCGCAATACCAATTTGTAGTAATAGCGGCCTCCGACCCTTAACTTCTTGTCGTAGAAGACATAGGCCTGCTTGATGACATCGAAGAATTCTTTGTCACCGGGCCGTATCTCTTGGACCAGAGCATAGGGACCGGCCTCTTGTTCGCTGCGATAGATCTCGAAGGCGTCGTCAGCACCGGCCGGGACGTTGGCCTTCCAGGTGACTCGAACGGATCGAAACCAGTCCGATACTTCGAAATCGGAGATCACGATCCGCGTTTGAGGCCAACAAACCGCGGGGAGGGCGAAGGCGATCACGGCAGTCAAGTTCAGAATCACCCTGACGCGAACGTTTTGCTTTTTATTATTACCGGAGAAACCAACGCTGCTCATTGTCACTTCCTAGGATGCTGCCGACAAATGGGCGGACATAAATCCAAGATTCGGCTGCGAGAAGGGGTAGCACATGACCGGGAGCGGATCCTCGATACGATGGCCACAAATCGGGACAAGGACAAAATTTACCGGATCAGTAGGAAATATAGCCAAGGGCTGTACGGCTGTCAACGAGAATGAGGGATCTGGACCGGCAGCAGGGAGGGAGGAAGGCGGCACTTGTCATTGCCCTTCTTGTCTTCTAAAATGTGACTTAGAGTGACACTTTCGTCTCTAATTATTTGTCGAGACGTCGAGTTCCGCGACAGATCCGAAGGGATACATCATAGGGAGTTCGATTTTGGATTTGCCTGAGGCGAGGTTGGCCTGACCGCGTGCCTCTTCACAACCCAAGGCGATGGAATTATGTTAGAAATAGGGGGCTTGGCCCTTCGGAATCGGCTCATCATGGCTCCCCTGGCTGGGATCACGAATCTCCCTTTCCGCCTCCTCGTTAAGAGGCTGGGAGCGGGGCTTGTCACAACGGAGATGGTCAGCGCCAAGGGGCTCATCGCGGGTCACGAAAGCACGAGGCGTTACCTCGCCAGCGATCTCCGTGAGAGACCCCTTGCCGTGCAAATCTTTGGGCATGAGCCTGAGGTGATGGCCGAAGGCGCCCGGATGGTTGTCGAGGCCGGTGCCGACGTGGTCGACATCAATATGGGCTGCCCGGTCAAGAAGGTCGTCAAGACCGGAGCGGGCGCGGCGCTGATGCGGGCGCCGAGGGCTGTTGCGGCCGTCGTCTCGGCCGTGCGTCGAGCCTGCAAAGTCCCACTGACGGTCAAGATCAGGGCCGGCTGGTCCCCTGAACGCGCAACGGCCTGTGAAATTGGCCGGGTCATTCAGGAAAGCGGTGCCGATGCAATCACGGTTCATCCGCGTTATGCGACCCAGGGGTTCTCCGTGCCGGCCGAATGGGAGTTGATTGCTCAGGTGAAGCGCTGCTTACAGATTCCGGTGATCGGAAACGGGGATGTGTGGGAGCCGAACCTCGCTCTCAAAATGCAGAACGACACCGGTTGCGACGGCGTGATGATTGGTCGCGCGGCCATAGGAAATCCATGGATATTCAAGCAGATTTTGCAACAGGAGCAGGGCCTGCCCGCACCGATGGCGAGCCTGGCGGAGCGCAAATCCGCGTTGCTGGAGCATTTTGAGCACCTAAGCGGTGCGATGGGTGAACAGAGAGCCGCCTTGGTCATGCGGGGCCTGCTTCTGTGGTACACTAAGGGGCTACCTTATAGCAGCCGTTTTCGCGGAAATATTAACCGGATTACGGATATCGATTCCTTGGTTACGACGATGGACAGCTATTTTTCACGACTGGAGGACGCAGGGTTTGAAAGTTAGGCTTGCTAAAACGGCTGGATTCTGCATGGGAGTCCGGCGGGCCATGGAAATGGTTCTCACCGAAGCGAATAGAGGGCGCGGACGGATTCTGACCTATGGACCCCTGATTCATAACAAACAGGTGATGGATCTGTTGGCTTCCAAGGGTGTAGGCGTCGTGGAAGACATCCCCGATCAGGGGAAGGAAACCGTCGTGATCCGGGCCCACGGGATTGAGCCGCGCCAACGGGAAGCCCTCAAGGCCTCCGGTCTGAGGATTGTTGACGCCACCTGTCCGCGCGTGGCCCGTGTCCAGGGTATTATCCGTTACCATACCAAAAAGGGCTACACGGCGGTGATCGTAGGAGACAAAGACCACCCGGAAGTCATCGGCTTGATGGGATACGGTAACGGTAAGGCCCGTGTCATTAACAGCGAAAGCGAGGTCCTCGGCCTGCCAGAGAGCGACCGAGTTTTTGTCGTCGCCCAGACCACCCAGGAGATCGAGAGCTATCGCGGGATCGTGCGTGCCATTCGAGAACGCTTTCCCGAGGCGCTCATCTTTGACACGATCTGCGAGGCCACTCACAGTCGCCAAGAGGAGGTGAAATCGTTTTCCGGACAGGTGGACGGCGTCGTCGTGGTGGGCGGTTATCACAGCGGCAATACGCGGCGTCTGGTGCAAGTGGCACAGATGGCCGGCCTTCCGACCTTTCACGTCGAGACGGAAAAGGACCTGGAAGAGAAAAGACTCTCGAATATGGAAGTCATCGGGGTAACGGCCGGCGCCTCGACGCCCAGTTGGATGATAAAGAATGTCGTCAAGGAGATTGAGGGGATTGAGACTCGCCGGGAGACCCTGCCGCGTCGATGGGTTCGCAAGATCTTCAAATTTCTGCTACTGAGCAATTTGTTGGTTGCGTTCGGGGCCTTCGCCCTCTCCTATGCCGTGACGATTCTGTCCGGGAGGCATCCAGACCTCACTCACCCCACAATTGCCTTTCTCTACATCTACGCCATGCACGTCCTGAATCGCTTTCTCGACAAGGGGGCCAGCACCTACAATGACCCCGAGAGGGCAACCTTCTACCGGAAATACAGAGGCTTCCTCATGCTGACGGCCATTGCCGCGCTCATCGGGGCACTCGGCCTTTCGTATCATTGGGGAGTACGCATCTTCCTGGCTATTGCCGGACTGAGCCTGCTTGGGACCATATACAGCATACCCGTGGTACCAGGGAAATTGCGGCATAGGTGGCGCTATTCCAAGATCAAGGATATCCCGGGGTCGAAAAACTTTTCAGAGGCCTTGGCCTGGGGCGCAGTGATCGCGCTGATCCCGCTGCTTGACCGGACGGAAATTGACTGGCCGACGGCAGCACTGGCATTTATCCTAGTATTTTCAATGGTTTATATTAGATCGGCCCTCTTTGATGTCTTTCAGGTACAGGGGGATATGATCGTCGGTATTGAAACCCTGGCCAATACATTGGGAGAGGGGCGGACCCTCTTGCTGCTAAAAGCGATCGGGGTGACGGCGGCTCTGGTCCTCTTGATCGCCCCCGTCTTAGGGTTGGTGAGTCCGTTCTCATACTTGTTGGTACTCTGTTTGGGGGCTCTCTTACTTTGCCTGCTGGTCTACGAAAAAAAGTGGCTTTATGCGGATAGCCGCTTGGAGCTTCTCATTGAAGGAAATCTACTTCTGGCGGGCTTTCTGGGGGTGATCTGGCAAGGGCTCTCATGACACCGGTCAGCGTCGTCATTCCCACCTTCAACCGGGCCCGAGAGGTCCGGCGCGCCATCTTATCGGTCCTCTCCCAAACGCATAACCATTACGAGATCATCGTCGTCGATGATGGGTCGACCGACGGGACAGGCAGGCACCTGGCAGCGTTGGGCCACCTAATCGAATACCGGGCCCATTCAACAAACCGCGGGGTCTCGGCAGCGCGGAATACGGGGATGAAGGCCGCTCGGTACCCCCTAATAGCACTCCTCGATTCAGACGATCGTTGGCTCCCACAAAAACTGGCGGTCCAGGTGAGATTTCACGAAGACAACCCCGATGCCCTCGCGAGCCAGACCGAGGAGATATGGATCAGGAGAGGTCGACGCGTAAACCCCGGTAGAAGACATCGGAAGCCTTCCGGAGATATCTTTGTTCCGTCCCTCCGGTTATGTTTGGTCAGTCCGTCGGCCGTGATGATCAGACGCCCTCTCCTGGATGAGGTGGGTCTTTTTGACGAATCCCTACCCGCTTGCGAGGACTATGATTTGTGGCTGCGGATTGCCTGCCGTCACGCCATCCATCTCATCGAGAGGCCTTTGGTGATCAAGGAGGGGGGCCGGCCGGATCAATTATCGGCGACCCACAGGGGCATGGATCGTTTCAGGATCAAGGCTATGCTAAAGATCCTGGAAAGCGGTCTTCTGAGCGAGGAGCAGACCACGGCAACCGTTCGCGAGTTGGCCTATAAGTGCGGGATATACGGCAACGGATGCCTGAAAAGGGGCAAGCAGGACGAAGGCGAGTACTACCTGGGCCTGCCCGAAGCGCTGAGGGGGAATATCATTTCTGGGCATAACGCTTCGTCTTCGGTCCTGGAGGGCTCTGCGCGTAAGTAGAAAACGCCCGGATCGCATCTTCGAAGAAACGCAACGTGGATTATGCCTCAACGATACTCAAAAGCCTGCCTCGCCCCTAGCCGTAAGAGCGAGCGGCCTGATCGAGCGGATCACATCATGGCGGCTCCTCACAAGAATCGTGGGTCAGTAGGTCGGTATCGATGGCACCATCGATTGAACTCACATCTGTTTTCGATCGAAAACCGGGCCTCCCGCTGCTAATCTAATCGCCGCGGAGTCCGGTGCGAGGGCTGTGATATCTTTTCTTCGATTCCGGGCTGGTCTTTTTTATGCCTTGTCTGCGGGGGAGTTCTGCCCCCTCCGACATTCCCCTCGACTTCGCTCGGGGCTGTGCGGTTTCCCCCACAGGTAAGCCATGAGAAGACGGCGCCCTCCCGCCTGTCACTCCGAAAAGACACCACAGTTCTCCCACCCATAGGCTGGAGACTGGTTTTGTCGCCCACAAATTCTTGGGAGGAGCCACCTCATGAAGATGGCGATTGAATTCGACATTTTGATACCTGCGACGCCTGTTCGAGTTGAGGTATCAAAGATCTGATTCCATGAGGTTTCATACGAGACTGTACCCTAACGTTGCAAAAGTCGAGGATGCTGCAGATTCCAGGCGCCAAGGGTGCA
>CAZAGT010000336.1:0-5634 GCA_964484515.1 uncultured Desulfobacteraceae bacterium | reverse complement strand
CGAACGGGAGCTGGTGACGCAGATCGAGTTGGCGCTCTACAAGCACCAGGCCGAGCGCCGACTCCGCGAGCAGCGCGAGTGGCTGCGGGTCACCCTGACCAGCATCGGCGATGCGGTGATCGCCGCCGATGCCGGGGGGCGCATCAGCTTTGTCAATCCCGTGGCCGAGTCGCTAACCGGTTGGCAGGCCGGGGAGGCGATCGGGCGGCCGGTTGCGGAGGTGTTCCGGATTGTCAACGAGCGGAGCGGCGAGGCGCTGGAGGAGCCGATCGGGCGTGTTCTGCGCGAGGGCCGCGCCGTGATCCTGGCCAACCATGCCGCGCTGTTGACCAGGGACGGCCGCAGCGTGCCGATCGAGGACAGCGCGGCGCCGATCCTGGATGCCGCCGGGGAGGTGATCGGGGCGGTGCTCGTCTTCCACGACGTCACCGCGAAGCGGCGGGCCGAGGAGGCCCTACGGCAGAGTGAGGAGCGCCTGAAAAAATCCCATGAGATCGCGCATCTCGGCGGTTGGGAACTCGACCTCGAAAAGAATGAACTGATATGGTCTGATGAAGTATTCAGGATATTCGGATTGCAGCCACAAGAGTTCGGAGCGACATATGAGGCTTTTTTGGCGACAGTCCACCCTGATGACCGCAAGAAAGTGGATGCTGCATACTCAGGCTCATTGCGTGATAACCGGGATACCTATGAAGTTGAACACAGGGTTGTCCGGCCGGATGGCGAAATAAGATTCGTACACGAGAAGTGCGAGCATCACAGGGACGGTTCAGGCAGGATCATCCGCTCCGTGGGCATGGTCCATGACATCACCGAGCGGAAGCGAGTCCAAGAGGCACTCCAGCGATCCAATCGAGAACTGGAACAGTTTGCCTATGTGGCCTCCCACGACCTTCAGGAGCCATTGCGCGCGGTGGTCGGTTTTCTTCAACTGCTTGAGAGCCGATATGGAGACCAAATCGATGAAAAAGGTCGGCATTTTATTGAACGCTCCGTGAACGCAGGACGACGAATGCAGACCCTCATCAGACAATTGCTGACCTTATCGAGGGTGAATACCAGGGGCGCAACGTTCGCGTCAGCGGATCTCAACCAGATTGTCAAAGACGCCCTGGATAATCTACAATCGATTATTCAGGAAAAGAATCCAGAGGTTACTTGCGCCGAGCTGCCGAACCTGAGCGTTGATGCGAGCCAGATCCAGAGTCTTTTTCAGAATCTCATTATCAATGCGGTGAGATATAATGA
This sequence comes from uncultured Desulfobacteraceae bacterium, assembly GCA_964484515.1. GTDB lineage: Bacteria > Desulfobacterota > DSM-4660 > Desulfatiglandales > HGW-15 > CAZAGT01. The sequence goes on along the minus strand of CAZAGT010000336.1, from coordinate 4,383 downwards.
GAGTCCGAAACCGTTCATTGAAATTGGTTGCTGGGAACATGACAACGGCTATCATTTTTTCGTAAGGGACAACGGCATAGGCATCGCGCCCCTGTTTTACCAACGAATCTTTATGGTATTCCAAAGGCTGCACACGGATCGGGAATATCCGGGAACCGGCCTGGGGCTTGCTCTCTGCAAAAGGATCGTTGAGCGACACGGCGGGACGATTTGGGTCGAATCCCAACCGACAGGAGGTTCGACGTTCCATTTTACTTTGCCCATGAGAAGGTGAACATTATGACGAGCATGGATCTAGTGAAGCCAGCAAATGTGCTATTGGTTGAGGACAGCGAGGACGATATTGAGCTGACGTTGGAAGCGATGAAAGATTCAAGGGTACGCATGGAGGAGATCCATGTAGTTTCGGATGGTATATCCGCCATGGCGTTTCTGCGCCGTGAGGGTGAATATGCGGCTAAGCCGCGACCGGACCTGATTCTGCTGGACTTAAATCTTCCATTGATGGACGGCCGCGACGTATTAAGGGAGATCAGAGAAGACCCGAATCTCACCGATATTCCCGTTGTCGTCTTGACGACCTCCGAGGACGAAGAGGACATCTTGAGGGCCTATAAACTGCATGCCAATTGTTACATTGCAAAACCGCTTGATTTTGAGCAATTCGCCAAGATCATTAAACAAATAGAAGGATTTTGGCTTCAATTAGTCAAGCTTCCGCGCAGAGAGGGAACAAAGGATGAAGAAGATCACGGTTTTGGTCATTGAAGATAGCCTCGATGATTTTTGCCTGTTGAGAGAAGCCCTCGAATCATCCGAAGAAGTCGAAGTCGGAATTGTTCATGAGGAACGGCTTGAAGGCGCCCTATCCGCTGCAAAGAACAGGGCCATTGACGTGGCGATCATCGATTTATCGCTGCCGGACAGCTTCGGCCTGGATACCTATGTTTCTTTTCATGAAAGGTATCCATTGATACCGACGATTATCATGACCGGCACCAAGGACCATGAAATGGCTTTTGAGGCCGTCCAGAAGGGTGCGCAGGACTATCTCTTTAAAGGAGAGCCTTCTTCCACCGCCATCATCCGCACGATCCTTTACGCCATCGAACGTCAGCGCTTGATGACGGAATTAAGAGTAGCACTCGACCATATAAAGCAGCTTCAGGGGATGTTGCCGATCTGTTCGGTATGCAAAAAGATCCGCGATGACAAGGGCTACTGGAATCGGATCGAATCGTATATCTCCGAACATTCGGAGGCGAAATTCAGTCACAGCCTCTGTCCTGATTGTACGAAAGAGCTTTATCCGAATCTCTACAATCTCTACAATCAAGAGTAATGCATCAATAGGAGATAAACGCCTGCCCAACACCCGACGGAAATTCGTAGCCACGGGTAGCGCCTATGCCGAGATCTCGCACTGAATTCTTCGTTTTTGAGAAAAGACCCCCCATGACCGGACGTAACGTCGTTTGATAAAGGTGAAATGATACCAAAAATAAAACCTCTTAGCTCCAGTTCTCGTTGTCGAATGGGTTATAGACAACAATGAAACCAGACCTTGTGATGTGCAATTTCCTCTCGGACATTGGGAAGCTCGGACGCTTTGCCCAGGAGCAGGGCTTCTCCGGGATTGATTGGTCCTTCGACTTGCACCGGTTGCCGGATTCGCCGGCCGCTGAATCCAGATGGATCAAGGACATCTCCGCGCTACAGCCCTTGGAGATCCGCTATCACCGCCCCTTTTACCAAGTGGACATGGGTCACGACGATCATGAGGAAGCCCAAAGGGCCTATCAGCTTTTTCGCAGCCTCATTCTTCTGGTCTCGAAAGCAGATGGCCGCTACGTTACTGTCCACGTTGGGCTTGGGCGTGATTCGACCATACCGCTTTCCTGGGAGAGGACCATCGACAATTTAATTGCTCGACAGTCTCGATGCTTCCTGATGTCGAATGAAAGAGAAGTTGACTTTCAGCTTAATCAACTTGCCGTCCATTTCGAACACGGGGTAGACAAGGAAATTGATGGGGCCCGAGACAGGCCCCGGTTCAACCATAAGATCCCGGCCTCGGCTCAGTTCAATGCGGTTCGCGGGATGGTGGCCGAAGTAATAGGTTGCCAGGCTCGAATACTTGTCGCCCTCGCTGATGTCAACAGGCCACCACTTGCCTTCAGCATAGAACTCGGCCCAGCAATGATACCCGTCTATTCCACCCTCATCCCGCTCCGACGGGATCCCCGCACCAATGGCAAAGCGCGCTGGAATACCAACCGCCCTTGAGAGGGCGATGAAATAGGAGTGAAAATCAGTACAATTGCCCGTACGCACGTCACACGCATACACGGCGTCGCCCTTGCCCCAACCGGAGCCATATTTCATGTAGCTCATGCGGTCGATAACGTGATCGTAGAGCGCACGCGCGCGCACCAGATCGCCTTTCTTCCCCTCCACGACCTCTCGCGCTATACGGCGAAATTCCTCATTGTTAGGCACCAGCCGCTCCGCGCCGAGGTATTCTCCAGGCTCGGGCACCTTTTCCGCATATGCGGACTTTTCAAGGCGCTCTATCTGGTAGCGGATCTCAACCACCTTTTTGCTGTCCTCCGGGCCCAGTTGCAGGAAAAGAATCTTGTTGCCATGTTCAGGCTCGTTCAGGGTGGTCCGTGTCCCCGGCGCGTTAATGGACTTTATCTCGACCGTTTGGAATGCGTCCGTGGTCGCCAAGGGTAGCCACATGCGGGCGCTGCCGGTTATTTCAGGCAGCGTCGCCCGGTACAGGAACTCGAATTCATCGCGGTCGGTGATCACACCAAGCAGCTGTTGCGCCGCATTCTCTACGGGGACACGGTGCCACGTGCGGTCCTCTTGCTGCTCCCATGCATAGAGAGGTTGGCCGTTGATTTTGTGAACGGTGGTTTCCGTGACGATCATCGAGCCCGGATCCCCCTCAAGAAAGAAATCCACGTCATACACCTTACCGTCGGTACCTGCCAGATCAACGCAAGCAAAATGCCGGCGTGGTCCCAGGTTCGCCAGGTATTCAATATGAACGCGAACCAGTTTGAGCCGAAGGGTTCTATTATCGAATGGGAGCTCGAAATAACCTCCGCCCAAACGCGTTTGGTCTTCAATGTGCTTTTCGATGCCCGCCTGAATGTCGGCGGTAACTACCGTCGGTACGGGGGGAGACGCGGCGTGCGCGCGGTTCACCACGCAACCCGAAAAGGCGCCCAAGATCACGGCGCCTACCAGGATTACAGTTCCCCAGCTCCTGGAAATCCATCCTCTGCACCGTAACCCTACATACATAGAAACTGAGGTCATTCGCTAGCTCCTACTTAGGATGTTCCGTTGGATGTTCTGACTCGGGCTTTTCCGACTTCGGATGTTCGGCTGTGGCACCGCTGGCCGCCAGGACGAGCACCAAAATGGTGAGAACAAGGACAGGCAGCAAACCCTTGCAGGTAAAAAATTCTCTTTTCACGGTAATCTCCTTTCCCCAGGTTTCTTCGCATGGAAGCCCCATGCATCCATCATCCCTTGTCCCGGCTCAAAACATAAGGCTTTGCAGCCCGGAATAACGTCCCTCTTGTCACAGGGGAGCTCCTGAAATCTGTTTCAGCCACCAGTTCTGCATTGTCAAATCCCGCTCGCTCCAAAATGGCCAGGAAATCCTTTCCCGGTATCGCACCGCCCTGTCACTTGAACCAATTATCAACTCTGGCCGCCGCACTCTGATCCTGCTCACCGATAAGGACTTGATCAGCCAGCAACAGGCGTCCCCCGGGTTTTAAGACCCGAAAGACCTCTGCAACAGCCCTCCGTTTATCGAGGATGAGGTTAAAGACCCCATTGGAGATCACAACATCAAAACTATTATCCGGGGTCGACAGCTCCTCTCCCGAGTTTTGCTTGAACTCAACGTTCTTAAGGCCCGTCAGGCGGAGGTTTTGCCTCGCTCGTGCCAACATCTCGGGTACCATATCGATCCCGGTGACTGAACCCGTTGGGCCTACCATCATCGCAGCTAGAATGGTATCTACCCCGGCTCCGCAGCCGATATCTAGGACCTTTTCTCCCTTGTTGATGGGGCCCAATGCGAAAGGATTGCCCACCCCACAATACGAACTGGTTACCTCGTCGGGCAGAATTTGTACCATCTCGGGATCATACGCCAAAGCTTCAAGGCCTTCACGGCCCGTGGGATACTTGAAAAGACCTTCAGGGGTTTTTGCAACTTTGACATATTTCCCCCTGATGCTCTCTTCAATCCGTCTGGAGTCTTGGGAAGTCAATTGGAATTCCATCATGGTTCCCCTTTAACTTAACCCTAACGTTGCAAAAGTCGAGGATGCCGCAGATTCCAGGCGTCAAGGG
>CAZAGT010000335.1:0-5636 GCA_964484515.1 uncultured Desulfobacteraceae bacterium | reverse complement strand
GGCTGCGGCTTCCCCCACAGATACGTCATGAAAAGACAGTGCCCTCCCGCCAGTCCCTGCGAAAAGACATCACAGGCCTCCCACCGCAGAGGCTGGAAGCAGTTTTTTCCCTCACAAATTCTTGTGAGGAGCCTTTTTTAAAAGGTGGTTTTAATCGCATCACATCGTTATCTTTGCACCTTCTTTCAACTGAGCTTCATCGACCAGATAGAGGGCATCCAGGAGCCCGATTTGAAAACTGCCGGGCGCTTTCGCACCTACCGCCCCCTTCTCCCCGGCCAGTCCGTAATAGGCCAGAGCCGTTGCCGTGGCTGACACGGCATCCGGATCAACGGCCAGAAAAGCTCCGATAATGACCGTGGCCGTACACCCGGTGCCGGTCACAGCGCCCATCAAGGCGTGCCCATTATGGATCAGACAGATGCGGGCCCCGTCGGTCACGAGATCCACTTCGCCCGTGATCGCAAGGGTCGTGTCGAGTTCCTTTGCCAGGACGATTGCTGCGTCTGAGGCCTCATCGACACTGTGGATCGAGTCGACTCCCTTGGTGCGGGACCCCTCCTGGGCCAGGGAGAGGACCTCGGAAGCATTTCCTCGTACGACGGTGATTCTTAACTCGTTGATCAGTCTCTGCGCGGATTCGGTGCGTAGACGGGTGGCCCCCGAGCCGACAGGATCCAGAATGATAGGGATATTCAATTCGTTGGCACGTTTCCCCGCCTTCAACATCGAGTCAACCCAAGCGGGTGTCAAGGTCCCTATATTAAGAACCAGGGCCCCTGCGAAAGACACCATTTCGCTCACTTCCTCTTTGGCGTGTGCCATCACAGGGGATGCCCCGCATGCGAGCAATGCATTGGCGGTATAATTCATCACCACGTAATTCGTGATGTTGTGGATCAAAGGTTTCTTTTCCCTCAGGGCGGTAAGGTTATTGGCCGCCTTTTCAGCCATTTCTCGGTCGAACATGATGGCCTCCTCAGTTCGCACGCTACCTATTTGATGTTGTGGGCCAACTCAGACCACTCTTTTCCCTTTTTCTCACCCAAAGTGATCCCACCCTGCCGCCAAGACATTCCGCTTTGCGCCGTCGGGAAAGACAAGTTGGATACCTTGGGCCGCCTCTGTAATTCGGCCCACCTCCGTGACCGGAATACCGCTGGTCGTCGCGATGGTGGAGCGAATCTGATTCACATGCTCCCGGGGACAGGTGATAATAAGCTCATAATCATCGCTCTCACTCAACACAAGCTCATAGGGCTCCTTTCCCAACCGGGACGCCGCATTGCGCAAATCGTCGCTCACAGGAAACCTCTCTCGATAGAGCAGAGCGCCGACCTTACTGCGCTCGCAAATATGGCCGAGGTCTCCCAAGAGGCCGTCACTCGTATCAATCATGGCGGAGGCAATCCCGGTCTGGGCGATGGCTTGTCCCTCGCGGGCACGATGCTCGGGTCGGTTATAGGCCGCCACCAGTGGATTTGCGCGGAGGTTGGCCTCTGGCTCGGCGCCAAGGAGGAGCAGTAATCCGGCAGCCGCCTGCCCGGGATAGCCCGTAACCAGGATCACGTCTCCGATGTTCGCTGTTGAACGCCGCATGGCGTGGCCCTCTGCCACCTCTCCCAGCAAGGTGATGTCAATGAATGTCACATCGGATTTCGTGATGTTGCCGCCTACGATCGCGGCCTCCATCGGATTCGTCTCAGCCAGAAAGCCGCGGTACATGGACTCAAGCTCGGCCACGGGGGTGTCACCCCGGAGACCGAGTGAGACGAGGGCGTAACGGGGAGCGCCGCCCATCGCGCCGATGTCGCTGATATTCAGGGCCATCGCGCGTCGGCCGAGATCGAAGGGCGTCGTGTGCTCCGGAACGTAGTGACGACCTTCGACCATGCAATCACAGGTCACCAGGATTTCATAGCCCGGGTTCGGTCGAAACACGGCGCAATCATCCCCGATCCCAAGTGTGTTCTCCGAAAGCCCTCCGCCTTCCTTTTGAATGAGTGCCTCAAGGCGATCGATAAGCCCGAACTCGCCCACATCCGCTACGGTCTCATTCATGTTGCACCTTGACCCGTTTCGATCGCCTTCCTGAGGGTCCTGGTTGCCCCTTCCGGATCATCCTGACAGCAGACCGCGGAGATCACCGCTATTCCATAAGCCCCGGCCCGTAGCACTTCGGCCGTGTTTGAGACGTCAACCCCACCGATGGCAATAATGGGTATTTGGGTCTCTTCGACGACCCGGTTCAACACTTTATTGCCGCTTACTGGCCCGGCATCGTCCTTTGACGTGGTCGGATAAACCGGTCCGAAACCGATGTAGTCGGCCCCCGCCCTTAAACAGGAATGGGCCTCTTCCACGGTCGCGGCTGAACCACCTATGATCCGATCCTTACCAAGGTATTTTCGGGCCAAGGCGATCGGAAAGTCGTCCTGCCCGAGGTGAACACCGTTCGCCTCGGACGCAAGCGCCACGTCGATCCGATCGTTTACGATGAACACGACATCGGCCTGACTGCATAAGGCCTTCATCTCACGAGCCGTTTCGATCATTTTCCGCGTGGAACCCTCCTTTTGGCGAAACTGGATGGTGTCGGCGCCGCCGGCGATGGCCAGTCGGGTAAGTTCGATGTGTGAGAAACGGGACTGCAAGGTCACGTCCGTCAGGACATGGAGTCGTCCAACCTGTCTCATGGCATTGTACCTCCCAACCGGTAGGTTATCTCGTTCCAGCTTACGGACATAAGTTGCTACATTTCCCCCTATTCCTTCCGGCCGCGGGATCCCTGCCTCATCGCCGTCTGATGAGGAGGCGGTCCGGACCACCGCGACTACACAGATAGAGGTCTTTCTTCCCGTCCTGATCGACGTCACCGGCCTCAATATCCAGACCATTCCCGGTCACACCTTCAGGGAAAATGAACCTTGTGCCATCGCTGAATGCGCCTCTGCCGTTGTTGAGATAGACTCGATAGGGGGCGTCAAAACGCCTACCGCGGATATCATCGAAGTTTGCCGTGATGATATCGAGGTCCCCGTCCTGATCGACATCCAGAAAATCGCCGTCCATGGACAGGTCTTCGTCGCGCGGCAACCGCTCAGCCGTCTCATCGGAGAAAAAGCCCTTGCCGTCGTTTATCAATAGTCGGTTTTGGGGGATCGCCCCGCGCACAAAAAGCCTGACATTGGCAAAGAGGAGATCCAAATCACCGTCACCGTCAACATCGCCGAAGTCGGCCTCTCTCGTTTCCTCCGGTAGGGCCCGCATGGGGAGGCGCCCTTTGGAAAGGTCCTCGAAAATGCCCCTGCCGTCGTTGAGCAATAGCCGATTGGCATCCTCGTTTGCCACCAGGAGATCCAGATCACCATCAGCATCCACATCTCCCAACTCGAGGTCCTGAGTGACGTCCAAACAGACCGGAAATCGGCGGCGCGTCTCATCTCGGAAGTTTCCCTGACCGTCATTGATGAGCACCGCATTCTGGCCGTTGTTGCCAATCAAAATATCAGGGTCACCGTCCCGGTCGATATCGGCGCTGAGGACGGCGTTGGAGGTTCCCCTCACGGGCACTCGTTCTCCGGCGGCGCTGAAATATCCCTTGCCGTCGTTCAAATAGAACTCGTTGATTTGATCGTCTTCGCTCACCACCACGATATCGATATCGCCGTCGCCATCGAAATCAGCGACGGCAATGTCTTCGCTGTCGTGATTGGCCTGGGGCAAGCGCAACCCGCTCTCGTTGGTGAACCAACCGTCCCCGTTGTTTATGAGGAGGATGTTGGGGCGAAATTCATTGGCGATCACGACATCGAGGTCGCCATCACCCTCCACGTCGGTGAGTGCGGCATCCATGCTGAAACCCCAGAGGTCGCGGATCGGCAGATGGGAGCGCGTGACCTCGACGAAGAGAGAGGAGGGCCTTAATGAGGTGATCTCATCGGCCCCGGCCACGCCGGAAAAGCCTGCTAAGACAGCCAGACTGAGAAGCAGCTCGAAGATCATCGGTTTGCGAACGTTTCTTCTACTCCGTGACACGGCGTCGTCGGATGTTATTCGTCTTCAGGAAATCCTCTAGAACGTGGTAGGGTTGCGCACCCACCAATCCGGATGGGCCGAGCAGGAATGTGGGGACGGCACTCACTCCCAAGGCCCTTGCGCGCGACCAATCTGCATCTACGGCCTTTCTATGGGTCCTGCTCTCAAGCACTCCGCGTGCTTCCTCTGCCGGAAGCCCGAGGGATGCGGCCAGATCGATCAGGGTCGGCACCTCCGCGATGTTCTTCCCATCCACGAAATAGGCCCGAAAGGCTGCCTCGTGAAAACCGTCGCCATGGGCCTGTGTTTCCGCCCATTTCCCCAGTTCCTGCGCCAACCGACTGTTGTACGTCTTTTTCCGTTCTCCTAACGGCAATCCCTCCTCACGTGCAACCTGGCGCAAGCGTTCCATCATCTGATCGATGTCAATCGAGCGGCCGGAAAACAGTTCCTCCAGCGACAAGCCCTCCAACGGCGTGTTCGGGTGCAAGGGAAAGGCAAGCCAACGGATGTCTATATCATAAGTGTTTTTTAAACGTTCAATACGCCCGGTAATGAAGTAACACCACGGTCAGACGTAATCGGAGAATATCTCTAAGACCGGAACGTCACCCATGCTGACCCTCCTAGCGACCCAGTTTTTGGTTCGAGGGATTATTATCACGGAACGACTCGCAAACATACGGGTCCGAGACGGTCGAAAACCACTTCAATATAATCCTGTTCTGCTATATCGACCGCGCCGGTAAGGGCCCCCGTGAGGACAATCTCCCCTGCCCGGAGTCCCACTTCGAATTCCGAAAGTTTATTGACCAGCCAGCACAAGGCGTTTACCGGGCTTTCCATCACGGCCGCGGCAGCGCCCGTATTGACGATCTCACCGTTTCTGCAAAATACCATCCCGGTTGCGAACATATCGAGCGCGCTGACAGGGAGGCTTCGATTGCCGAGCAGGATGAAGGCGCTCGAGGCGTTATCGGCTACTGTGTCTTCGATCTTGATCTTCCAATCCCGCACCCGACTATCAATAATCTCGATCGCCGGCATCACAAAATCGGTGGCTTGAATGACATCAGCGGGTGTGACCCCGGGACCTTCGAGTTTCGACTTCAAGACAAAAGCGATCTCACCCTCGGCCTTGGGCTGAATCACCCTCCCGAGGGAGAGTTCGTTTGCAGCGAGGACCATGGTGTGAAAGATGTGACCATAATCAGGCTCAAAGACGCCAAGCACTTTTTGCATGGCAACACTCGTCAGCCCGATCTTCTTACCGACAATCCGTTCTCCCGTTGAAACCCTTCGGTTCACGTTTTCCATCTGGATCTGATAGGCGCACCTCAAGGTCATCTCGGTGTAGCGACTCAAGAGGGGTTCTATGACGGTCCTATGGCGTTCCGCTTCATACAACTCCTGCGACAGGGTCTTGATCTCTTCCGATGAAAGCATTGGTCCTCTCCTTTCCCCTGCAACCGGACGACTCACTGCAGACGTTAGTATCCGTAGTTTTGTAAAGCATCAGTATCAATCTAGGTTTTTGAAACAGGTCAACGTCCGGCCATGGGGGTCTCTTTTCAAAAACGAAACGATACCCGCTCGAA
>CAZAGT010000334.1:0-5658 GCA_964484515.1 uncultured Desulfobacteraceae bacterium | reverse complement strand
GAGCAGATTCACACTATACGCCAAGGCTGTCAATCCGGCATATTCCACGAAGGCCCTCCGGCCGCCTCGGGTAGCGCCTTATGCAGAGACAAAGCACTCAATTCCTCGTATTTTGAAAAGAGACCCCCATGACCAGGCGAACGCGCGCCGGAGGTTCTAAAAATGTGGTAATCGAGTACGCTTTTCATGACGTTTCCCGGTCGATCAAACTGGGCATTCTCGTGGCAGGCGGCGCGACTACACGAAAAGATATGTTGGGGGTGGGGTACGGCGAAGGAGCGATTTGATGAGCTAATCCTGGGGGACCCGATAAGCCCGTTTCGTGGACGAATTGCAGCGAGGCTTCGTCCCTCGATGTTGCCCCAAACAGGAGCGGCACCGGCCGTCACTGCACATCTGGCAGGAGAAGCAGTCTCGGCAGGGATGCTTCTTCGCGTCGGCGGACGCCTTTGCAGGGACGTAGACTTTGCCCTCTAGACCCGGGTAGCGCACAAAGGGCATGATCGTACTCGCCTCCTTATCGTGCCGTTGAAGGATCCTAGGAATCTACCGTTGCGACGCTGAAAGCGCACCCCCAAGCAGCCTCCGACAGCGATGTTAACAACACGGTCCCGCACCCCACTTGTGGGTTGGGACACGTATCGCATTGGGGGTTGTCCGGCGGACCGGCATTGATCGATTCGCGGAGAATCTGACTTCAGAAGAGACGAGGCGATTCTGGAGCTGCATGGAAAGGGAGCCTCCGTTCGAAGGCTCCCTTGATGGTTGTTGTCTCCTTTACTTGGCCCGAAGTTTCCCTAGGGCGTCGTCACAACGTTTTGCTGTGTCCTCGGCCCTGTCCGCAGAGTACTCTGCGCCCCTCGCGGCGTTTTCCGCTCGAGTAGCGGCATTTTCAGCCCTGTTGGCGGCATCTAAAGCCGTATCGGCACTTGCCGCAGCCTGATCCGCGTACTGGGACGAATCAGCGACAGCCGCCTTGGCACTTTGACTTTCCTGCTTGGCCTCTTCGGACTGGCTCAAGGCCCTATCCACCTTTGCCTCCAGTGCGTTGAACTGCTCGGTTGTCACACAGCCCGAAAAACCGAGCCCTACACCCACCAGCACACAGATGACCATTACCATAAGTGCGTTCTTCCTCATACCCGTTCCTCCTTTTTCCGTTTAGTTGACCTTTCTCGGATTCCCCTTGCCAGGCCTCAGCAAGATGCTCCTTCCACCCTTAGGTCCCAAATGAAAAACCTAGGTATAACAATACAAAAGCGCCTTCAAGTCAAGTAAAATCTGCCTTGGGGGGTCCGATTCCAAACCCGATATGCCGTTATGCGCCCGCCTGTTAAGGCTCGACAAGGATCTTGATCGCCGTCTCCTTGTCTCGAGTGAGGACCTCGAACCCGCGCTCTGAAAGGTCTTCCAAAGGGATCACATGCGTCACGATGGTCTCCGGTTCAATGTCCCCGCTTTCTATCCACTGTCGGGCCAAGGGCGGTTTTTTTGAGTTCGCGCCGATCATGGTTATCTCTCTCGTCACAAAGGCCAGCATGTGAATGGGGACCCGTTCCGTAAAGATACCTTGAACAATGACGGTCCCGCGGCTGCGGGCGGCGCTGAGACAGTCTTTGAGGGCCGCTGTGTTCCCCACCGCCTCGATGGTCACGTCCGCCCCTCGGTTTGCGGTCAGGCGCCGCATTTCAGCGACCACTTTCTCCCGGGATGGATCAAAGACGGCCGTGGCTCCCAGTTCCAGGGCCTTCTCCCGCCTCAGGGAGCACGGTTCGCTTACATACACGTTGACGACCCCCTGTTTCTTGACAGCTAGGAGTAACATCAGGCCCACCGGGCCGCCGCCCACGATGAGGACCGTATCGGTCGCTTTGACTTGACCCTTCTCCACGGCATACGCGGCGCCGGCGAGGGGTTCGAGCAGTGCCGCACGTTTCCAACTCGTCTCGGCGGAGATGGCAAGCACTTGGTCCAAAGGCGCAACAAGGCTTTCGGCAAATCCACCTTTCTCAAAGGCGACGACGCGATCACCGACTTCAAAGCCCGATACGTCTGAGCCGAAGGCCAGGATTTCGCCGCAGACCTCATGTCCAAAAGGGCTCTCGGGAAAGGGTCCGTGGAGGTATTCGTGCAGATCCGACCCGAAAATGCCGCAGTATTTGACCTTTATTTTAAGTTCATCGGGACGTGGGCGGGGCTCCGGCACCTCTTCGATCCGGATATCCTTGGTGCCATGGTAAACGGCCTTTCTCATCTTTGCCTCTCCCTTTGAGTTTGAGATTCTGAGGTAAGGGCTTCTAGAGCCTCATCAAGACGACTGAAAGGGCGGCTAGTACGACGCCTCCGAGTCGCGGGCCCCTCAAGGGTTCCCGATAAATCACGGCGGACAAGACGATCGCAATGACAAAATGCATACCGGTGATGGCGGCGATCACGGAGAGGGGCCCCCTCGCCAGCGCGATCAAGAACGTATAATATCCGACAAAATTGATCAAACCCATGCCGACACCGATAACGAGCGCATCCCGAGTGATAAGGGCCGGTTCTTTGGCCTGGCGTTTATCTTTGATCGCCAGTGAGAATAGGGCCGAGAGGATATAGGTCAGGGCCATAAAGGTCATCTCGTTCGTATAGAGGGCCGCAAACTTGCTTGAAATCGCCGCGATGGCCCCGCAGAAGAGCGCAATGCAAAGGTATCCCGTTCCGCGTTTGGTGACTCCCTGAGATCCTTGTCTATCTTGAAATTCCCGTGACAGGATGATGATCACGGCGATAGCGCAGCCGATCCCCACCACCTGGACTGCGGATAGCTGATCCTCAAAAAAGAAGAGGGAGAAAAGGGCGACGATAACGATATTGAGCCGAATAATCGGGTAAGCGAGGGTGGCCGGGATGGCCCTCAAGGCCTCAATGTGTGATACGGTGCCGAGCAAAAAGGAACTGCTGTTCAAGAGCGCGATGAGGACAAGAGAGCGACTATTTGTCACCGAGACCTTCAAACCGACAACCGCGCAGCAGCTCAGGACCGCTACCGTAGCCATGAAAGAGAACGTCGTCAAGAAGGTGTTGCAGTCTCGTTCTGCCGCAACTTTGTAGAGGAATCTCTGAGTGCCCATCAAGACCGACGCAACGATTGCGAGTGAATACCAGCTACCCATCTTTTGCCCGGGGAATCACGCACCCGTTCCTCACGTGCTCGCGTCTGCCCCGCCGCTTGCAGGCTTCTTTAGCGTTCGAGCAGGTAACGTTTCGTTTCTTGAAAGGAGACACCCCCATGGCCGGTCGTTAAGGGTGCAGAGACTTCATTTCATGAAGTTTCATACGAGGTTTTATGAAACAGTCAATCCTATCTGAGCGAGAGCGCTCTCACCAATTCATCCTACCGCTTGGTGTTTTCTTCGCCGCCCGGCTGTACAATCAAGGTCAACCCACGGATTTCTCGAATCTTCACAGGCGCACCCTTTTCGACCGGCGCATCGCTGTCCATGAGTTCAGCTTGCCAAAGTTCGCCGCGAATTTGAACGAAACCGCTGGGCGCCAAACGATCCTGGACAATGCCCTGCAGGCCGATCATCCCATCTCCGCCCTTTTGTTCTCTGGTGTCATAGGCGCGCCAAACGAATGGAAAGAGGATCACGTCCTTGGCCACCCATAGGCCCACGAGCCCCCAAAAAGACCAGAGGGAAATCCCGATCCACCGTCTACTCAGGATAAGGGCCATGACAAAAAGCGCCAGTGCGGGTAGCTGCAGGATCGTATATCTAATGACGATGCGAAGTGACACCCCCTCCTCACGCACAATCCGTGCGACCTCCCCTCGTTTCAACGTCGCAGCCCAACCTTATAAAATCCACGGAATCGTATTCCGTCGGGTCAAGCTGTCTCCAAAACCTGAATTGATCGGTTTCAACATGTCCATGTGGACCTGACGATGTCCACTCTCATCACGACTCGCGGCCCGGGTATCGTAGCCAAAAGATCGCCCTTTTTCAATCCGGCTCTTCGCAACCTTCCAAATGGACAGCGGTAATTCTCAGATGAAACTTCATGAAATGATGTCTCTGCTCCCAACACGCCCGGTCATGGGGGTTTCTTTCAAAAGCTCCTCACAAGAATGGGTGGTCGACAAGACACTCGCCGGCCCCTATGGGTGGGAGGGCTGTGGTGTCTTTTCGAAGTGACTGGCGGGAGGGCGCCGTCTTTTCGTGGCTTATCAGTGGGGGAGTCCGCAGCTCCACCGAAGGTGGAAAATGTCGGAGGGGGCAAGAATCCCCCGCGGATAAGTCACAGAAAGGACCAGCCCGGAGCCCTGGAATCGAAGAAAAGAGATCACAGGCCTCCCACCGGACTCCGGGGCAATCCGCTTGAAATCGTAAATCCCGGATTTCGATCGAAAATCGATGTGAGTTCAATCGATGGGGCCCTCGATACCGACCTCCTCACCCACAAATTCTTGTGAGGAGCCAAAAAATGAGGAATCGAGTGTAATGTCTCGGCATAAGGAGCTACCCGAGGCGGCCGGAGCAGATTTAGAAAATGCCAAGGGTATCAATCCGGCCGCTGCCGCGGGCAAGCGGCTGGGCTGACGCCGAACTTGATAGGCTGGAAACGGGCGTGGCAAAGGGTAGATGTGGGCGTCGGTCAATGTGGAGCCCGGCTGTCTTTCCGTGAGTAAAGGGCTTTCTTGTCGATCGGGATGGGCTTGAAGTACGATATCACGACCCTGTCCCGAAGCCTCGATCCGAAGTTGCGAGCTTGCTCTTCATTCTCGAATTCGCCGATATAGACCCGAAACCAAGTCTCTGCAGATATCTCTTCTTCTACAACGATAGCCCGGCAACCGTGGCCTTCCAGCATCTTCACTTCTTTCTCGGCATTAGCCCTTTGTTTGAACGAGGCGACGTGCAGATAATAGACCACCGTCGATTCACGTCGGTTCTTGACCTCACCCGGTTTTCCCAGGCCCTTGATCGAATACTCCGAAATAAGGCCGAGATCCTTCAGGCTCTTAGCCTCCAGGGCCGCCGCACGCCTTGATCGGAACTTTTCAATATAGACCCGATGGATGGTTTCATGGTCTCCGTACGGTTCTTTCCGTTCAAAGGCGTCATGCCCGAGTCTCTTGAGGCTGTTGACCAAATCGACGGCATATCCATGATCGCGAAAGGCACCCAGCTGGATCGAATAGAGGTCCTTATTCTCTTGGGCATCTGTGATCGAGCCCTGTGACAGGATGAGAACGGAGAATACCGTCAGAATCACATAACCGGACCGCCGGGGTCTCCGTCTGGTTGCGTCGTAGGCGCTCACGCCTTAGTCTCCTCGGGACCAGGCCCCAAACCGGATGGGAGCCGAAGGACCTTGTCACCGTGCCTTCCAAGGGCTACGGACAAGTATGGCAGGAAGGTAGCAAGTCCTGTGCCACGACTGTTAACCCCTCAGATCACGTCGCTTCGACGGTCGATTCGATGGGGCAGATCTGGGGGTCGCAGCGGAAAGACGCCGGCGGTGTTCACGGCAGAGTGAGAGAGAACCTCATATGGAACTTCATGAAATGAGATCTGTAATACCTTGTCGCCCGGCCATGGGGGTCTCTTTTCAAAAACGAAACGTTACCCGCTCGAACGCTGAAGACGCTCGCAAGCAAGGCGGCCGGAG
>CAZAGT010000333.1:0-5661 GCA_964484515.1 uncultured Desulfobacteraceae bacterium | reverse complement strand
CACCCTTGGCGCCTGGAATCTGCAGCATCCTCGACTTTTGCAGCGTTAGGGTAAACACTACTGATTCGAGGTCGTGAAATGCCTGAGGACGTGGTCGTACGATTTGCGCCGAGTCCGACCGGGTATCTCCATATCGGGGGTGCTCGAACGGCGATATTCAACTGGCTTTTTGCCCAAAAGACGGGTGGCCGATTTATCCTCAGAATCGAGGATACGGATCAGGATCGATCTTCGGAAGCATCAATCGAGGGGATTCTCGCGGGCCTCAAATGGTTTGGGATCAGCTGGGATGAAGGTCCCTTTTTCCAGTCCCAATCCATCGGTGAGCATTTGTCGGCCGCAAAAAGGCTGCTCGAATCGGGGCACGCCTACAAGTGTTTTTGTACGCGGGAGGAGCTTGAGAAAAGACGGGAAGAGGCGCGCAGGCTAAAAGGCACCCTGCATTACGACGGGACTTGTCGCGATCTGCAGCCTCAGGCGGGGGAAGCAAAGGAGGCCGCTGGGATGCCTTTCACCATTCGACTCAAGGTCCCGCGAGATTCAGGCGCTGTTCGTTTTAAAGACCTCGTCTGCGGGCCGATCGAGAAGCGGTATAGCGATATAGAGGACTTCGTCATCGTACGGTCCAACGGTCAACCCCTCTACGTCCTCTCCAATGCAGTGGATGACATTCGTGATCGAATAAGCCATGTCATTCGCGGACAGGATGGTTTGGCGAACACGCCCAAACAGCTCTTGATTTACGAGGCCCTTGGGGCACCCCCACCGGAGTTTGCACATATGGCCCTCACTTTGGATACGCAAAAGGCCAAGATCTCTAAAAGGAGACACGGCGAACGAGTAGCGATTCACTTCTACCAGGAACATGGGTTTCTGCCTTGGGCAATGGTGAACTTCTTGGTCCTCTTAGGGTGGTCCACCCCAGACTCAAGACAGATTTTTTCCAGGCAAGAATTGATCGAAGCCTTTTCCCTGGAAGGCATCAGCCGCTCGAATTCCATCTTTGACCTCAGAAAGGATGATTCGAAGTTTATGACAGATCCCAAGGCCATCAGTATCAACGCCCACTATATAAGACATCTGCCCGTGGCCGAGCTCGCGCCTTATGTCAGGGTCGAGCTGGTGAAGGCCGGGATCTGGAATCCGCAATTTGAAGGAGTAAAGCGGGAATGGTTTATTGCCACGATGGAGTTGATTCGCAGCCGTTACCATTTTACGACGGATTTTGCCACCCTCGGTCGTCCTTACTTCTGTGACGACTTTCCCATAGAGAGCAAACCGCTGAAAAAGAACATCCTGAAACACAAGGAACTTAAAGCACTATTCGCGGTCGCGGCCGAGAGGATTCAGGCGATAAAGACATTTGAGAGCCAAGACGTCGAGCAGATCATTCGCTTGACAGCTGAAGAGTTCAAGGTCAAGCCCGGGATCCTCATCAACGGGATTCGGACCGCGGTCACCGGCCAGGCCGTGGGCCCCGGCCTTTTTGACATTCTTTTGGCCATCGGGCAACAGCGCGTCGTCACCCGTCTGCGGAAAGCCGTCACCTTTTTTGATGATCCTCCTGCAGCCTAGACCGCATGGACCTGAGGGGGAGTCCGTGTCGACGGGCGGCCATAGGTGCTGCACAAAGGTAATGTTACGGGTGGACAGACTGAAAATGGAAGGTGAAGGGTGTGATCACAGGAATGATCAAGCCTTGCGAGACGGAATAGATCAACCCCCAGCCTAAATACCAAGGTCGTTAGCATGAGGTATGTAAAGCCTTGCCAGGGATGCGACCTCGTTTTCCGTCGGCGATGGGGTTTTGTTTCCCTTACCTCTTTGCCGGAGAAGGCTGGGTGGTTTAACTCACTGAAAGCTATTCAAAAATTAGTGTGACCTTCTTTGCTTTCCTTTGGCATACCGTTTGCTCAAGGGTTAGTCGCATCATACAGTTTGCAGCTTGGTGGGAAGCCGCCAAGCCCCAAAACTACCTCGATAATAGGGTGGCCGGTGTTGAACTCGGGCATTAAGCCAGTCGCCCTTTGCCCCCAACCCCGCTCCTGATTTCGGACGACAAATACGGACGCGTTTAGAACGTACGAGGTGCAAAACTGGGGGAATCAAATGAAAAAGGCAGAGCCGACATGGCTCTGCCTTTCCTTTTTCTTGATAGCCGGACTGCTGTAAAGACAATGTTTGGGAGGCCAACGGAAAATGTCCCGATGCAAGGCTTTCGAAACCGGGGACCCGCTCCAAAGAGGGGGTCTGAGCCTCACGCCTCTCATGTACGCTGCAGTGACTTGCCCTGTTGATTCGGCTTCGGCGTCTCGCACAGCGAGAATTTAACTGGGCCAGGATGAAAGTATTCCCGATGAAATCGGGACAGATGGGCGGTTTCCGTCGGCCTCAGGACGCCGGTCCCTGAACTTCCACTTCCGAGTCCTTAGTGAACCGCCTTGTATCCCCTGTTCAATGCCTCGATGTTCAATTCGACCTTGGACGGAGGGAACATCTCTTCAATACTCCCTTGAATGTCTTCGAGGGTTAAGGGGAGCAACTCGGTCCCCACCAAGGCCCCGATCATGATGATATTGGTCACGATGGGGGCATTCAGTTCCATGGCCATCTCAGTGGCGTTGATGAACCAGGCTGATTTGGACAGAGATCGGTTGGCCTCTTTTAACTTCTCCAGATCGGGGTATTCAGACTGCTTGGCTAGGACATTGACGGGTGGAATGGGATGAAAATTTGTCAAGCTGGCTATCTCTGGGTTCCCGTATCTTCTCAACACCCGTAGGGTCTCCAAAGGCTCCATACTCATCACGATATGGGCTTCGCCTTCAGGCGTTAGCGGCCCATAAAACCTCTGTTGGGATATACGAACACTGCTAAAGACGTCTCCGCCCCGTTGGGCCGCGCCAAAGGTCTCCCCAATGGTCACGTAGGCACCCTTCTTGGTCAGTGTCCGACCTAGCATCCTGGAGATCAGGATATTGCCCTGGCCCCCAACGCCGCAGATGATCATGTTAAGAGGATCGAATTGAATACTCATGCTGCTTTTGCCTCCTTGGAGATCGCTTTAAAAGGACAGACATCCACGCAAACGCCACAACCGGAGCAGATGTCTTCTCTGACCATCGCCTTTCCCGTCACGGCATCACGGTCAAAGGCCGGACACTGAAACTGGCTAGAACAGATCTCACACTCAGAACCTTTGCAGGTCTCTTGATCGACATACATCTGATAGGGTGTCGTCTTCTCCTGTTTCATTCGTTTTAGCTCGCAGGCCCTGCGGAGGATCAAAACACGAACGCCGCCTTCCCGTTTCATCAATTC
The DNA here is from genome assembly GCA_964484515.1 of uncultured Desulfobacteraceae bacterium. Classification (GTDB taxonomy): domain Bacteria; phylum Desulfobacterota; class DSM-4660; order Desulfatiglandales; family HGW-15; genus CAZAGT01. The sequence continues at coordinate 2,340 of CAZAGT010000333.1, read as the reverse complement.
ACGCATCTTTTTTGTGGTCACCCGGATGTCAAAAGGATCGCAGACCTCGACCTCGCATCCAAGCGATTTGCAGAAGGTCTCAATGTCAATCCTCTGCTTGGGCTCTCCGAGACCATCATACGGTACTCCCGGGTGGGGCTGTAGTCCCGTCATGGCGGTCACATCGTTGTCAAACACGATCTGGATCATCTCAGACTTGTGATAGACCGCATCGACGAGGGCAGGTATCGAGGCGTGGAAAAAGGTCGAATCTCCACATACCGATATCACCGGCTGATCATGACCGAATTGTCCGAGCATCCCCAAACCGTCCGCCTGACCGGCCCCGGAACCCATGGCATGCATCAGGTTTTCCTGGTGCTTGGAGTTCGGCTGAATATCAAGACAGTAGCAGCCAATGTCTCCGGTGACGTAGGCTCCGCGTCCATCCGCCTTGACCGCTTTTTCCAGGGCCCAGAAGCTAGCCCTATGTGGGCATCCCGGACACCACGCCAATCCCCGGGTGATGAGCAATTCATCGCTCCGCTCCCTGGACTCACGGGCAAAGAGGCTATTTCGTGGCTGATAATCCAGACTGAAGATGGTCTTGAGCGCATTGACGACCGTGTCCGGCGTCATTTCTCCGTACACCGGGATATGGCCGGACTCCTTTCCATAAATCTTTTTGAGTTCAAGGCCGCCGTCGACAACCGCTTCCTTGACATGGATTTCGACGAACGGATCGACTTCCTCAACGGCTAGGATCTGTTTCGATTCTTGTAGGTGAACCTGCACTGTCTGCTTGGGAAAGGGCCATATCGTACCGATCGTCAGAATGGCCACCTTGTCCTGCAATCCCAGCAGTTCGACCGCGTCTTTTGAGCAGAGACGACCACCCCCACTGCAGACGACCAGGAGTTCGGGGCTTTCCGGACCCTCATACTTGTTAAAGCTCGAGGCTTCAAAGCGGGTCGCGATCTCTCGCAGTCGCGTCAGCGTGGCCATATGTTTGGCGAGACCGAGGTACGGGTTGATGAAGTCGGATGGGTCCGAATAGGCCTTTCGGTTGAACTCGGGCAAGGCACCAAATTCAACGGAGCTGGTAGCGTGTGAAAGCCTTGTGTAGCTCCGGAGCATGGTAACCTGTTTGAACTCCTCGGAAAGATCAAACAGGTATTTCACCATTTCCTTGGCTTCCTGCACGCTGGTCGGTTCAAGCATGGGAAGAGAGCCGAATTTCGCTAGCCAGCGAGAGTCGGTTTCGTCGCCGCTAGAGTGGGCGGAAGGATCGTCGCATACCGCCACCACCATCGCCCCCGGGCCGGTCCCCAAACCGGAGAGACTGAGAAGGGTAATGAAATCCAAGGCCACGCTTAGCCCGGCGTTTTTCATGGTGGCCATTGAGCGCAGGCCTGCGACCGCAGCTGCCGCGGCCTTTTCCGCCGCGACCTTCTCGTTGATCGACCATTCAGCATGTATATTCAACTCCTTGGCCGCATTGAGAAGCGTCTGCAAGATCTCGGATGAAGGTGTTCCCGGATAGCCGGCCGCGAATTGAACGCCGGCCTCCAGCGCCCCCCTGGCAATGGCCTCGTTTCCTAGTAAGAACTCCCGCTTCTCCGTTGTTCCTTGATCGGCAATTAGCATCTGTTCCTCCGTTCCTTCGGCAAAGGCCGCATCGCCTAAGGCCTCGGCAAAATACCTAAAAAAAAGGAATTCCATAATTGAATAAAAGTTGAGCTGTCAAGGAAAAAGTCCGTGTATTTGCCTCCTAATACGGTTTCAGAGGGCATGCCGGATCGCGTTCGTCTCCTGGCGCTTGCATGATATTCTGCTGCCCGTTTGGTCACGCCAACGCACAATCTGCATCCCGGATTGCGCCTTAGGGCAGTGGGTCGCCTGTTGATTTCTCAGCTTTGAGCGTTAATTTGATTTTAATTGCGTAAAGCACAAGGATGAAGGCGGGACCACTTCGGATCGCATGTATTTCTCACTTGGAAAAGCGCAAAGGAATCAGGGGGACGGATGATGAAAATGAAGATAATTTTGGAAAGATCTACTCTCATGGCGCTGGGGGTTTTCTTACTCATGGCATTCAGCGGTGCGGCCGGGGGCGGTCACGATGCCCAAGCTCGGGTCATGAGGTCTTCCTATGTCTTACCAAAATACGATAACCCGAGCTTAAGCTATCGCTCCACGTCGCGGGCGTCCTTGAGCTATCGGAGCAAGAGTCGGGCTTCTATCAGCAGGCCGAGCAGGAGCCGGCCCTCCCTAAGCTTGCCGAGTAAGAGTGTGCCAAGTCTCTCATATCGCTCGGTCTCTAAGACTTGGCTGTAGGAGACAGTCGGGAAACCCCCCATC
>CAZAGT010000332.1:0-5670 GCA_964484515.1 uncultured Desulfobacteraceae bacterium | reverse complement strand
TGAAAGGACCTACGGTAGGCGCTACCGCGGAGCGGCAGCGAAGCGGTTGAGTTCTTCATATACTAAAGAAAACGTCAGTTTGACATCCAACAGTTGGCAATATCCCCTGCATCTTGCACTTGGCTACCAACCGGGGAGGCTCCACATAGACCGCCAGAGTCCTTGACTGGACACATGCCTATAGAAGTTCTAGAAAAAAGCCAGCGCCTTGGCATCCCCTGCTGGCGGTATAAAACATCGGTTGACCGAACCCCTGTCTTTTATTATGATTCAAGGTGGCCGAGATCCAATATCTATTTGATATTATTAATGAATGTTGTCTAAATGGAGCAACCCCTCAAATACGTCCCATCCCGCTCCTAATGGGAGGCTGCAAGTCCCATTAGGAGTTTAATTCCATGCCAGACAGAGCTGAACTATCGCTACTTGCGCAGAATGAGATCCCCTACCAATATGTCACTGACATGGGGAATGGTCCAGCAGTCTTGACAGATTCAAACAGTTACAATGATGGAGGGTTGAAATATGGCGACGAAAGCAGGTGTTGGATATAGTGAGAACCCAAAATCATACGATGCCGGGGTCGAAGCAGTCAGTGCTGCGATTGCGGAGGCGGGGCTGGACACGTGTGATTTGGCGGTCATGTACTCGACCTCGAAACACGATCCAAGCGACTTGCGCGACGGTGTGCGCTCTAGGATTGGACCGGCATCAAGGCTGATCGGCGGCTACGCCATTGGCGCTATCACTAAAGACCGGTTAGGATACGAGGGCTACCAGGTCGGAGTGGCCGTAATGGGGTCAGACTCAATGAAGATTGACATGTTCATCGAGAAGGGCCTCCCTGACAACGAATATAACGTGGGCGTTAAGCTTGGCGAGCAGATAAAAAGTAGAGACTTTGAAGGTAGTCCCAACATTCTTCTTATGTATGATGGAATCAAAGAGAGACCGTTGGAGGGGATGGCAATCAACTTGAATTTGGCAACACCCCTGATCGAAGGTATGGAGGAATCTTTGGAGAGTTGGCCCCCAGCGGCTGGCGTCGGGATGGTCGGTGATTTCCAAGGCCTGCCTACATATCAGTGGTTTGACGATCGTATTGAACAACATGCCGCGATGGCGCTCGTGCTATCGGGGGGAGTGCGAATGGATACGGTTATTATTCATGGCTGTAAACCTTCAGGAGGATACCACAAGATCACAAAGGCGGAAGGGAATGTTGTCCTTGAAATTGACGGCAAGGCTGCAGTGGAGGCAATTGCCGACTTCCTTGGTCCCGATTCTTATAAGAGCTGGGAGGATTATCCCTTCTTCGTGACACTGGGTGTCAACAAGGGCGACAAATTCGGCGAGTTCAATGAAGAAGAATATGCTAACCGTTTGGTTATGGGCGTTGACAAGAACCGCGGCGGTTTGATCATGTTTGAGCCCGACCTGAAGGAAGGAAGCGAGGTCCAGCTGATGCAGCGTAGTTTCGATTTCAGCTATATCCGAAAACGTAGCGAGGAGGTCCTTCATCGGATCGAGAATCGGGAACCGTTTTTTGCCCTTTATATTGATTGTGGGGGACGAGCCAGCGCATACTGCGGCACGGACGGCGAAGAGGCTGAGGAAGTCCAAAAGATCATCGGGTCCAAGATGCCTCTTCTTGGAATGTATTCGGGCGTCGAAATTGCGAAGGTTGGAGCGGACATGCAGGCTCTTGACTGGACAGGAGTGCTCTGCGTGCTCAGCGAGTGATTTGATCGGTCACCAAGACCGTATCAGCCACAATGGGCTAAAGCTTCTGAGCGTATCTTGACAAGGGTGCGTCGATGTCGGATGAAACAACCGATCTTGAGTCCCTTCACAGGGAGCTCAACTACTACAAACGCCAACTGGATAAGCTCTCAGGAGACATTCTCAAATTAGACCTCACGATTTCCGGCCTGCGGCACGAGCTCAGACAGAAGAGACAAGGCTTTGCGTTGCTGTCTGAGTTACAGGAGGCTATAAGTACCCGCCAAGAAGCCTCTTCGATTTTTGAAATCACGATCCAATCGATCAACGCCAACCTAGGGATGGACAAAACACTTGTCCTCTCAGCGACCGATAGGGAAAACTACTATCGACCCAGGCAGTGGGTCGGCTTTCATGGGGATGCTGCGGCGAACCTAACATCCATGGCGATCGAATTTCCCTCCGATTTCGCCAAAGGTAACGGACTTCTTTTGGTGAACAAAGCATCCGAAAAGACCCCCCTTGTTGAAAAGATTCAAAGCGCATTCGATCTGCCTTACTTCCTATGTTTGCCTGTAAAGGGAGAGGATGCACCCCTCGGCCTCCTCCTTTCAGGTAGACTCAAGGAAGCCAAGCCCCTTTATCCGCCCTTAGATCAGGGAGATGTTGATACCTTTCGGTCTATTGGCAGCTTGATTACCGCCTTGGTCCGCCGGATGCGGGTGGCCGTTCTGGAGGAAATGGATCGCCTCAAGACGGAATTCTTCGCGAATATCTCACACGAATTCCGCACCCCGATCACTCTCACGGTCGGCCCACTGGAGCAAATCTTAAAAGGCCATTACGGAATGCTTCCGGATGCTGTTCGTGATCAGCTCCTCATCATGGAGCGAAACCAGGAGCGTTTGTTGCGGCTTGTCAACCAAATACTCGATTTAACAAAACTTGAGGCGGGGAGCATGCGCTTGAAAGCCGCCCCCGTTCTTGACATGAACCAATTCGTCAGGGAGCGGCTGGAGGAGTTCCGTTCGTTCGCAGAAGAACGCGGACTGCAGTTAAAGACTTCGCTTGATCCCCGCGTCCGCGGGACAGATCTGTTTGTAGATCTGGAAATGTTCGACAAACTCCTGTTTAACCTCCTGTCTAATGCCATCAAGTTCACGAACAAAGGTCATGTTGAGACAATCACCGAAATTCGCAATGATGGCTTTTTTATGACCATAAGGGACACCGGTATCGGGATTAAACAGGATCAGTTGCCTCACGTCTTTGACCGCTTCAGGCAGGCTGACGGCAGCGAAGCACGGGGGTACGCCGGAACCGGAATCGGCCTGGCTTTGGTCAAAGAGATTGCGTCATTGCACGGCGGCGGTGTGCAAGTCCACAGCGAATACGGCGAGGGAAGCTCCTTTGAGGTGCTCATTCCGTTGGGGAAAGATCATCTTGGCCCTGCATCGGTGGTAGAGTTCGCTAAGGAGGACGTGGCAAAAGCAGGCGGCGCTAAAAGGGTGATCATCGTTGACGAAGGGGGAACTCGCGACGAGGGTGCTGAGCAGATTAACCAAGAGACTGAAGCCACATTCGATTCTGCCAAACCGACGGTGCTATATGTCGAAGACAACGCGGACCTCAGAAAGCACGTGCGCAACCTCCTTGTTGCGCAGTACAACGTCTTCCTCGCCATAGACGGACACGATGGGCTCGAAAAGGCGAGGAAATATACCCCGGATCTGATTCTCACCGACCAAATGATGCCACACATGAGCGGTCGCGGACTCCTCCGGGCCCTCCGAAAAGACCCTGAGCTACGTTCGATCCCCGTGATTTTCGTGACCGCACTTTCGGGGACGGAGTCGAGGGTCGAAACCCTTGATGCCGGTGCTGATGACTATCTCTCCAAACCTTTCGATGAGGACGAGCTTTTCGCTCGCCTCAGAAACTTGCTACGCGCCCGCGAGCAGGAGAAGGAGTTGGCGAAACTCAACCGTCAACTTGAGGCCAAGATAGACGAGCAGATGGCCGAGCTTATGCGCAGCGGCGAGCTCAAGCGCTTTTTGCCTGAGGCCATTGTTGAAAGTGTCCTGAATGGCAGGATAGGACCTGAAGACACTTTCGAGCGCTGCAAAGTCACGGCCTTGTTCGCCGACTTGGTCGGCTTCACCACGCTGACCGACCGTCTCGAACCAGAAGAGATTGCACCGCTCATTAACGATTACGTCTCCGAGATGACGGCGGCGGCTGTGGCACACGGGGGCACCATCGAAAAGTTCATCGGCGATGCGATTGCAGTCACCTTTGGTGCTCCCAAGAAGACAGAGGTGCGTGTTCAAGTCTTGGCCGCCCTCGAGGCCGCTTTTGAGATGCAGATGCGGGTCGAGAGGCTTTCTGTCCTCTGGCGCCGCCGCGGACTTTCAGGGGATCTCGCGCTGCGGATCGGCCTTAATACAGGCTATTGTACCGTGGGGGTCTTCGGAAGTGAATTGTTTAAGAACTATGCCGCGCTTGGAACTCCAATAAACGTGGCAGCTCGCTTGCAGGCCGAGGCTCCTGCGGGAGGGATTCTCTGTGGCTATCAAACATATGTTGTGGCCCAGGATCGTGTGAAAGCGCAGCCCCGTGGAGCCCTCACATTGCGCAACGTCAGTCACCCGATCGAGGCATATGAGATCCTAGAACTCCTTGAGGAGGAGAAAGCTGAGGCTGTCCTTGATCAAGATACGGCTGATTGATCTTAGGTGTTTAGAACGCGCCGGCCGGTCCCCCACAGACCAACAAATGATTCCCTCTTGATCTTTTTCTCTTAGGTTTTGCGGCTCGTGCCAGAAACAAACTCATCAAAGCGACTTATTTTCATCAGTCTTCTCGTTTGACAGCGATGCAGATAATACATCATTGGCGTACTTGAATATAATAGACAAATCTCCCGTTAAGCAAGCTGTGCTTGCGCCTGATTCCGATCCATTTACCAGAGGTATCCATGTCCGAGCAACCTTACAGCAAGCGCTATTTACTTGAGAGCGATGAGGAGCCACTAAGGCTGGAACGACAAGCTCGCATCTATGGCGGTAGCGATGATTTACGGTACTTAGCCCTCTCATCCAGCGACCATGTTCTTGATGCTGGATGTGGTTCCGGCATAATTACCCGAACGATCGCTGGGGCCGTGCCTCAGGGAGTGGCTATGGGTATAGACCGAGACCCTCAGTATATTGACTTCGCGCGGCGAAAAGCTGCTCAAAAGGGTTTGACCAATATCCATTTCGAAGTGGGCGACGTGCTTGATCTGCCGTTCGGGGATGCCACTTTTGATGTGGTCTGGTCCAAGCACCTACTGCAATGGGTACCGCAGAGAAGAGAGACACTCGCCGAGTTTAAGCGTGTCGTACGACCTGGTGGTCGCATAGTCTGCTGCAATTTTGATGGGTTCTGTGCCTATACGTACCCTGTCGATATTGGGCTACAACGAGACATCGACCTCTGGTTCGAGACCGCCGCCAAGAATTTGGGCTTCGACAATTTCATGGGTAGGAAGCTTCCTTCATTGTTACTTGAAGCAGGCTTAAAGGACCTGAAGGTGGACTATATCCCTGACCGGGCATTTGGAGGCTTTGGCGGGGATTCGGAAAAACGCTGGAACTGGCAAGTGCAGTGGGAGAAGGTGATCGGATTCAGCGCTAAGGTTTTCGGATCAATGGAGCGGGCACAGCAAGTTACGGAACGATTTCTAGAACACTATAACAGTCCTGATGTGTATGCGTATTGCACGCTGTTTTATGTCGAGGGACGAGCGCCTTAAACAACCGTAAACAGCCAAATCGCTGCTGTTCGTTTCTTTGCTGTTCAAATTGAAAAGCAAAGGGGAGTTAAGCGGTCTAAGATTTGGCTATATCCCCTGTAGAACTCAACCGCTTCGCTGCCGCTCCGCGGTAGCGCCTACCGTAGGTCCTT
>CAZAGT010000331.1:0-5673 GCA_964484515.1 uncultured Desulfobacteraceae bacterium | reverse complement strand
CGGCCGCCTTGCCCCTCGGCCGTGAGCTCGGGGCCGAACGGCTTGGCAGCTTCTTTGGCGTTCGAGCAGGTAACTCGTTTTTGAAAAAAGACCCCCATGACCGGACGTGATGTGGTTCATGGAACCTCACGTGTTACGATGAAGGCTTATCGGGCCGATCTCCATATCCATACTTGCCTATCACCCTGTGCGGATTTGGATATGACACCGCGAGCCATCGTGGCAAAGAGCATCGCCGCGGGCATCGATATCATTGCCGTATGCGACCACAATTCCGCTGAAAACGTGGAAGCCACGATGCGAGCCGCCAGTGGAAAGGACCTCTTGGTCCTGCCGGGGATGGAGATCAATTCCAGGGAAGAGGTTCACTTCCTGGCCATATTCGAAAGGCCCGAAGAGGCCTATCGCCTGCAAGACCTTATTCATAGCCATCTTAAGGGGACGAATCGCCCCGAGCTTTTCGGCGACCAGGTGATTGTAAATGAATTCGATGAGGTGGAGGGGTTTAGTGACCGGCGGCTCATCGGGGCCGTTGATTTGAGCTTGAATGAAATCGTTCAAGAAGTGCAAAGACTAGGCGGCCTCGGCTTTGCGGCCCACGTGGATAGACCGAGTTTCAGCATCTCGAGCCAACTCGGTTTCCTCCCGTCCGAGCTGAAACTAGATGCACTTGAGTTTGCCCGCAGACCCGAGCCGGGCGCGATTCTTGCCGGGGAAGGCCTGCCGGTATTGATGTCTTCGGATGCGCATTTTCTGAAGGACATCGGCCGAGTCCATACCTCTTTCATCATCGGATGTCCGAGTTTTGGCGAGATTCGTCTGGCGCTTCTGCAGGAGGCCGGAAGAGGAGTCGGAACATAGTTGCGAGAGTTGTCGCTCCACATCCTTGACATCGTCGAAAACAGCCTGGACGCAGGGGCCCGTCTGGTTCGTATTACCATCGAGGAGGACCGCCATAGACATTGGCTGCGGATCAAGATTGCGGATGATGGACGTGGGATGCCGACGGAGACGCGCAAGCAGGTCTTAGACCCCTTTTTCACGACCAGGAAGACCCGTCGGGTCGGACTTGGGTTCCCGCTCCTGGAGCAGGCCGCTAAGAGGTGTGAGGGGGAATTCAGGATTGACTCGGAACCGGGGAAGGGAACCGAGGTCCTGGCGACCTTTCGTCTGAATCACATCGACCTCGCCCCTCTGGGCGACATGGCGGGTACGCTCAAGGGCCTCATCATGAGTCATCCGGAGGTTGATTTTGTGTATACCCATGCGGTAGATAGAGACACATTTGTGCTGGATACGAGGGATGTCAGGCGCGAGTTGGGGGATATCCCGATCAACCATACCGACGTCCTAGGGCATATTGGCAAGATGATAGATGAATTCCTTGAAGGAATTGAGCAGTCGTAACAGTTTTGTTTCTTGAAACACAGTGAGGTATGAACAGCCTCGTATGAAACTCCATGAAATGAGGTCTTTGATACCTTAGCTCGAACAGACGGCGAAGAATCTGAAAATGTCAAATTCGAGTACTAACTTCATGAAGTTTCCCGGTCGATCAACCTGGCCGCCCCGCGGCAAGAGGCGGCGCTGACTAAGCGTTCAGCGGTTTCAAAAACCTGAAGTCATACGAGCAGTCTTACTCCTGAGCATTGGATTCCGGGGGTGTTGAGCGGATTCGGTAGGGTCGCCTGCCGCTGAGCGGGCACTGACAATGGGAGGATGGAGCATGGCAAAACTAACGATTCAGGACCTTAAAAAGATCAAAGAGAAGGTCCAACGAGAGACCGCCTTACGAGACGGTGCTATGACCACGAAGATTACCGTTCACATGGGGACGTGCGGCATCGCAGCCGGCGCTCGCGAAGTCATGGACGCCTTGCTGGAAGAAATGGCGCAGAGCGAGCGTCAGGACATCCGGGTCGTGACATCAGGCTGTATGGGGATGTGTAGCAGTGAGCCCAATGTCACGGTGGAGTTGCAGGACAAGGAGCCGATCCTCTACCAGCATATGGACGCCAAGAAGATGCGGCAAGTATTCAAGCGGCATGTCCTCGAAGGGGAGGTTCAAACGGATTTTGCCTTGGCCCGGACCTAGTCTGCGGTCTCGCTTTGCCAAGTCAAGCTATGATCAGAATTGGAATCTTGGGTGCTGATAAGCTGGTAGCACGGTAAGAGGAACGGCTCTCAGCGAAAAGAAGAAGACAAAAATCGACTCTTTGCGGCTTGGGGTGAATCGCAGGAGACGATCAGGGGCCCCTCCGAGGGGCATCATTAAGCTAGCCCTTTCAAGAAGGTAGTGCTCAACTCGTTTGGAGGCAGAGAATGGCAGCAGTATATCGAACGCATTTGCTTGTTTGTGGAGGTACCGCGTGTAAGGCATCGGGGGGCGAGAGCCTCAAGGAGGCGCTGATTAAAGAGATTGCGGCCCAGGACCTTCAGCACGAGGTGCAGGTGATAGAAACGGGCTGCAACGGATTCTGCGCTATGGGTCCGGTTATGGTGGTTCAGCCCGAGGGTATTTTTTATCAGAAACTGCGCCTCGAGGACGTGCCGGAATTAGTGGAGGAACATCTGCTCAAGGGCCGCCCGGTCGAGCGTCTCTTCTACACGGAGCCGGCCTCAGCCGATACGATTAGACGATTGGAGGATATCCCCTTTTTTGCCAAGCAGCAGTTGATCGTGCTGCGCAACCGCGGGATCCTTGATCCCGAAAATATCGATGAATATATCGCCCATGACGGCTATATGGGCGCGGCCAAGGCCCTGACCGAAATGACGCCCGAGGACATCGTCGCCGAGATGAAACTCTCAGGTCTTCGCGGAAGAGGTGGCGGTGGGTTTCCCACGGGTCTGAAATGGGAGTTTGCGCAGAAATCGCCGGGAGATACCAAGTATGTCCTCTGTAACGCCGACGAGGGTGATCCGGGCGCCTTCATGGATCGGAGCGTACTGGAGGCCGATCCCCACGCCGTCTTGGAGGGCATGATTATCGCCGGGAAGGCGGTGGGCGCGCGTCAGGGGTATATCTACTGTCGAGCAGAGTATCCCCTGGCCATAAGGCGCCTCAACATCGCCATCTCCCAGGCCCGTGAGTATGGTCTCCTGGGTAAAGACATCCTCGGGAGCGGACTTGACTTTGACCTGGAGATCTATCAGGGCGCGGGCGCCTTCGTGTGCGGCGAGGAGACGGCCCTCATGAACTCCATCGAGGGCAAACGGGGGATGCCGCGCCCACGCCCGCCCTTTCCGGCAAAAGAGGGGTTGTGGAAAAAACCGAGCATTCTAAACAACGTGGAGAGCTATGCCAATGTCCCTCAGATCATTCAGAAAGGAGGTGAATGGTATTCCAGCATCGGTACCGAAGGGAGTAAAGGCACGAAGGTCTTTGCCCTGACGGGGGCCGTCAACAACATCGGTCTGGTCGAGGTGCCGATGGGCACCACCTTGAAGACCATCATTTATGAGATCGGCGGCGGCATCCCGGGCAACAAGCGATTCAAGGCGGTGCAACTGGGAGGCCCTTCCGGCGGTTGTATTCCGGGGCACCTGCTTGATACGCCCACCGATTACGAGGCCATTATCAAGGTGGGGGCCATCATGGGCTCAGGCGGTATGATCGTCATGGATGAAGACACCTGTATGGTCGATATGGCCCGGTTTTTTATCGATTTCTGTCAGGAGGAATCGTGCGGAAAGTGCACGCCCTGCCGTGAAGGTACGCGACGAATGCTCGAGATCCTCGAAAGGATCACGCGAGGCAAGGCGACCATCAAGGATCTCGATGAAATGGAGGAGTTGGCCTATTTCATCAAGGATTCCGCCCTCTGTGGCCTCGGTCAGACCGCCCCGAATCCCGTCCTTTCCACATTGCAGTACTTTCGCCAGGAATATGAGGACCACATCCTGGAGAAACGGTGTGAAGCCGGTGTGTGCGCCGACCTGGTCCGGGCCAAGTGCATCAACGCCTGTCCCCTTGGGCAGGACGTTCCGGGATACCTCTCTCTGGTAGGTGAAGGCCGTTATGAGGAAGCCATATCTCTAATTTACCAAACAAATCCGATGCCAGGCGTCTGTGGCCGGGTCTGCCCGGCACCCTGTACGGAGGTCTGCTTACGCGGGCAAACGGATGAGGCGCTCGCCATTCCCAAGATCAAACGTTTCGCGGCGGACATGGCCAGGACAAAGGGCATCCGAATCAACCTCAAGAAGGGGCAACCCAAGCATCAGAAGGTTGCGATCGTGGGTGGGGGCCCGGCTGGACTCGCCGCGGCCTACCAGCTGGCCCTGTTAGGATATCAACCCACCATCTTCGAGGAACTCCCGGAGCTGGGTGGCATGCTGCGTTACGGTATTCCCACCTATCGTCTGCCGCGCGAGATCCTTGATCAGGAAATCGATTTTATTCTTCAAGTGGGCGTCGAGGCCAGGACCGGTATGCGGGTGGGGAAAGATGTCCAACTGGAGGAGCTCGGTCGAGACTATGATGCCGTTTTCATCGGCGTCGGCGCTCACCCGAGCCTGTCCCTCCGTATTCCCGGTGAGGACCTGGAAGGTGTTCTCGGTGGAGCCGAGTTTCTACGGGAGGTGGAACTTGGGCAAACACCGGACGTAGGGAAAAAGGTCGCCGTGATCGGCGGTGGCAACGTAGCGATTGACGTGGCCAGGACCTGCAGACGAGTCGGTGCGGAGGTGACGGTTCTTTACCGGCGGGAGAGAAAGGATATGCCCGCCTACGAAGAAGAGATTGAGGACGCTATTGAGGAAGGGATCGATCTCAAGCTCTTGGTTGCACCCAAGTCGATTAGCAAAAACAACGGGCGGCTGTTGTTTCAATTGGACGAATGCGAGTTAAAGGATTTTGATCGAAGCGGACGGCGCCGACCGGTACCGAAGGAGGGTTCGACCTTTTCCGATGAATACGACACCATTTTCTCTGCCATCGGACAACGTCCGGATCTCAGCTTCGCTGTTTCGCTCGACACGAAATGGGGAACGGTAAGCGTGGATCGACTCAAACTGAACACGAATTTGGAGGGCGTCTTTGCCGGTGGCGACGCGGTAACGGGCCCGGCAAGGGTCGTCGACGCTTTGGCTCAGGGCAAGAGGGCGGCCAGGGAGATCGACGCATACCTGTCGAAGAAGAGGGGCGATAAACCCAGTGTGGAGGTCTGGGACAAGATCCAGGTCACGATGAAGGTTCCTGAAGAGGTTATCAAGCAGCCCCAGGCTGAAATGCCCAAGCTGTCGCCGGAAAAACGGATAAGGGATTTCATGGAAGTGGAATTGGGTTTTGACGAAGAGACAGCCAAAAAGGAGTGTGCCCGCTGTCTCCGTTGCGATGTTAATCTCGAGTGATCTTCGCACCGCAGAGCGCCGATTTGTTCTGAGGACGACGGGGATTGGCAAAATAACCTTTAATATGGTATACTTAACCAGGTTCTCGAAGTCTGACGGAGGAGACGCACTACAGGACAGCCCTGTGGGCGTTGAGCCCCTTGGCAGGAAGCTCATGGTCCAAGGGAGGAGAGATGGGACTTCAAGTCTTTGAAAGGGCGTAACGGTTACGGGAAAACAAACCGAGAGACAAAGGGCGGAGAGTTCGGACGGGCGTTCAAAGGTTCATTTCACCCCCCTCAAGGAGATTCGCGACCGAGCCCTCCTGCTCAGTTTGGG
>CAZAGT010000330.1:0-5675 GCA_964484515.1 uncultured Desulfobacteraceae bacterium | reverse complement strand
AAACACACTAGAAGTCAATATAGATGCGGGTTTGGTAGACATTTACATCACCGTCAGGAATGACCACGCCTCCTGAATCGCGGTCCTCGATGTTTGCCCGGACATAGTTGAACGCGAGACGGGTGTTGGGCGTCAGATACCAGTTGACGCCCAACGTCCAATCGTTCTCTTTGCCGCCCCGGATCGCCTCGTCATTCAGATCGAGCGTCGAATAGCGCAGGGCCAGCTCGACGGCACCGATACCGCCACCCTTGATCGAAAAGTTCTTTTGCGGTTTGACCCGGTCAAAGGACCAGCCCTTATAGCCGCGATGATCACCCTTGGTGACAAAATAGCTCACGTATGCGTACCAGCCGGTAAAGGTCGGATCGTTCTCCACGCTTGAATTCAACTTGTTGTAGAAGTATTCGCCCTGGAAGGAAAAGGGGCCGTACACCAGGGCGACCTCGGGGTTAATGAGATCTACATCATCCGTAAGGATGTTGCCGGTATCGACAAGGCGATTTGGTGAGAGATGGGCCTCAGGCCGCTGCCGGTATCGGACTCTGGCTCCGGCTTCGTCTTCGTTGCGGAATCCGTGGCTGTAGGAGAGCCCCACATGCACGAACTTGTCCTTTGCCTGCAGCCAGGGACGGCCCGCCACCCGCAGGGTCAGGTTCCAGTCCGAGAAATCGTTAAAAGAATCTCCGAAATCATCCGCCTGTTGAAAGCCTCCGATCGCCCAATAGAGATGCTCATCGAAGGCGTTGTTGAAGAACTCGACGCCCATATTGCGGCTCGGCGCGAAGACGTTCGGCAGGGCGCGCTCCATGAAGGTGATATACTTGCTGCTTGTCAGCTCCTCGAGCGAAGCAGGCTCTTTGTAATGACCGATCCAGGTTTGCCCGATATAGGGGATGTTTTGCACGCCCACGTAAGCGTCTTTGAAGGCCGCCTCACCCCCGGCGAAATCGTACTGGGCCTTGAAAAAGATGTCCTCGTAGACGGTGCCGGAGAAGAAGAGCCGCGCGCGACGGAACTCGGTCCCCCAGCCGGTCTCCTGGGGATCGCCCGCGGTCAGGAAGGCGTCATCGATCTCCTGATCGGCCCCGATGTAGGCGCCGTCGGCCTGGATCCGGCCGCCGAATTTGAGCTTGAACTTCTTGTCCTTGCTGTCCAGCTTGAAGCCGTTGTCCCAGTGGAAGTTCCAGCCGCTGGCCTTCTCGGCCGCCTTCTTCTCTTCCGCGGCCCTCGTTTGCAGATCCTCATATTGCTGAGTCGAGATGTCGCCCTTGTCCTTGAGGATATCCAGGATCTCCTCGGAGACGCTCTTCTCCGCCGCCGCGAAGGGGGTGCTTATGAAGATCAGAATCAAGGACGCCAGGGCGGCGAAGGACAGCATCCTCAAAAATGGCCTTAGGTAAAGGCTTTTCTTCTGCATTGACAGATCTATCATCCTTTTATTCCTCCTTAAAAGCTTGTGTGGTTACCTAACCCTGTTTTTGGCTCGATTACAGCCATCACCTCCTCCCGAGCCTCGTATTTTCAGTGGGCACTTTTGGTCGGGTTCGGTTAGGAATTGGTTAGCGGACGTCTAGATTTAGGTTAGGTTGCCAGAGTTAAGGCCGGCTGAGGTATGACAGAAGAGGCAATCAGGAAAGCACGACCCGCCTGAGTCCCTTTTGAGGGGACTATGGCGGGCAAGAAGGGTGAAAACACGAACAAGATAGTACCGTCATCCAGCATCACGAACGTCCTCCGCTTCGAAAAACAAAAGGTCGATCGAACCGGAATGAAGGACTGCGGTTGATGTGGGAGATTATCCATAGACAACGGGGTGGTCCTCGTGTAAGACTAGAAATCGGGTCGCCGGAATATGATCCTAAGCGAGGGAGATGAGAATGATGTCAAGACCGAACAGAGGGCCGTTGTGGGGGTCACTCATGATCATCGGCGTGGCGGTGCTGGTCGCGGGATGCGAGACGGCGCCGAAGCAGCAGACCATCGAGATGAAAGCCTTGCTCGCCGATTCCGGGTTCCTGTTGCAGCATGCCGATACCCCCGAAGAGCTTGACAATATAAAATCATTGGAACAGTTGAAACTCGTGCGTCACGAGCGTCACGGCCGGGTTCGCTACACCTATGCCGATGCGGCGGGATGCAAATGCATGTACGTCGGCAATGAGGAGACCTATCAGCAATTCCAGCGGCTGGTCCGCCAGCGGCTTTCTGTTAAGCGCCCGGAGAGCGCGACAAGGAAGGAGGAAAATGAGCCCATGTGGGGGCTCCGGAACGACTGGGACGACCCCTGGCCGAAATAGGTCCAGGGGGGCGGGGTTGAGTGTGTTGGGTATGCGAGGAGAGGAGACGAATCAATCTCGAAGGGAGACACTAGATGGATATCTTCAGGACGATTTCACGCCGAAATTTCCTCGGGAAACTACTCAACCTGGGAGCGGTTGGCGTCCTTCTGTTACCCCTCCCGCCCATCTTGGTCCATGCGCAGCGACAGCTCAACAGGGGCGGAAACCAGAAAGCGGATTGGCAATCCGGTCTCCGGTTCAAGTTCTCCTTCGACTTTCCATCCAAGACGGCTGTTGACAGCGTGGCTAGATTGAGAATGGACATGGTCAACTATACGGACGAGCGACTTTATGACGTGAGAGTTCGTCTGGAGACCCCGGAAGGGGCCGACTGGGTGGGGGGCGAAGACTCGTGGTCGGGTAATTTGAAAAGAGACGATCGAATTGGATTTGAGACCTTAATCAAGTTCCGGAGTCCGGGCGTTTACGATTTCCGCTACATCATCGAAGGCACCTCTGAAAACGGCAATTTTTCGAGACATAGGCCCATCTCCATCATCGTCGTCGAGTAACGTGATGGCGAAGAAAGCTTCCAGCGCTTTTATCCTTTTACGATGATGTCCGTACCAGGTTCAAAGATAGAAACGATCTTCTCACACGCGGCACGGACTCACTGCAGATGACGCGGCGACTTCTATGATCGATGACCTTCGGCGTCAAGTTGATCACTTCATCGATGATAGGGTGCCCCTCAAAAATCTGGCCGATGTCCCGCAGATCATAAGCGCGTGGGCGGTCAATGCCATGGCCCTTAAAGGCACAGCCAGACTACCTGATGGATTTTGAACTCTTGAGGAGTCGCTCCGAATGGCCGAACCGCGCGGGTTTGGGCTGACCTTTATGGACCTGGGCCCGCTCATGGGCGAAGTGCTGAGCGATCTATTGGCAAAGCGACCTGAGAATCGTATGCGAGATCCATGGGGAATGCATTTGGAGAAGAAACACCCACCGAAACTGTCAACAGACCCTCCGTGGTCCATCGCACCCGCCCCGAGCAGTCCGCCGATCAGTTTCTTGCAAGCGGGTTGAGCAAGCGCAAGCTCGATGTGTTAGACTTGCTCGAAAAGCGCCTGACCAACAAGGAGATCGCCCAACGGCTTTTCGTTTCTCCCGAAACCGTTAAGATGCACGTCTCCAGAATCCACTCCAAACTGGACGTCCACAGCCGCCGCCAGGCAGTCGCCACCGCAAGCAGACTCAATCTGTTACCTGAAAGGCGATGTCGATAACCGCGTGTTCAGTATCCATTGGTATTTCCATCATTACATCCGGTTAACAGAAGACCAAGGTTAACTGTCGGATATTGCCATTATTTTTCTGCCTGTCGGGTTTCAGGTTAAATAGTTCTTCAAAGGTGAGTCTTTGAAGTAGGTTCAGTTGCAGAACACGTATCAACGTCGTGGGGATCATGTTTAGCTTGGCCAAAGAATTGACGTTTGCCCTGCCTCAGTGGGCATGAAACCGTGGCTTGTAAAAGCAATGCCATTTAAGGTGCGCTCAGGTCCGGCGCATTTATAGAGGAAACGATGCATTTTTATTCCGCGTTCACTCTTATGACACTGTTGCATGTGCTGATCATCATCGGCGTGTCCTTCCGTGTCATCAAGGTGCGGTTGCCAGTGGCGACTTCTCTGGCCTGGTTGCTCTTGGTGTTCTTTTTGCCCTTGGTGGGTGCCGTTGCTTACCTGGTGTTGGGTGAGAAGCGTCTGGGGCGAAAATTTATGGCACGTACCCAGGCCATTAGGGATCGCTACGACAGTTGGCTGCAGGATTTACCGCTGGAAATTCGTTCCGACCCTAAACGGTTGAGTCCGGAAGCCAGGTCCTTAAGCCGCCTGGCGGAAACTGCCGTCAATATACCGGCATTGTCCCGCAATCAGGTCCAACTGCTCGATGCGGCCGAATCGATTCTCCGCGAGATGATCAGCGACATCGACCGTGCAAAAAGATACTGCCACCTGGAGTTTTATATCTGGACTGAAGGCGGTATGGCGGACGAGGTGGGTGCGGCGCTCCTGCGAGCGTCAGACCGCGGCGTAACATGCCGCGTGCTGCTGGATGCCATCGGAAGTGCTCGCTTCTTAAAAAGCCGCCTGCTCGAGCAGTTAAAGGCGGGCAGCGTCGAAGTAGCCTTTGCCCTGCCGGTGAGCTCGATCAGTGTGTTCAAGATACGGCCGGATTTGCGGTTGCACCGCAAGATCGTCGTTATCGATGATACGGTCGGCTATACCGGCAGTTTCAACCTGGTGGATCCTCGCTTTTTCAAGCAGGATGCCGGCGTGGGAGAGTGGGTCGACGCGATGGCTCGCCTTGAGGGTCCGGGCGCCCTGGCGCTGAACGCTATTTTCAGGTGGGACTGGGAAGTGGAGACCGGCCGTGATCTGGACGCCTTGGCCGAAGGCGGAGATCCCTTTGACGCGTTGCAGCCAGGCGAGACGGACGTGCAGGTGATTCCATCGGGTCCGGGCAGGACCGGCAACAGTATTTATCAACTGCTGCTGCTGTCCATGTATTCCGCCCGACGGGAAATCGGTATCACCACGCCCTATTTCGTGCCCGACGAAGCTGTCAGCACGGCCCTGTTGACGGCTGCCGAGCGCGATATCAAGGTCACGGTCATCGTGCCGGAACGAAACGATTCAGGGCTTGTGCACTACACGTGTCGTTCCTACTTCGATGATATGCTGGCCGCCGGAATCCGGATTTTCCTATTCAAAGGCGGACTGCTGCACACGAAGAGCGTTGTGGTTGACCGGCAAGTCGCACTGTTCGGCTCGGTCAATCTCGATATCCGCAGTTTCTGGCTTGATTTCGAGTTGACCCTTGGCGTGTATGACCCGGATTTCTCACAACGGCTGTTGGCACTGCAGGATATATACATCGAAGACTCAATACCTTTGGATCTGCAAACATGGCGGCAGCGGCCACGCAGGGAGCGCTTTGTCGAAAACCTGGCACGGCTTGCGAGCCCGCTGCTTTGAAGTCGGCGTGTGCTGGGGGACAACAACGTTGGTTCCGAAACGATTTACAGATAACCTATCCTGAACCAGATTAGGCCAAGGTGTGAAGGGGAGTCGTTCCTGAATTTCTCACCTTCCATAAACCGAAGTCATACCTTTTCATAATCATGTCTAGCAGAAACAGCTTACGGAGATCACAGTTGTGGTCAATTTTGTGATCAGAGATTGGTATGTCATATTTTCGGCCTTGCCATCCAAGGGTGGGGTTTAAGAAAGAACCAGGGCGAAGGTACAGTGCCTATCAGCCTGATTCCTTTCATCTAGCGAAGCTGTCGAAAAACCTATTTCTCTGAGGCTGATGGAAAATGTCCAT
>CAZAGT010000329.1:0-5682 GCA_964484515.1 uncultured Desulfobacteraceae bacterium | reverse complement strand
ACAACGCACTCAATTCCTCGTTTTTGAAAAGAGACCCCCATGGCCGGGCGACAGACGCCGAACAATCTCAAAATGTCGAATTCGAATACCAACTTCATGAAGTTTCCCGGTCGATCAACCTGGACGCCCTGCGGCAAGCGGCGGCGCTGGCGTCTGACTCCTTCGGTTGGAGGCTTGAGGCTAAAGCAAAACAGAGGTAAGAATCTTGTTTCCTTTTGCCTCAGGACCTACGCCTGATGTCTTGGACCTTTCGGGTATGCCGCAGTGACGAAACATGAAGGGAATCCCGACGGAGTCGGGAAAGGCGGGGGCTTTCCGGCAGCCTCCCGGCTGTAGATAGGAGATACCATGAAGGCATACATGATCCTCTTTAGTGTGGGAAAGGACAGACCCGGCATCGTCGACGACATCTCGTCATTTCTGTTCGAGCGCGGTGCAAACATCGAAGACAGTCGCATGGCCGTCATGGGCGGCTGCTTCTCTATCATGATCCTTTTTGCCTGCTCCCAGGAACGCGTAGAGAGCATCCGTGCTGACCTCGAGGCCTTGGACAAACTGGAGCTCAAGGCCACACTTCATGAGGCCGAAGATCCGGCCACGACACCTGTGCGACCGGCCCTGCCACTCAGAATAGAAGTCTTGGCCATGGATCACCCGGGAATTGTGCAGAAGGTCGTTCACATCCTGCGCGATCATGACATCAATATCCAATCCTTGAATACTGAGATCAAAAGGGCACCTCTTTCCGGCGCCGACCTGTTCAATCTCAACCTCCAAGCAGCAGTTCCGGTGGGAAAGCCGATCACCGAAGTCAAGGAGCAACTGACGGCCCTGGCTGCCGAGCTCAATCTGGATCTCTCATTCAAGTGACATGGGTTGACCGGACAGTGTTCAAACCTCGTCAGAAATCTTTCCATTTCAGCACTCTCTTGTTCTCAACCGAAATGCCCTTCGACATGCACATTTTCGTGCGGTTGAAACGGCAACCCCAAATCACCTCTAAGTCTTGCGAGTCAGTTATCGGGTTCTTTATTGGAAGCGTAGGGGAGTGAGACCGTGAAGGTACTCCCCCTATCCACCGCGCTGTCAACTTCGATATGACCGCCGTGAGCCGTGACAACCGCCTTGACAAGACTAAGACCCAGACCCGTGCCGGTTTGAGAACGGCTGGGATCAGCACGATAGAACCGCTCGAAGATGTGTTCCAGATCCTTTGCCGGAATCCCCATTCCCGTATCTTTGACCGTTAGGGTGACCATCCCTGTCTGATCTTTCCGCAGCTGCACATGGACCTTGCCCTCGGATTCAGTATACGTTATGGCGTTGTCCAGAAGGTTGGCAACCATCCGCTGGATCATGCGGACATCTCCACGAAGAGGACATCGCAGCGGCGCCTCGCAGGTCATCGCGATGCCCCTGTCCTCTGCGAGGGGCTGAAACAGGGCACACGCGTCTCGAACGACCTCCGCCATATCCAACTCCTCGTAGTGAAGTCTCTCGACTCCGGCTTCAGCTCTTGAAATGACGAGCATCACGTTGATCATATCCAACAGACGATCGCATTCCTCCACCGTGTTCGCTGCCATGTTCTTGTACTCATCAAGGGCCGTCTCCGTTGTCAGTGTGATCTCTGCAAGCCCCCTGATACGAGTGACAGGGCTCTTGAGATCATGGGCAATATTGTCGCTCATCTCCTTGATGCCGCGCATCAGCGCCTCGATGCGGTTCAACATCTGATTAAACATCATGGCCAACCGATCGATTTCATCACCCGTGGGCTTCACCGGGACCCGTTCCTGCAAAGTACCGCCGGCTGATATACGCTGCGCCGTGCGAGTCACCTCCCCTAGTCCTGCCAGGGCCTGCCGGGCCATGAACCAGCCGATCAGGACCGCCAAAAGAACCAGGAAGGCCATGGTCGCGACAAAGATTTTCTTAAAGGCCTCTATGAATCTCGTGTAATTCTCCATGGACTGGCCAAGCTGCAGTATGACGCCGGGACCGATCATACCGTAGACGATTCTCACTTTCTGTTTCCGCCCCGGTATCGTGATTGTCTCAAACAAGAGGCCGGGCCGGGCCAGCACGCGCGAAATAGCATTTCGTTCAACACCAATATCTCGCCAATAGGACATGTTCGATGAGAGAAAGACCTCGCCGCGGCGGGACAATAGCCTGAAGAAGATCTTGCGTTCCCCTGCGGCTTGCGCCTCGACAATGGCCACCCGCTTGATTGCCTCGATTCCGCCGGTGGATAAGAGTCTAGCGAACTTTTCCACCTGTTCTGACAGATCCTGGTCTGTCCGCTCGCGGATCACAGCGGTGATGAGGAGATAGAACAACAGGAAGGCGACAAAAGAAGAGAACGTAAAGATCCCTCCATACCAGAGGGTCAATCTGAATGATAAGGTATGGCGAAACCTGAGAGGTTGCCGGAAAACGCCCATCTGTCTGGATTCCATCGGGACTACCTTCATGCTTCGTCAGCAAGGCTTCCAGAGCCTCAGGTTCGAGGCTCGAGGGGCGAGCCCTTCGGCCTTGAGCTCAGGGCCGAAAGGGTTCGAGGAAGAACCTTTTAGAAGTGCTCGTTTCTTGCTTTCCACCTTCTACCTTTAGCCCTCCGCGCAGCTAGCAGGTAAGAACCCGTGGATCTGCCCGTCTCTGGCGGTCTCCGGCCCTGAGGCTCAGACCCGAAGGGGGAACGACGGTCAGGGGGAAGAGGGCCAATTCGGAATGGACCCTATGGGGATGCACGGAGGACGTATCCCACACCCCTCACCGTGTGAATCAGCTTCGTCGGGAATCCCTTGTCGACCTTGTCACGTAATCTAGAGATCCTGGCCTCCACGACGTTGGTCTGGGGGTCGAAATGGTAGTCCCAGACGTGTTCCATGATCATCGTCTTGGATACCACCCTATCGGCGTTCCGCATCAGATATTCGAGCAGGGAGAACTCCAGGGGCTGGAGCTCGATCTTCTTCCCCGCTCGGATCACCTCGCGGGTCAACAAATTCATGGAACAGTCTTCCACCACGAGCTTGGTCGGCTCGGTAATGCCGCTGGCTCTTCGAATCAGCGCTTGCACCCGGGCCAGCAGCTCCGAGAAGGCGAAGGGTTTTGTCAGGTAATCATCACCCCCGGTTTGGAGTCCCTTGACCCGGTCTTCAACCGATCCTCTAGCGCTGAGGATCAAAACGGGAGTGTTCAGTTTTTCTTGCCGCATCTGCTCCACGACCGACAACCCATCCCGTTTCGGCAGCATGATATCGATAATCGCCGCGTCGTAGGGTTCTGTTACGGCCAAATCGAGCCCCCGCTCACCATCGTTGGCGTGATCGACGGCAAACCCGGCCTCCTTGAGGCCTTTGATAATAAAAGAGGCGATCTTCAGATCGTCTTCGATGAGGAGAATTCGCATGTTGATCCTTCTGGTTAGCTCACAGTCTTCGGGAGTTTATCACGATGCTCAAAATCGCATCAAGAGAATAGGGGCCCTTCGGCACGCGGTGTCCGTTCTCGATAGTCCGATGCTAGGAAGTGGGGAAGGAAACTACTCAGGTATTTAGGTTGAAGAACGAAGGCTGAAGTATTTAAACCAACTCAAATGTCCAGAGCCCTGCGTGACCAAACCTTGGAAGACCTTCGACCTGCAATTTTTCACCTTCCACCTTCTGTCTATCCTCCCGAGAAGGTGAGGATAACAACAAAAAGAAACCCCCAAAAATGGAAGGAGGCAACCAAACCACTTCGGGGGCTCTAGAAAGGAGCAAGTGAGTAGCTCACTCCAATATTAAGACAGGCGTTCGTGAAGTCAACTGAAGACCTGGGTCGTGGGGCAGCGGTCCACGGCTTTGCGCCGAGAGCTTTCGGTTAAACGCTTGGCAGACTCAGGCCAAAATAATAGGATAGGTCAAATCCCATCTAAACAACTTCAGAAGTGCTTCGCAAGAAAGTTGACACTCAGCCTAACGCAACAGTAGGACATGACCTATCCCGGATTTCCTCCTAACATTCGGGTCTATAGAGTGTCAAGTATTAGTTTGCTAAGGTCAGGGGCTAGGTGTTTGGGGTGGGATTGATTGGCCTCGTTGGCAGTAATCGAATATTGAGCTTGGTGTCAAAAAAACTGCTCTTTCACAAAACCTTGAGGGAGGATTCGATGCTAAAGTATCTTTTCGTTTTTTGCCTGTTTTTCAACCTGTTCTTTGCTGGCGCTTGTCGCGCCGAGGAATGGCACATTCCCAAACAACCCTGGACCTATAGCGGCATAAAAGTCCCGTTGATCGATCACACGCTTTGGAAAAACTGGGATCGCAATGCCCGATATCATTTCGTCGGCGGATTTCTAACAGGGCTGATCTTTGGCGCCACCCAGAGCGTCGGGCAAGATTTCTTCACGCAGATCGGGGGAATGACGATCAATGAGGTGCTCGATGCCTTGGACGATTACTATCAAGAACACCCTGACGACGGCTCCACGGTATACAGCGTTATCCTCAAAGTCATCCCTCGGAACCGAACTCAAGATTGACGTCTTGCCGGTAACCAGGCAGCAACGATGCCCGCGCGTAGCCCGCAGTATCACCCTTGCTGGTCTTTAGAGGCCGGTAGTCGGATTATTTTGACCCGTTATCACGAGCCTTACGCACCACCGTGACAAGACCGCCCCGAAAGGTATCGCACTGTCTTTCCACCTTCCGGATGAGGGGATATAAATCGGTCAGTTGATCGGCATCCACCAGACGTTCGAGGACGTCGTTGATACCGTTTATAAAAAGCCCCTTCAGCTCTTTGATTTCGGTTGGATTCATTGCGGCAACGAGAGAATGGGTTCACCTGCTAACACTCGATCGGAATGCGCCGACTTCAACTTTTTTGGGCGGACTCCGAGCGATAACAGGCCATCTCACAGCATACTAATAAGCAAGATCCCTGCCGCAATACCTCTTTTGACCCCTATATTTCCTGAACTCCAAGAACGCATACCCTGAGAAACGATACGACAAACGGAATTTTAGGGTATGTGTTCCATGGCGGGCGGCACGCTTCCAACCAGGACGGAAAACGTCCCATCACCACCCCTGACGAACGCTCGATTCCAGGTGGTAAATAGATACCCATAGAGGGCGTCATCAGGTCCGATGATCTGATAGAGCCGCGGGTAGAATTGGGCGTGCCTTTGGCCCCTGATGGCGTTGATGACTTTTGAAATCTCCATCTCCGTATTGGCGTCTTTGTTCTTTCTGATCTCGACCCACTGTTGGTCCCCTTCCTCCCAGGCCTTTCTGGTTCCTGCCAGGGTTTTGCCGTCATTTATGGGATCAAAGAGGACCGCAGAGGCAGTACCAACATCGACGCCGACATAGAAGACCCGGTAGTCCCGCCAGGTCTTCTCCAACGTCTCGATGTTCATCTGCTCCTCGCCATCCGAGGCAAGTTCAATGGTGCCTACGACCCCGTCGCGGGATTCCCCGGTGCTTAGGCACCCGCCGAGAAACATGAGCACAACGAGCGCTGGAAAGGCGCAACCCCTTTGTCTTTTTCTACACATCTTCTCTCCTCTTCAGTGCTTCGGCCTAACCCCTTCTGCCTTATCTTCGTCCCCATTGCTGAGCTTCAGGAAATGATAACCCTAACGTTGCAAAAGTCGAGGATGCTGCAGATTCAAGACGCCGAGGGTGC
>CAZAGT010000328.1:0-5702 GCA_964484515.1 uncultured Desulfobacteraceae bacterium | reverse complement strand
GGGTGTGATGGTGGGCCTGTCCCAAATGCTGGTGCTCTATATCGTATCGGTCCGTCACGGGTATCCTCGGCATCAACGGATGAAGCTGGTTGAGTTGTTTCCCCTGATCCTGAAGTCATTGCCGCCGCTCTTTACGCCGTTCCTCATCCTGGCCGGGATCATCGGAGGAATCGTGACGCCGACCGAGGCCGCCGTGTTGGCCTGTATCTACGCCTTCCTGATCAGCAAGTTCTGGTACCGGTCGCTGAAATGGCTTAACCTGCCGGCCATCTTCAAGGATACGCTCAGGTTGTCGTCTTTGGCGCTCTTTGCCCTCTCCACGGCGGGGGCCCTGGGGGAGTTACTGAGTTACTATCAGCTTTCTCAATCGGTTGCCCACTTCTTCGCAACCAGCTTGCCGAACCCCCAAATCTTCATGCTCCTCATTATCGTCTTCTTCCTGCTTGTGGGGACCTTTATGGACGCCATCCCGGCGATGATCCTGTTCGTGCCGGTCATTTTGCCGGCCGCGCAGATGTTTGGTATTCACGAGATCCATCTCGGGATCGTCGTCACCCTTTGTCTGGCCATCGGACTGGTAACGCCTCCCTACGGGATGTGTCTGTTGATAGCGTCCAGCATTGCCGGCATGCCTCTGGCCAAGGCCTCGATCGCCATAATCCCTTATATCCTAGCCGTCCTGACCATCCTGCTCCTGGTCGCCTTCTACCCAGGTATCGCCTTGCACGTACCGAGGCTACTGAGGCCGGATTGGTTTGGAATGGAGTAGAAGGCCTTTGGTGGGTCCTGGCGCATTGGCACAATACGTGAGGATTTTCATATAGTCCTTTGAACCGTTGAATGTTGAACAAGGAATGTCGAAGGCTGAAGTGGGCAATTCAAAATTCTGCGGTTCCTTATCTACATTCGATATTTTATGCTTATATGTAGTAAGATGGCACCCGGTAATGCTCTCGCCTCTTATTCATCTTGAGACGAGAAGCAGGGTAGGTACATGCGCGAGGAGGAGACAAGAATGGTA
The DNA here is from genome assembly GCA_964484515.1 of uncultured Desulfobacteraceae bacterium. Classification (GTDB taxonomy): domain Bacteria; phylum Desulfobacterota; class DSM-4660; order Desulfatiglandales; family HGW-15; genus CAZAGT01. Next base: position 4,681 of record CAZAGT010000328.1, on the reverse strand, counting down.
CAATTAGCCCGGGACGAACAGGAGATGCTCGACGGCAAGGAGGGGCGGGCCAAGCAACGGGCCATGGAAATCCTGGTCCAATACGCGGAGACGCTCGACGCGGAGCGCTTCATCGATACAAACAACGTCCACCTATTAATCGGATTTCACCCTTACCCTGAAGTGGTAACGGTCGAGGATGGTGATGAGTTGGCATCCAAGTTCTTACTGGATACGGACGAAAAGATCATCGTCGATGACGTCAAGACCTTCAATACGACGCATATCTGGGCCATCGACCTGGAAAGATGGCCGCTCATGGGAGCCTCCGAGGAACTACATGACCTGATGGGGGCCATCAAGACCTATTGCATGCGGACCGGCATTAATATGACAGCGACCTGTACGCCCTACCAGGTGGGGAATGTTCCCACCATGGGTGAACACTGCGCCTGGACCGAGTCATCGGCCGTCCCCTTCTGTAACGCCGTGCTTGGGGCGCGGACGAACACGGAGGCGGCGCATAGCGCGTTTCCGATCGCGCTCACCGGTAAGGTCCCGTTGTCCGGTTTTCACCTGGACGAGAACCGCCTCGGAGATCTCCTCATTCAGGTGGACACGGACATGAACAGTGTCATGGAGTGGTATCTCCTGGGGTATTACGCGGGCGGGAGATCACAGCTGGCAGTGCCGGTGGTCGAATTGGGCAAGAAGGTGATCCCGAATATCAATATGCTGAAGGGTTTCAATTCTGCCGGCGCCTCTTCCGGAGGTGTCATGATGTACCATATCGTCGGAGTGACGCCTGAAGCCCCGACCCGCGAGGCGGCCTTTGGCGGTCAAAGGGCAAAGGAGACCTTGTATTACGGCCCAAGGGAACGCAGGGAGACCTATGAGATGCTCAACTCTGCGACGGATAGTCACGTGGACCTCGTCAATGTGGGGTGTCCGCACTATTCGTTGGAGCAGATCAGGGAAGTGGCCAGGATGTTAGCCGGGAAGAAGGTGCATGATAATGTGACACTCTGGGTCTGGACCGCCCATCAGATCAAATCGATGGCCGACCGCAACGGCTACACGGACGTGATCCTTAAAGCGGGCGGCCAACTGATGACGGATACGTGCCCGTTGAACACGAACCTCTTTCCTTCCGGCACGAAGGTCGTAGCCACCGATTCGGCCAAACACGCCCATTACGCTCCGGCCATCGGTGACAAAGAAGTGTGGTTTGGCAGTATGGAGGAATGTATGGATGCGGCCCTGAGCGGCAGATGGGAGGGAGAGCTACGATGAGTGCACTTGTCCTGAGGGGTAGAAAGGTCGTCGGGGGAATGACAGAGGGTGAAGCCCTTGTCACAAAGCAAACGATCTCCACGTGGGGTGGCGTCAATGCGGTCAAAGGCATCATCACCGAGAGGCACCACGAGCTGCGGGGGCAGAGTTTCAAGGACAAGGTATTGGTCTTCCCGTCCGCAAAGGGCTCCTCAGGCTGGTCGACGGTGGCGCAAGTAATGCGACTTGCCGGCCAGGCCCCGAAGGCGATGATTATCGGTAAGGTGAACTCGTTAACCGGCATCGGCGCCGTGGTCATGCGAGTGCCGACGGTGACCGATCTGGACCAGGACCCGACGGAGGTGATAGCGACCGGCGATTGGGTCAAGATCGACGCCGAGAGGGGAGTCGTCGAGGTCACAAAGAAAGTCTAAGAGCGACACTGCAACCATGCGACTGACGGTTCACAACCATCTGAAATCTACCTCGCCGCCTTTTTCTTCGCATCAGGTGGCTGCGTTTCTCATTTTCACTTTGAGTCTCGTGTCCCGGGCAGCCCAGGCCTACGACCTCACCGACAAGTTCTCGGTTGGCGGGGTGCTGGCGGGCGCGTACCAGGTTATGGATGTCGAGGCCGACGACCTGGAACAACGGGGTGGCGGAGCGCTGTCCTTGCAGCCCGAATTCAGCTTCAGGCTGAATGAACGGGACGAACTGTTCACGAAGCTCGGCTTTGCCATTGGGAACGGCCTGAACGAATCCTCCCCCTTTGTCTTGCATGCCTGGGCGGCCGCCCTCGAGGATCAGGTCAAGGATATCAACGGCAGCGGTCGTGATTACCTCCTGACGGCATGGTACAAGCACACATTCGACCTGGGTCGAGGCGGCAGCTTGGGTCTGACGGCCGGCCTTATCGATGCAACCGAATACTTGGATGTCAATGCCCTTGCCAACGATGAATATGCCCAGTTCATGAACGAGGCTCTGGTCAATGGCCCGAACGGTTTCTTCCCTTCTTACGATCTCGGCGCTGCGCTGAAATGGGGAATCGGCAGTGTTGAATTCCGGGCTGTGCTCCTGCGCGTCAGCAGCAATCAGGACGGCAACGCCTATCAGTTTTACGGCCTCCAATTCGACTACAAGCTTGACGCGCCACCTGGGAAAGGAACCTACAGACTGATCCTTGACGGCACGAGCGATGAGTTCCTCGACCCATCGGGGGAGTACAAGGAGACCCTCAGGGCCGCGTTTCTCTCCTTCGATCAAGAGCTGGGTGATACCGTCGGGGTCTTCGTGCGAATAGGGACACAGGACGACGACGCAGCGATTAATTTCAAGAACCTCTTCTCTGGTGGCCTCACGATCAACGGTGGGCTCTGGGGCCGCGAAGGGGACAACGTCGGCATCGGGTATGCTTTCGTCGACGGCGGCAACCTGGACATCGATTACTCGTGGGTCGCCGAAGCCTACGCCCGGCTTGTGTTGAATGACTATTTGGCCCTGACCGTGGATATCCAATATGTCGAGCAAAAGGCCGTCAATGGCGACGCGGAGGGATTTGTCTTTGGGCTTCGGATGGTGCTTGCCGAGCTATAGCTGTTTTGACGCTGGACTTGAATGGTTGAGGCGCATAACGTAATTATATCGAGGGCAGTTCACCCAAACGTTGCAAGAGTCGAGGATGCTGCAGATTCAAGGCGTCAAGGGTACAGCCGTAGTAAACTAGTGCAAGCCCTTGACAACGCAGAAGACGCGGTATCATCGGCTCTCCCAAGGGGTAAACAACACGACGTCTTTTGGGTTTCGCTAGATCTCACAGTTGGTGATATCCAGGATTAACGCCAAGAACGGCTGAGAGCATTGCTATGATTGTCTTCACACACCTTCTGTCGTGTTGTTTATGCAACAGTAGGGCAACAGTAGGGGTTCAGTAAAGTCGAGGCATCATCGACCTTTGAAGTGCGGATTGCTTTTTTATTTGAAATACGTCAACGAGGATGAACATCAATGAGTTTCAAGAGACAAAACGGTTACCAATGGCGAAATCCGGAGACAAACCGGGGTGTCAGGAGGATGAAATGGAGATTAAAGGCAAGAAAGTTGCGATCTTGATCGAGGAGATGTTTAACACCCATGAGTTCTGGTATCCCTACTATCGTCTCAAAGAGGCCGGCGCCGAGGTCGTGGTGGTCGGATCCAAGGGTGGCACGGTCTACCACGGTAAGCCGGGAACCGAAGCCAAGTCCGAGGCCGGCCCTGAGCAAGTCGCGGTCGACGGCTTCGATGGTGTCGTGATACCCGGTGGCTATGCGCCGGACCTGATGCGTCGATATCCCGAGATGGTCCAACTGGTAAAGCATATGTTCAAGAAGGGAAAGGTGGTCGCTGCGATCTGCCATGCCGGCTGGATGCTGGCCTCGGCCGAGGTTCTCCAAGGTCGAACAGCGACCTCCTTTTTTGCGATTAAGGACGATATGGTTCATGCCGGTGCCAATTGGGTGGACGAAGAGGTCGTCGTGGACGGCAACTTGATCACGAGCCGGAAGCCGGATGATCTGCCGGCCTTCATGCGGGCGATCATAGCCGCACTGAAGTAGAGTCCCTGATCGGTCCTTGTGTGCAGGGAATCAGAGAAGCTTATTGAAGTTGGGCCATTGAGCTTTCGATGTTCGGGTTTCAGGTGTCAGCCCCGCGGCTTGTTGCAGGAGTCTACCCGTCTCAGGAGGGCGGCCAGGTTGATCGACCGGGAAAGTTCATGAAGTTGCTACTTGAATTTGACATTTCCAAATTCTCTGGGGCATGTTCGCCTGGTCATAGGGGTCTCTTTTCAAAAACGAACCGTTACCTGCTAGAACGCTGAAGAAGCTTGCAAGCCAGGCGGCCGGAGCAGACTCGGAGAATGCGCCCAGGCTGTCAATCCGGCCTATTCCGCGGTGGCCCTCCGGCCGCCTCGGGTAGCGCCTTATGCCGAGACAACGCACTCAATTCCTCGTTTTTGAAAAGAGACCCCCATGGCCGGGCCTTTAGGTATCAAAAATCTCCTTTCACGAAGTTTCGTTCGCGAACCCTAAAACTCAGAAACCGCTGGACGGTCGTAGCTGCTGCGGGACCGCGAAGCCCGCCACGGCCTCATTACTCGCGATGACCGGCTCCGGCCAAGGCCGCCGCAGGTTGGGGCGGTTTCTGGTGAAGGCCGTCTGTGAGCAGTACCAGGGGGGACTACGATCCCCATTACCTCACGGATCTCGGGTCGGCCCTGTGGGTGGTAAGCCGATATTGGGATCAGCCCCAGATCGCAGCCAACGCCCTCTATCAGTAGGTAAGCTACTTTATCGACGGACTTTGAGCCTCTCTCGGAAAACCCCATCTGTCTTAACCCTAACGTTGCAAAAGTCGAGGATGCTGCAGATTCAAGCTTGCTATATTGTAG
>CAZAGT010000327.1:0-5712 GCA_964484515.1 uncultured Desulfobacteraceae bacterium | reverse complement strand
TTGTAGGTGTACGTGCCGAGGGCTTCCCCATCCTCTACGATCCGTGTAAGCCTGTTGCCCTCATTGTAAATCAGTTGCCTCGCCCCCATCTCGGTTGTGTTGCCGTTGGCGTCATAGGAAAATGTCTGAGGATTGGGACCTATGATCTCCTTAAGCTTATTGGTATCAGGTTCGTATTGGTAGGTGTCAGTAATGTCGTCGACCGTTTTGCTGAGCCGATTACCGACCTTGTCATAGGCATACCGGATCTCGCCGTAGCTGCCCGTGGCACTGGTGAGCCGATAGACCTCGTCATAGCCAAACGTCTGGGTTCGGGACGGATCAAGCCGGTCTGTGATCCCTGTGATATTTCCTGCTGTCTCAAACGCATATGCGAGACTCTGCACATCTCCGGTCACGATCTCTTCCAGGCGGTATTGTTGGTCGTAACTCCGGGTCGAAGCAATCCCATTGCCATACCTCAATCCCCTTATCGGCCCGAACGGCATATGGTCGATGTCGTCGAGGAGAGAATGCGTGCTGCCGTTGACCACAGTGCTCACCCTTTGGACCTGCCCGACCGCGTCCAGGTCGTAGTTCACGGATCGTCCGCCAGGGTATATGACGCCTGTCAGGATCCCGGTGGGATCATAGAGGTACCGGGTGGCGTAGATGACACCGTCGATGGTCCTTTCGTCTTCGATGAGGTTTCCGACCGCATCGTAAGAATACGTGTAGAACCCGCTCGGGTCAGCCATGCCGGTCAACCGGCCTTTGCCGTATTCTCCGTTGTCATAAGAATACGCAATGTCCTGGGTCTTGTTAGAGTAGCGTATATGGGTGAGCCTGCCCAAGCCGTCGTAGACATAAGTGGCGATTTGGCCCTCGGCATCTTGCTTAGAGATCATATTGCCTGCCGGATCGTAGGTGTTGTGGGTTTTGCCGGTGACGGGCGACTTTGTTGAAACCAATCGCCCTAAGTCATCATAAGCGTATCCGGTGCTGTGGCCCTCGGCATCGGTGACCGACGTCAAGTTATCATGGTTATCATAGCTATAAAGGGTGACGGCGTCGGTCGGTTGCTGTACGGTTATGAGTCGGCCGAAGGCATCGTATTCGTAAAGGGTCGCCTTACCGTTCGGATCCCTGACTTGGATGAGGTTGCCCTTTTCGTCATAGGCCCACTCTTCAAAGCCCCCTCCTGGATAGATGGTCTTGAACAGCCTGTTATGCTCATCAAACTGGTAATCGGTGCATTTTCGCAAGATGCCATCAGAATCGTGGATCTCCTCGCGAATTCGGTTTCCTTCCGTGTCATAGTCGTACTGAATATAATTCCCTAACGCATCCTCAGTTCTCTTCAGCAGGTCTCCGCTCGTATACGAATAGGTTAACGTTCTGCCTCCCGGCATGGACACCGCTGTCAGATGGCCTACGTGGTCATAATGAAAAGAGGTTGTCAGTCCGGCTATGGTTCGTGATATAACGCGACCCGCATCATCATAGGCCATTGTTGTGAGGACACCGTTTTCATCCACGCTTTGTTGGGGTTTTCCCCATGCGTTGTATTCGCTGTACATGCTCGCATGTCCGAGGGGATTCGTGATCTTCTTGAGCATGCCCTTGTTGAGGCCCTGCGAAGGTTCATTCGGATAATACTCCAGTACGGTGATATCAACCACATCCGTTCGAGGGCCGTCGATCAGCGACACGTGTCCCAGATCGTTGTACTGGTACGTGATGGTTTTGTGGATAGCACCGGTCTGAGAAAACCCACTCCCGGTTTTCTCCAGGAGGTTGCCACGTTCGTCGTAGCCAAACGTGGTGACGGCCTTTTCATCAGGATTAACGATGCTGGGCCGGCTGATGGAAGTGAGCAGGTTGTATTCCGGATGGTAGGTGTAGCTGGTCGTTCGCTCCTGATCAGTTCCGACCGCCTCGGTCTTTGTGAGGATGTTTCCGCGATCATCGTACGTATAGCTGGTCACAATCCCATCGGCATCCGTGGCCGTTGTTACCCTAAGCTTATCGTCAAGTTCGTATTCCATGCCGATCTGACCAAGGCAGCTCCCGCAACCGGAGCCTGCGGCCGATTTGATGCGTCCGATCCCGCCGGCGGCATGGAGCTTAACTGTTGTTGTGCGGCCCAAGGAGTCCGTGAGTCGCCGCACAAGGTTGTCCTCGTAGGCAACCTCAACTCGATGGAGTCCCTCAGCGCCCTCAGAAACGATGGCACGATCCTGATCGTCATAAGTGAACGTACCCGACCGGACGCTGTTCTCATTGATGATACCGGTCACGTTGTGGGGATCATTGGGGTCTTCGTACAGATAAGTCCTTGCAGTGCCATCCGGGTGAGTAACGCCTTGGAGGTTCCCGTGTTCATCATAGGCGTAGGTGAATTCGCCCATCGGTGTTAGGATGGAGCTGATGTGACCCTCAGCGGAGTAATCAAAATCGATCCGACGACCCAGGTCGTCCTCCACATGGTCAATGCGATCGGCGATATATCCGATCCTGAGGCTGTTTCCGTTTCGATCGGTGATCTCAATCGGTTTACTCTCTGGACCGAATGTAAGCACCCTGCCATCCGGCTCCTCAAGCTGATAACCTCCTGTTACAGGTACAATCATCCGGAGCTTGTCGGTCTCACTCGCGTAGTTCCCCTGGCCGTCTTTCAGGAAGTGCGTTTGTGCGCCCTCCTCCTCGTGGAGAATCAACCTGTCCCCTGAAGAGGTCAACCGATCCGAGAAAGATCCGGTCCAACCAAACCCAAGTGGACCTTCTTCTTCCTTTTGGCTGTTGTAATATCTTGCGTAGCCCAGGGGTATACCCGGCCCTTGGAGTGCGAGATCGATCTCTTTCAAGTATTTGTTGCCGGTAGCAAAATTGATGGGGCCGGTGGTAAAGGGCCGGATTGCGCATGTTCCGGACCCGCCTCCTAGATTCTTGGAACGGTGAAGGCGGGTGACCTGAAACGGGGCCTCAGCCACCTCCGACCAGGCTCCGTTCGCCGCCTGAGCGGCCGTCCAAACACTGTAATCACCCTGGTTGTACGTGCTGACATCCAACAACGAGCCGGTAATATCAGAATAGGACCAGGAGATATCCGTTCCTTCGAACCATTTTTCGCCCATGAGCTTGTTCCAGGACGCACACCCTACCCATACTCGGACCCTCCCCTCTGTCCCGTTTGCATGCTCTTTGAAATGGGCCGTCCCCGTTATGTCAATCTTGCCATTGACTTGGCCGGGGCTCTGAATGGTCACCGTCGGTGTATTATCAACGACAAAGCTCCCTTCGGCCCACGGCGAATAACAGGAGTTGGCTGCTTGCGCTACTACTGAAATCCTGTAATTACCGTTCAAGAAAGGTCCCGCATCCACAAGCCCGCCGACGATCTCCGAATAGGACCAACTGATCGTGGTACCCTCATACCATTTCTCCCCCATGAACTGGTTCCACTCTGTGTTACCAATATATAACTGTACTTTGCCTTCCGGGCCTTTTACATGCTCCTTAAAGTGGGCCGTCCCTGAGAAATCGAACTCTCCTTCCACCAGTCCCGGGCTTCCAACGCTCACTGACGGCGTGTTATCGACGACAAAAGTTCCTTCGGCCCATTCAGACCAAGTACCATTGAACGCCTCGGCTATCACCGAAATCCTATACTCACCGTTCAGGTAGGGGCCGGCGTCCGCTGGCTCGCCCACGATCTCCGAGTATGACCACGTGATACTTGTCCCCTCGTAGTACCTCTCACCCATCAGCTTATTCCAGTCCGAGCCGCTTATGTACACCCGCACCCTGCCTTCGACGCCACCCACGTGCTCCTTAAAGGAGGCCGTCCCGCCAAAATCAAATTCACCCTCCACCGGCCCGGGACTATCCACCGTGACCGTAGGGGTATTGTCGATAAGGATTGAGACAGAAGAGCTATGCGAATTGCCTTGCGAATCGACGGCGGTGGACGTGAAGACGTGCTCGCCTTGGGACATAGCGCCTCCATCCAGCGTGGTCTCCCAACTCGCTGAGCCTTGTCCGGTGATGCTCTTGATCAGATGGGCGCCATCATAGACATAAAGGCTACCTGAATCATTCTGATCGTATCTGGAGAAGGATGCTGAGGCTTGAAGGGGAATCGAGCCTTCATTTCCGGACACGCTGATCGAGGCACTCGTAGCCCAGGTGAAGGAAGAGAACGTGAGCAGGAACAGGGTTGAGGAGCAGACGATCCATTTCCATTTTCGGAGGATGCCATTCATCTTTGCTACCTTTCGATCTCAAACGCAGAGGTTCAAACGCCACGATCACGAGGAAGAGAACGCAGTCACACTTGGAGGCTGTCGAAGAACTCGTTCCTATGGAGGCCGACGGAAAATGCGCAGATGCAAGGCATCCGAAATCCTGAGGAATGAGGCGTACCTGGAAGTACGCCGCAGTGACACAGGATGAGGATAACGCAGCAGACGTGTGTTTTACGTCGGCCTCCTAGTCGCAGAACGGATCTGCTGTGTTGGTTAGAATATCTCTGGTATGTGTTTCACCTCCCGTCTTTGTTCGACACAGCCCTAAACCACGGGTCAGTAGGGACCCGCTCAATTGCTCCGCCTCTGCGGAGGTTTGATTCGCCCCGCAACTTCTATGCCGCGGATTCTTGCCTCTCTGCTGAATTGCTTGTGAGAATAGAAGCAGCCAAAGGAATCTGCTCTTTAAACCTTGAGAAACGGGGCTCAAGTGCCATTGGAAAAATTGAGAGAAGAAACGACACAAGACGACTCAGAAATGCGCGGAACGGATTTTGAGGATCTGGCCGGGCTGGTGGTGCACAGGAACGGATGCAGTCATGCCCAATTCACTGTGCGTCGAAGGGGCGGAGATGAGCACGGTTTTCCGATATGTCGGCTCTGTGTTTGGCGGTCAGGCGCCGGTCAAAAAAAGATTGCGCAATGCATCGGTAAGATGGTAGAAATGCATCGGTTTTTATCCGTGAATATGGTTTAGGCCTAACGAAAGACGCATCGAAATCTCTAAAAAGGAGCGGGACATGGCTAGTATTTCTGATCTTGGCAAGCACATCGAGGCCGGGGCCTTTCAAGAAGTCGAAAACCTCGTTCATGCCCTGTTGGACGAGGGGGTGGCCCCCAACCGGATCATCGAAGAGGGCATCGTCCCTACCCTGGACGTTGTGGGACAGAAATTCTCAAAGGGAGAATGTTTCATCCCGGAGATGCTTATTGCGGCCAAATCTTCCCAAAAGGCCCTCGACATCCTCAGGCCGAAATTGGTCGACACCGACTACAAACCGCGGGCCAAGGTCGTCATCGGGACCGTCATGGGCGACCTTCATGACATTGGGAAGAATATCGTGTCCATGGTCCTGCAGTCGGGCGGCTTTGAGGTGAAGGACCTCGGCGCCGACGTCTCGCCCGAGACCTTTGTGGATACCATCAAGGATTATCAGCCCGACGTGGTAGCGCTGTCCTGCCTCCTGACCACGACCATGCCCAGCATGCGCAAGACGATCGAAAAGATTAACGAGGCCGGTGTCCGCGGCGATATCAAGATCATCATCGGCGGACCGCCGATCAACGACAATTTTGCGAGTGAAATCGGGGCTGACATCTACGGTAAAGACGCCTATTCCGGTCTCGAGAGCCTGAGGCAGGCGCTGCCTGCGTAACGGATCCTCCTCCTCAATTTTGGGGGAAGATGGGAGAATCACATATGCCC
>CAZAGT010000326.1:0-5739 GCA_964484515.1 uncultured Desulfobacteraceae bacterium | reverse complement strand
AAGTCTACTGCAAACCCTTGGCAACGCAGAAGATGCGGTGTCCTCGGCTTTCCCGACTGGTTAGGGCGTAGCTGAAAGCGAAGCCCAAAGGGTAAACAACACGGCGTCTTCTGGGTTTCGCTGGATGTCACAGCCGGTGATATCCAGAGTGAATGCGAAAAATGGCGTAGAGCGTGGTTATTCTTGTCTTTCCAGACCTTTCGACGTGTTGTTTATGCAACAGTAGGGTTTAGCCAGGCACGAATAGACCCAAACAGGGACATTACCAAGAATCAACTCGGCCAACCGCTCAATCGGAAGCCTCAGGAAATCTGCACGCGCCTCCTCTCAGAGAACGACTATCCGGATACCGGCACAAGGGCACGTATTCGTAATCTCGGTCTTACAAAATATTCATGAAAAAATATAGCACCCGTCGGGACAGGTCCCAAACAAAAAATTGACATTCTGATGTCCCTTACATAGTAAGGTCTTCTTTCAGTCGAACCTATCGAACTTGGATTCCTGCCATCTCAAGCGGACGAGGAGGGGCCATTCCCACCGGATTCTATTTGACAAAAGGGGCATAGTATGGTTCGATGAATCTCATGAAGTTTGCGTGCTATTATTTCCTCTCGTCTCTGCAACCTCGAACCAGCGAGGTTCCTTCCATGGAGAGACCTCTTAGGCTGTGCCCACAGAACACCTAACGAAACGCGCGTGTTTCGTTTGGGGGAACGTCACCCATGTCCCAAGAGGCGCTTACTCATCAAGTCGGTCGTAGGATTAGGGCATCTCTGCCTTGGGCCGTTTCATTTCGAAATCCTGCCACACGCCCCTCTTCACGGATGAGGAGGTGAGCCATGGTCAGAAAAAAGCGGAGGCTTTCGGAAAACGCCCATCTGCCCCGCTTCCATCGGGATTACCCTCATCCTCGCCCTGTCAAATTCTCACTGTGCAAGACGGCGAAGCCGATTTAACAGGGCAGGTCACTGCGGTGTACTGCTACGTACGCCTCATTCGTCGGGGTTTCTTTACCTTCGCTTCGCTCGGCTTAGTCCCCATGCCTTCGGGGCGCTAATCCGCCACCTGATCCGGGGGCCTCACATCATGTCCTTTCAGCCAATGCTGGAGGAGCCAGGCTGGCGGTCCATGCTTGTCTAAATTAGACTCTTAGTCTGTAACATCTCCGCAACGTGCGAAGATGTTTCCAGGCCCCCGAGGATGGTCTCTGTAGAGCGCGCAACCGGCCGGGTCCCCAAATGCCCTATATGGGCCGGGTTTGATAGCCTCCGGCGGACAGGCGCAGATGGCTGTTTTCAACGGAGCCTCTCCAGGCCCGGCCCTACTGGAGGAGCCCTATGACTATTTGGCGCCGTTTCATGGAGCGCCGGAGAAGTGGTTGCCGCTCGTAAGAGATCATTCTCCGGGGGCCACGAAGAGAGCTTGGTTGCGGCTGAGGGCCTGCATTAGGGAATAAGGGCTCAAGAGGACCGGCAAGGGCAAAGGAGTTCCTGATGGCTAAGAAGGATGAAAGGGCCTGGAGCCCCTATACGGCCGGGGCATTGAGCGGACTGGTATTGATCCTGTCCGTCTGGGTGACGGGCCAGTATTTCGGCGCATCCACCACCTTTGTCCGCGCGGCCGGCATGATCGAGAAGATCTTCAGCGCCGAGCGGGTAGCTCAGATGGATTACTTTCTCAAGGAGGTGCCGAAGGTAGACTGGCAGTGGATGTTTGTTGTGGGGATCTTTTTCGGTTCCCTGATCGCCTCTTCCAGCTCGGGCAGTTTTCGTTGGAAGGCCGTGCCGGACATGTGGGAGGCCCGGTTCGGCCCAGGCCGTGCGAAACGGGCCGGGGTCGCCTTTGCCGGCGGCCTGATCGCCATGTTCGGGGCGCGCCTGGCCGATGGGTGAACGAGCGGTCACGGGCTGAGCGGTTCGCTTCAGTTGGCCGTCAGTGGGTGGATCGCCCTGGTCTGCTTTTTCGTTGGTGGCGTGCTGGTTGCCCGGCTGCTTTACAGGAGAGGGGATCAGAAATGAAAATGCTCGCGTGCGGATTGGTCACTGGTATCCTCTTCGGCTTTCTCCTCCAAAAGGCCCGGGTCATCCGCTATGACAAGCAGATGGGTGCTCTTCGGCTGTTGGATATGACGATTGTCAAGTTTATGCTCTCGAGCGTTCTGGTCGGTATGGTGGGCGTGTATCTCCTGCTGGGTCTGGGGTTGGCCAAACTCTCACTAAAACCGACCGTCTTAGGAGGGAATATCGTGGGTGGTCTCCTCTTCGGCGCGGGCTGGGGACTTCTGGGTTACTGCCCCGGGACCTCAGCCGGAGCCCTTGGCGAAGGCCGCTGGGACGCGGTTTGGGGGATTCTCGGGATGCTGGCAGGAGCAGCCCTTTTCGCGGAGGCCTACCCGAGCCTTAAGATGAGCGTGATGAGCTGGGGCGACCTAGGTGCGATCACGATCCCTCAGCTCTTGGGCGTCAACCACTGGCCGGTTGTCGCAGCCTTTCTAGTCGGAGGAAGCGTCCTTTTGGGATGGTTCGAGAAAAAGGGACTCTGATCCCATCGTCGCGGACCAGACCAAGATGGGGCGGAGTCCGTTTTGGGCGCCATCCGAATTTGTTCGTGATGCAGCTTTGATTCGTAAGAAAAGCTCGTCTTCTTAATGCCGCAAGCTTGAGCGTAACGTGAAGAGAAGATCGAGATCGCCGGGAGGTCTTTCATGTTTCGTTCTATAATTCCTCGAGACGAGATGTTCTTCGACAGTTTCGAGAGAATCTGTGTCCTGATAGTGGAAGCCGCGAAGAAACTGATGGCTATGTTAGATAAAGGAAGCCCCTTTGATGCCTCTGCCCGAGAGATCAAGACCCTTGAAAGCGAAGCCGATGAACACGTTCACCAGGCCGCGAAAAGGTTGCACCAAACATTCGTAACCCCGTTTGACCGACAGGACATTCATAGATTGCTCCTGCGCCTTGACGATATTCTCGACATGATTGAAGCGGTTTCGTCTCGGCTCGAGTTGTACGATCCGAATCGGATTAGGGAAGAGACGAAAGAAATGACCGGCCTGCTGGTCGAAGACACGGAGCAAGTTGCCGACATGATCGGCCTTCTGCGGGACTTCAAAAGGCAGTCCGGACGGATCTTGGAGCTTACGGTTGAGATCAATCGCTTGGAAAACGAGGCGGACCGAGTCCATCACAAAGCGATCGGAAGGCTGTTTCGAGAGGAAGAGGACGCCAGGGAGCTCATCAAATGGAAGGAGATCCTGGACCACGTCGAGTCTGCAACCGACCGCTGTGAGGATATCGCCGATATCGTCGAGGGAATCGTGCTGGAAAACGCTTGAACAGGGATTAGCGGGACCGTGCTGGCTTTTGTGATCGGCATCCTCATTCTGGCCCTGGTGTTCGATTTCCTCAACGGGATGAACGATGCCGCCAACTCCATTGCCACCGTTGTGTCCACGCGCGTCCTCTCTCCACGTCTTGCCGTCCTGTGGGCCGCGTTCTTCAACCTGATAGCAGCCTTTTTCTTCGGAGTGCATGTGGCGACGACGATCGGCAAGGAGGTGATCGACCCCGCCGTCGTGGACGCGCTCCTGATCCTTGCAACTCTCCTTGGGGCAATCCTCTGGACATTCGTGTGCACGCATCTTGGGCTGCCTATCAGTGTCTCTCATGCTCTGGTCGGAGGCCTTGTAGGCACAGGAACGGCCAAGGCTGGATTCGGGGCGCTGGTCTGGTCGGGGCTGCTCAAGATTGGGCTTTTTATCGCCCTCGCGCCCCTGATCGGCACCATCTTTGGTTATGCTGCCATGGTTGCGGTCTACTGGATTTGTCGTCATTGGTCACCGCAGGCCGTGGATTACTGGTTTCGGCGCCTGCAACTCGCGTCCGCCGCGGCATACAGCTTGGGCCACGGCACAAACGACGCCCAGAAGACGATGGGTATCATCTCCGTGCTGCTCTTTAGCACGGGCTTCATGAAGGGTGATTTTCACGTGCCTTTTTGGGTCGTCATCAGTTGCCACGTTGCCATCGCCTTAGGAACGCTTTTCGGGGGGTGGCGGGTTATCGCCACCCTTGGCATGAAGATCACCAAATTGCGTCCGGTCCACGGCTTTTGTGCTGAGACCGCTGCCGCCGCCTCGATCTTGCTTTCAACCCTCGGCGGAATACCGGTCTCAACGACCCACACCATCACGGGCGCGATCATCGGCGTGGGCGCCACCACAAAGCTGTCGGCCATACGGTGGGGAGTTGCTTACAAGGTCGTATGGGCTTGGCTGCTGACCATTCCCGGGACAACAATGATCGGTTTCTCGATCTGGCATCTCATACACTTTTTTCGCCACTATAGATGAAACGAATTACGAGTTCCGCTTTGGAGAAAATCAGGAACTCTGGGTTCCTTTTCAGGATTGGGGCCATATTTTAGATGCTTAGACCTTCCTTAGCACTCATCTCACATCGATTTTGCCGAGGCCATCTTCACATTCCCTCGCTCCGAGGTTCCGGTTCGAGTAAGCCCGGTTTCTAGAATGCCTGTCATAACGATAGATTATGACCATGGCATACGGGTTGCTTTTATCGCACAAGGATGCCGGGGTTCGAGATGCCCGAGGTACACTCAGGATGGGGAGGAAGGGCTTTGAGTATTGCCAGCATGCTTGCCCCGTGCTTTAACCATACGCCGTTCTCACGGGCGTTGGAAAAGAGAATTCGATTAGGAGGTGATGAAATGAAAATGAAAAAGGTACTTCCAAAGCTCGATGGTTGAAGTCCCCTTGATCCATGATCATATGATCTGTTAAACGCACAAAGTAGGTATTCGTGGGACTGGAGGTGCGGGATATAATAGCCGGAGCTCGACCTCACGACATTTTAGAGAGAAAATGCGTGCCAGCGATGTATATCGAGGTAAGAAAAATGAAACTGACAATTCTAAAAATTTTATTCATTCTATTCGCGGTTTTTCTCTGTCACTGCGTAACAACGCCTTCGCAGCAGGAGGGAGGGCGCTATATGCTGGATCCTGAGGGTAGGAGTGTATCCCAACCCGTACCATGAAGGATGAGAGCCATTTCACCTAGACCATTTTCCCGTGATGCAAAACCGTTTTGAAACGGAGAAAAAGAGGTAAGAATGAAAAGATTGGTTTGCCTATTGTCAATGAGCGTGGTTTTGGGCGTAGCGACCGCCCAGGCCCAGCAGGGTGTTACACTCTTTGAGGCACAGCATTGCGGGACCTGCCATAAACCCGACATAACAAAGGCAGGCCCCTCACTCGTGGAAATTGGCCAGGCCTATCAAGGAAAAGCAGATCTGCTGATTAGCTATCTCAAGGGGGATGCGGAACCCCTCATAGGGTGGGGGAAGGAGAGCCGGATGAAACGGCCGATTGAGAAGACAAAGGCCCTTTCTGATGCCGACAGGAGGGCTTTGGCCGATTTCATTATCAGTCACAAGCCATAATGCCCCAGGCCGAACAAGATTCGATACAGGGGTGGATTGCCTAATCCAGTTCGCAAGGACCACCAAGGAGGTCTCAATGGTGAAGGGCCTTTGAAGCGGCGAAATATATCCCGGGTTTGCTTTCAAAATTGTAACATTTTAGATTCTTGAAACGCGTTAGCGCATACGACCTGTCCGGCCATGGGGGTCTCTTTTCAAAAACGAGGAATTGAGTGCAAAGTCCAGGCATAAGGCGCTACCCGAGGCGGCCGAAGGGCCACCTGGGAATAAGCCG
>CAZAGT010000325.1:0-5745 GCA_964484515.1 uncultured Desulfobacteraceae bacterium | reverse complement strand
ACCAGCCCGGGAGCCCCGGAATCGGAGAAAAGATATCACAGGCCTTCCACCGGACTCCGTGGTAATCAGATTAGAATCGGAAAGCCCGGATTTCGATCGAAACCAGACGTGAATTCAATCGATTGTGCCACCAATGCCGACCCGCTGACCCACAGATTCTTGTGAGGAGCCGAATAAAAGGAGGAAGAAGATATTTGACGTTTTTGTTTTTGCCTCAAACCTCAAGCCTCAGACCTCAAA
Organism: uncultured Desulfobacteraceae bacterium; assembly: GCA_964484515.1. Taxonomy (GTDB): domain Bacteria; phylum Desulfobacterota; class DSM-4660; order Desulfatiglandales; family HGW-15; genus CAZAGT01. The sequence goes on along the minus strand of CAZAGT010000325.1, from coordinate 5,505 downwards.
TCGGGGTGTTTTTGCGCCTCGATGAAATCCCTTGTGCGGCCTTGCTCAGGAGAGCGATGGCACATTTCCGAATCGGACACGACCTGATACGGACTTTCGTTTCTGATCCGTAAACCTCGCCAGTGTCTATCGTGTATCTTTGGCTGGAATCTAGGATGATTTGACGACGGCAACCTACTTGTGTAAGATCCCTTCAACCTTTCATATGACCTCACTCTTCATGTCAGGTTTCCAGTAGGAGGCTACGCCCCATGACCGGTAAGACCCTTGCGGAACTCAAAGTAGGTGAGCGGGCCCTCTTCGCAAAGACCGTCTCGGAATCTGATATCTACCTTTACGCAGGCGTAACGGGAGACTTCAACCCGGCGCATACCAATGAAGAGTATGCCAAGAAGACCTTTTTCAAGACCCGCATAGCCCATGGTATGCTGACTGCCGGCTTCATTTCCACGGTCATGGCAAATCATCTTCCCGGCCCCGGAACCATCTATATTAGTCAGACGGTCCATTTCCTGGCTCCGGTCCGGATCGGTGATACCGTCACTGCCGTTGCGGAAGTCGCCGAACTCTATCCCGACAAGAACAGGGTTAGGCTAAAGACCTACTGCTTGAATCAAGACGGAACCAAGGTCTTGGACGGGGAGGCCATGGTGAGCCCGCCGAAGGCACCAAAATGACAGTAGATCAGTATCCCTTTTGATCCCATAAAGAACTCCACGTCAAACACCAGTACGGTTCAAGCAACGAAATAATGCGCAAATCCAAAGGAGGTGAAAGGAATACAGACGTCATACGGGCATGCAGGCTGAAACCACTAAGAGAAGGAGACAAAACATGAAAAGGCGTATCGAACTGCTTGGTATTCTCCTCGGCGGACTCCTCATCGTCGCCCCTTGCTCCGGTCTGGCATCAGAAGAAAACGAGGTGCGGCTTGGAGTCATCAGTCCCGCCAGCGGCAATTACGCGGACGCGGGGGCGGCTGAAAGACGCGGAATCACGATGGCCGTGGAAGAGATCAACGCCAAAGGGGGCATCTTGGGCAAGAAGGTCCGCATGATCCACGAAGATACGGAGACGGACCCGTCGGTGGGGGCTCGCAAGGCCAAGAAACTGATTGAGCGGGATAAGGTCCACTTCATGATCGGCGAGGTCTCCTCGGCCGTCGCGATTGCCGTTTCCGAGGTTGCCCAGCGGGCAAACATCATCTATTTCAACAGCAATACCAACTCAGACGAGTGCACCGGCAAGTACGCCCACCGCACCAATTTCCGCGTGGGACCCAGCAATCACATGGTGGTTTTCGCGGTCGGCCCCTGGGTCATCAAGAACGTCGGCAAGAACTGGTACTTCATGACCCACGACTATAGCTGGGGCCGATCCGGAACCAAGGTCAACAGGGTTATCCTAAAGAAGTACGGCGGGAAAGATCTGGGAGAGGCCCTCATTCCTTTGGGAACACGAGACTTCAGCTCGTATCTGATCAAGATCATGAACCTCCCTCAGAAGCCGGATATGCTTATGTGCACCGTGGGTGGCGTGGACGTCTCGGCCATGCTCGAGCAGGCTACGGAGTTCGGTATGATCGATGACTACGGTTTCTGCTTCACCCTCAGGGATTACACCGACGTCTGGGCCGTCGGCCCCGACAAGAACGTCGGCGTCTTCGCCTGCGAATGGTACCACAAGATCGATGCACCCGGCGTGAGCGAATTCGTTGAGCGCTATCAGCGCAGATTCCCAGACGCCGACATCCCTGTCCCTGAAAACAGCTGCTACAACGGCTACATCGGGGCGCGGGAACTCCTGCGGGCGGCCCAGAGGGCCGGAACCCTTGAAACGACGCCGATCGTGAAGGCCTTGGAAGGGTATTCCTTTTCAGACAACATGAAGTACAATCCCACCACGATCCGGGCGTGGGACCATCAGTTCATTCAAGACGTCTTCATTGCGCGGGCCAAGAGACCTGAGGAAATGAAACAGGACAGGACCGATTTCCATAAGATCATCGGATATATGAAGGGCGAGGAGATTGCCCGGAGCCGTGCTGAAAACCCGGTCGAATTGGAACCTTACAAGTAAAGATCGGGATCTGGAGGACCTAACTATTAGAAAGGACCCCATTAGGGGTATTGTACGGGGTTCTGGGTGACGGATGGAGTGCTGGGGTGTTGGAGGGAGCGCTTCATAGCGGACCGAAACGCGGTGAGGAGCATTCTCAAGGGGCCTGCAAACAGTCCGTTTTTATCCAATGCTCGATGACTCCAACACTCCAATACTCTTCATCGTGAACCCAGGCAGGGCGTCTACCCCCGTAAAGGCCCTGAAGATGCGGACTTTTGCTCTAAGGTAAGACCACCCGGGGGCGCTAACCCGCCTGACTTACGACTTTCACCCTGGGGGCGATGATGATCTCGACCCGTCTATTCTGGGCGCGGCCCTCGTCCGTATCGTTGGGGGCGATGGGTCGATAGTACGAATAGCCCACCGCTTCCATCAGACCAGGGGCGATACCGGTTCGATGCTGAAAAAAGCGGACAACCGCTGAGGCCCGCGCCGAGGAAAGCTCCCAATTCGTCGGGTATTTGTCTCTGTACTTCTCGGCAATGGGTAAATCGTCTGTGTGGCCGACGACCCGGATGCGCTGGTCCTCGACATCTTTCAGTATGTTCCCGACCTTCATGAGGACTTTTTTCCCTTCAGAGGTTACAGCAGCCGACCCTGATTTGAACAAAATGCGATCCACAAAGGTAATCTTGAGTTCTCCGGCCGCATCGATGTCGGCGAACACCTCCTTTTCATCCATTTCCTGCCCCAGCTCTTTGCGAATGGCTCGATAGGCGGCGGTCAAGGCCTCCTGCTTCCGTTCCATCGATTGCTTGTCTTCCCGGATGGCGGTAAGGTCCTTTTTCAGGTCCTCAGCCTTCGCCATATCCTCTCCCAACCGTTCCTGGAGAAAGACCACCTGCGAGCGGTAATCGCTCAGTTCGGTCTCGAGTTCTTTGTTGCGCCTGTCTCTGGCCTCAATCTCAGCGCTCAGGTCCGACACTTTGGCCTCATGGGCCGATTTTAGCTGGGTAATCTCCGTCTCCAGCTCGTCCTTTTCGGTTGCTTTCGCCGCGACCTCTTCCCTTTGCTCAGCCAGAAGATCCCTGTATTCCGATCTCACACGCCCGATCTCCGCCTCGGCAGCGGCCTTCTCCTCTTCAAGGACCAGGACCTTTTGATTGAGATCGTTGTAGGCCATTTGATCCCTGACGAGCTTATCACTGAAGGCGGCGGCGCGGGTTTCACAGCCGCCCAGTTTTTCCTCGAGTTCCTTAATTCGGGAATCCTTTTCATCAATCTGTCGTCTCTGACGCGCGACAAGGGCATCTTGAACCGTGCCGAGCGCTTCCATGCCGCTCTTGGCGTCCGCGAGTTGACCGACGAGTTCCTTGATCCGGCTTTGCGTGGCCGCCGCTTGACTTTCCTGCCTTCGTATCTCCGCATTAAGATCGGCCAGCCGTCCTGCAAGCCCGTCCGTCTCGATCTCCTTGTCCTGAAGCCGATGATTAAGATCGGCCAGCAACGCCTCATAGGTGGACTTCACTCGACCCATTTCCGATTCCGCGCGCATTGCTCGATCCCGCAATTTCGCCAGGCGCTGTTCCATGTCGGCAAACGCCTCTCGATCCTGTGCAACAGTAGCCTCCAGAGACTCCGAGTGAGAGCGGGCCCTTGCCAGCTCCTGCTCGAGTTCAGCCTTGCGCGCGGCCTTCTCTTCGATCTCCTCCCTCAGGTTTGCGAGCAGGGTCTCATAGCCCGCATTCAGGCGCGCCATTTCCGCCTCTCCCCTGTCTTTCTGTCTCTGAAGCTCCGTTATATCTCGTTGGAGCTCGTTCGAAGCCGCTTGTTCTTTCGCGAGCCGATCCTCAAAATACATGATCTGCGACTCATAATCCTGAAGTTTGGCCTCCAGCTCTGCAGTGCGGATATCCTTTTTCTGCAGTTTTTCTCTCAGGTCGCCCAAGAGGGCTTCATAGGTGGATTTTAGCTCACGGACGTCATTCTCCGCCGCAGCCTTTTGCTCTTGTAGATCCAATAGGCGTTGTTGCATTCCATCCAGGGCAGCCCGGTCTCCCCCAACCCGCTCCTCCAGAGACCGTATCCGCGCTTCATATTCCTGAAGTCGCGACTCAAGCTCGGCTGTCCGGGCGTCCTTTTCCCCAACCTGTCCTCGCAGGGTGGATAGGAGAGATTCATAAGTCGATTTCATTCGGCTCACTTCTCTCTCGGCGGCCTCCTTTTGCTCCTGGAGTCGACTGATCTTCTGTTGCAGTCCGTCCAAGAGGACTCGGCCCTTATCGATTTGACCCTCCAGCGCAAGGATCCTGGATTTGTATTCCTGAAGCTTCGGTTTTAGGTTAGTGATCTCCTCGTCCTTGGAAAGGAGGATCGCCTTGAGATCCTCTTCGGCACCCTTCCCGGTCGCCACCTCCTGCTCAAGCTTGGCGACGTCTTGGCGCAGTCCAGCGATCTCCTGCTTCTTGGAATCGAGCATCGCCTTGAGATCCTCTTCGGCACCCTTCCCGGTCGCCACCTCCTGCTCAAGCTTGGCGACGTCTTGGCGCAGTCCAGCAATCTCCTGCTCCTTGGAATCGAGCATCGCCTTGAGATCCTCTTCGGCACCCTTCCCGGTCGCTACCTCCTGCTCAAGCTTGGCGGCGTCTTGGCGCAGTCCAGCAATCTCCTGCTCCTTGGAAGCAACCACGCTCTCGAGTTCAGTGATTCGCTTTCCTCGGGCTTCCAAGGCCTTTATCCTTGCTTCCCCCTCACGGACTCGTGTGTCGAGACGCGATCGCTCCTCCCCCAATTTGCTCACCTCTGCATTCAGGGCTGAGGCGTTTTCCTCGCTGCTCTCAAGCGCATCTTTCGTCTGGCTGTACTTCTGATAGGAAAGGAATCCACCGATGCATGTAGCTGCTAAGAGCACGACCAGTATCGTAACAAGGGTATTTCTCATGGGTTCCTCCGATCCTCACGATGGCGCACCCTTAGCAGTGACTCGACCTGTCATCTCACTGATGGCATCCGACAAGGGTGCGTCGGCATTGTGATCGCGACCTTATCATGTTCATTGAAGTGGGTCAACTGCTAAGAATCCACAAATATTGAATGATCTCCAGCGGATAAGCCCTCGTCGGCGGCCATTCTGTGTTAGGAGCGCCATGAAGAGCTTGTTACGGGATGGGATTACTCCCCAGCGCCGCCTCTTGCTGCCTAGCGGCCAGTTTGATCAAACGGGAAACTCCATGAAGTCGGTGTTCGAATTTGACATTTTGAGATTGGTTGACGGCTGTTTTGCCGGTCATGGGGGTCTCTTTTCAAAAACGAGGAATTGAGTGCGTTGTCTCGGCATAAGGCGCTACCCGAGGCGGCCGGAGGGCCTCCGTAGGATAGGCCCGATTGACAGCCTTGGCCCATTCTCCGAGTCTGCTCCGGCCGCCTTGCCCCTCGGCCGTGAGC
>CAZAGT010000324.1:0-5758 GCA_964484515.1 uncultured Desulfobacteraceae bacterium | reverse complement strand
TTCGGCCCTGAGTCATTCGACCCTGAGCTCATGACCGAAGGGCTCACGGCCGAGGGGCTCGTCACTCGTCACTCGTCACTGCTTTTCAACCTTCAACCTTCAGCCTTCCACCTTCGACCTTCCTTCTGCCTATGGCTGCACGATGACCTTGAGCCCGGTACCCTGCAGAACGGTTTCGAGCGCCTGGTCAATATCCTCCAGTGCAAACCGATGGGTAATCAACTTCTCGAGTTCGACCTGTCCCGAAACAAGCAGTCTCAGGGCATCATGAAAATGACGGCGCGCCGCCGAGGCGGTACCGGTCATGTTGGTCTCGTTGTAGTGTACGAGATTAGCCTCGAATGTGGACTCCCCTTTACCCCCGAAACCGGCGAACAGATTGACGCTCCCCTGTTTGCGGGTGATCTTGAGGGCGTCATTGACCAGCTCAGGAACTCCGATCGCCATCAGCGTCACGTCCGCGCCCAGGCCTTGCGTCTCTTCCATAACGAGCTCGGCCAGGTCGTCCTCCCGGGGGTTCAGACAAATGTCGGCGCCCATCTCAGAGGCCAAAACCCGGCGTTCCGCTTGCGGCTCGCTGATGATGATTGTCGTGGCTCCGGCCAGTCGTGCGAGTTGAAGATGCATCAACCCGATCGGACCGGCTCCCATAATGACGACCGTATCTCCAGGCCTTATCAGAGAACGGCGATTGCCGTTGTAACAGCAAGCCAGGGGTTCGATCAGTGAGAGGACCTCGAAGGAGAGACCTCGCGGGGCCTTGAAGATGTTCCCGCGTTGAATGGCCGCGGCGGGAATCCGCATGTATTCCTGAAAACCGCCATCATATTCATAGCCGATGGCAGTTCGATTCAGACAGATGTTGTCCATTCCCCGCTGGCAGGCATAACAAACGCCGCAAGGGATCACCGGACAAATGCTTACCGGATCACCCACCTCAAAACCTTGGACACCGCTACCACAGGCCTCCACGGTTCCTGAGATTTCGTGGCCGATCACCGACGGGTAGTGGACGCCCTTCGTCTTTGTGCCCTTGTAGATCCGGGTGTCCGTGCCGCACAGTGCACAGGCCTTGACCTTCAACAGCATCTCGTCCGAACCAAAGGGAGGGATATCGCGATCCTCTATCCGCAAGTCATTGGGTTTATGTAGGACAGCCGCTTTCATAGGTCTTCTCCGGTGTGCACGATCATGCGCCTCGCAGGCGAGACGCACCGTTCCTTTGCTAAATGATGAGCGGGACTTTGTCAATATCATTCCCGGGAAGTGCACTTCCCGGGTCGGCTCGCGCGGCGTAGCCATAGCGAAGTCGTAAGCTCACAGAGCGAGGCCTAGTCTGTGGCTAGAGAATGAATGGTAAAGAGACTGTCGAAAAACCTTTTTCTGAGAGGCTGATGGAAAATGCCCAGATGTAAGGCTTCCGAAACCGGGGACCCGCCCCGAAGGGGTGGGGACTGAGCCGAAGCGGAGGTAAAGAAATCCCGAGGAATGAGGCGTACATAGAAGTACGCCGCAGTGACGAGGGATGAGGGTAACGCAGCCCTTCGGCTTTGCTCAGGGCCGTGAGTCCTTCGACTCTGCTCAGGACCGTGAGCCTGTCGAACGGCAGGTGGGCGTTTTCCGACAGCCTCAAGGGATTTGGGTGGGTTTACAGATAGGGCTAAGATCTCTTGCCTAAACGAGCGATGTGGGCAAGGTACCCCTCAACGATCTTTTTTGAATCGAGTTGAAGCACATGCGCGTAGGACTTCAGAAAATTCCTCAAGTAGATCGTCGGGGGGAGTTCATCCACTTCATCCTCCTCAATCGATTTCAGGATCGAGACGCTGACGCGGCATACCTGGTAGATCTCCTCCAGCTTGATTCCCATCGATTCCCGAAAGATTCTCAAGTCTGCCCCTGAAATCTCTCCTTTGGAATCGAGATCTTCGGCGCTGACTTTATCACTGCTTGCCGCAATCTTCTTTCTTATCCGCTTGAGCAGGTGGTTTTCTTCGATCGTCTTATCAGCTGGAAAAAGCGGGACGGTCTTACTCCGTTCTTTCGCGCTGAAGGCCTCCGGGTCGAGTCGCCCCGCATCCAAGAGCATTTTATCGTACCCCGTCCTCTTCTTCTCATCGATAAGGGTATTGAAGGCCTCTTCGATCTGCTTCAGGATCTGATCTCGTTCATCCTCGCCGAAGAAGGTGTAGGTTGCCAGGGAATCTTCATGATAAATCGAAAAGGCATCCTTGTACGCCTGCCTTATCTCAAAGGAGGATGCGTCATAGGGTATTTCAAGGAGTTCGTAGTGGTCTAAATCGGCGAAGTTCTTCATGGCGTTCCCGAGGATTGTAGGTCGTAGTCCTGCTCATTTTCGGTCAATTTGTCGGTCATATTCTGTAGATCCGTTGCGGTGGCGGTATACGGATACTCGTTAATGAATATCTTTCTGGAGAAAACGGCCGTATGGACTCTCTGATCGAAACTGATGTTTCCCAAAAACCTGAATGTCGAATAGAAGTGACGGTTGCATGTCTTTTCAATTCGGTGGCCAAACGAGGTATTGAGTTCCGTGGAAAACTGGTTGAGTACAAAATTGAACCTGAATTCAGCCAATCTCTGCTCCAACAAGTGCCCTGTGCGTGGAACATGTTTTACAAGGAGCTCAATCATGTCGGCCAGCTTGGCGACACCGTTCGCCGAGCGTCGAACGACCTCTTTGAGGAGACTGTTGAAAGCAGTGCGCCCGAGCGAGCGTTTGATGATCCGCAAATAGGCTGTTCTGATAAACCTGAACGCATTTTCAACCGACGTGGGCTCGGGGGTCAGTACCAGGAGATTGTCATTCGACGTAATGAAAAAATCGAGCGTATTGAAGTGAGTACCGGCTCCCAGGTCAAGCAGAATCTTATCGTAGGGGAGCCTCTTGATAGCCCTCTCGATCTTGAGCTTCTGGGCGTGCTCAAGGTTGGCTACCTCCATGGAACAATCCATGGAGCTAATGAGAAAAAGATTCGGCACACGGGTCTTCAAGGCGACCTCGTCAAGGTCTTTGACCTGTCGCGCCAAAAAACTATTGAGCCCGGACTCAGGATTTGCGAGTCCAAAAAATGTATGGAGGTTGGGGCCGCCGAGATCGAGATCGACCAGTAATACCCTGTCGCCTTGATTGGCAAGTAATACGCCGAGGTTCGCGGTAATGAAGCTCTTGCCGACGCCGCCTTTGCCGCTTGCTACGGAGTAGATTTGAGCCATGATTGAATCTCCGATGTCGCACGTTTTTGACCAGCGGAGTTTCGTCGCCGCTCATCGGATCGTTTGATGACCTGACCGTCGATCGGCGATCCGATTTGACTAAAGATTGCAAAATAAGTGCCATAATATGGCCTCATTACGCTAACCGGGCCTGCCTTTCTAACTCAGGGCGGAGGGGGTGCCTGATTCGCCCTTGACGTAACCATCGAGTTTTTTTATACTTTCAGGGCCGGTCTTTCCGGCTTTTTTAAAAAGTCTCCGGGCTTCGTCCCAGATCGACCAGGAAGGAGGTCCTGATGGCGACGGTTCTCATCGTCGATGACGATGAAACGATACGCGAGCTCTATCAGTATATCGTCTCAGACGAGGGCCATCAGGTGCTGCTGGCAAAAGATGCGGCGGAGGCGCGCTCGATCATCGCCGCCCAGAGGGACCTCGACGTGGCCATCGTGGATCGCGTGCTACCCGGAGACAAAGACGGTCTGGATGTCCTCCGGTTCATTCAGAGCAGTCAACCCCTCTGCCAAACCATTCTCGTTTCAGGATACCCCACCTTCAGTTCAGCATCTGAAGCCCTCCGTCATAGTGCCTTTGAGTATCTCACGAAGCCGGTTACCCCCGTAAGATTGCGTGCAGCCCTCGATGCGGCGATCACAGAAAGGGATCGCCGGAAGGAACAACTCCTAGACGCCGAACAGAACCGCAAAGGCTATGAAGCGCTGAAGCAAAAGCATGAACTCCTGCAGCATGACATGCGTTCACTCCTCATAGGCATTATGGGTTTTGCCAATCTCTTGATCACGAGGACGTCCCTGGACGAACCGCAGCTGGAATACTGCAACCAGATCTTGGATTGCGGCACGCAACTGCAAAATATGTTGAACACCTATCTCGACATATCCGACCTGGAAAGGGAGGGATTTCACCTGACTAAATCGCATTTCAATCTACTCGAAGTTCCAAAAGCAGCCGGCAAGACGCTCCAATTCCTCGCCGAGAAGAAAGACGTCGGCATCTCCATCGATTTCAAAGGCAGGGAGCTTTCCCCTGCAGACACCCTGCCCTTTGACGGGAATCAGACGTATCTTCAAAATGCGTTCAATAACTTGCTCAAGAATGCGATTGAGGCTTCGCCGCGGGGACGCGGCGTCAGGATCAGGATCGAAGGGTCAGAAAAAGAGCTCTCGATGTGCATCCATAACTGGGGCGCTATCCCGGAAGAGATCCGGGCCACGTTCTTCGAAAAATATGCCACCTCCGGGAAGCGGGATGGGCTGGGCCTGGGCACGTACATGGCCGACCTGGTGGTCAGGGCCCATGCCGGTCGGATATGCTTCGCTTCGTCGAGGGAGGAGGGGACCGAGGTTGCCATGATACTCCCTCGTGATCACACGGGGCCGTAGCCTCCGCCCGCGGGGGTCTCGATACGAACCTTGTCGCCCTTCTTTAGAGCGCAGGTGAATTTCCCCGGCTTTTCTTCTCCGCGCCCCGCCCGGATAATGATGTTCCTACCTTTCGCGCCCGGCCGTCCACCAAAAAGCCCGTAGGGGGCGTGTCTCCTCCTTTCGGATAGGACCGTTACCTCGGCATCGGTCAACATCTGGATTTCGCGGACGACGCCGTCTCCGCCGGGGTTACGGCCCCCGCCTCCCGTGCCGCGCCGAATTGAGTATTCGGTCACCAGAAAGGGGTAACTGTACTCGAGGGCCTCGATCGGCGTATTCAGGGTGTTCGTCATGTGGGACTGCACGGCGCTCTCGCCGCGACCGGATGAGGCGGCCCCCATTCCGCCGGCGATAGTCTCATAGTAGGAGAAGGCGTTACCGGTCCGTGGGTCGATCCCGCCGATGGTGACATTGTTCATGGTCCCCTGGCTGGCAGCCGGAATCCGTTCCGGCAGGGCCTCTGACAACGCACCAAGAACCACATCCACGAGGCGCTGCGAGGTCTCGACGTTTCCACCGGCCACTGCGGCCGGAAACCGGGCATCGACGATGCTCCCCTTCTGGGTCCTCACCTTGAGGGGTCTCAGGCATCCCGCATTCGTGGGAACCTCCGCTCCGACCAGGGAACGAAAGACATAGAGTGCGGCGGACAGGGTAATGGCGTACACGGCGTTGACGCTGCCCTTGACCTGACCGGCGGATCGGGTGAAGTCGAGCTCGGCCTCTTGGCCTCGGATTGTGACAACGACACGGATCTTGATATCTTCCTCCCCCAGTCCATCGTCATCGAGAACATCTTCGAACTCGTAGCGCCCATCCGGGATATCCTTGATCATACGCCGCATGAGGCGTTCGGCATAGTCCATCAGGCCATTCGCATAGGTGACGACCATGTCGAGACCATATTTCCCGATCAACTCGCGTATCCTGCGGACACCCGTGAGATTGGCCATGACCTGGGCCGCGAAATCGCCTTCACGTTCGGCCGGCGTCCTGACGTTATTGAGGAGAAAGGTCATGATCTTTCGATCCAAGACACCCCTTTCGACGAGTTTAATGGGCGGTATGATGAGACC
>CAZAGT010000323.1:0-5766 GCA_964484515.1 uncultured Desulfobacteraceae bacterium | reverse complement strand
CCCGAAGGGTACTCAGTCGGTCAAACTCGGCCGAGATAACAGCTTCGATCAGATCAGATTCATGGCCTGCCCTTGCCATCATGTTCTTGTATCTTTCCCTGAAGAACCCCACGACCTTTGAACAGACCTGGGCGCCGTCGAATGCAATTTCTTCATGGAGAAGATCAAGGGACTTCGAAACCAGGTCTCGGAGCTTTACCTCCCAATCCATTTCATCGACGATCCGAATTACGGCCAGGGCGTGCCTCCGAAGGGCAAAGGGATCCGCGGCCCCTGTAGGCTCAAGCCCAACGGCAAAGAAACCCGCGATCGTATCGATGCGGTCTGCCACCCCCACAATGGCACCGATAGGGGACTTGGGCAAGTCATCACCTGCCCGCACCGGGAGATAATGCTCACGGATGGCTTCGCAAACCGAGTCGGCATGACCGTCCAGCCGGGCATACTCCCTACCCATGATCCCCTGTAGGGAGGGAAACTCCATCACCATCTCGGTGACCAGATCGCACTTTGACAACAGCGCCGCCTCCCTGACCTGTTCCACATTTTCAGGGGCGACCTGTGCGGCCAGGAATTGGGCGAGCTCGGCAAAACGCTGTACCTTGGCATAGGACGTCCCCAGTTCGGCCTGGTAGATGACCCCTTTTAGGTCGTCAAGCCGTTCTCTGAGGGATTTCTTGCGATCTTCATTGAAAAAGAAGCTTGCGTCAGCCAGCCTCGCCCGAAGCACCCTTTCGTGTCCTTTGCGCACGACGTCTTCATCCCGGGCCACGGTGTTGTTGACGGCCACGAAATTCGGCATCAGTCGTCCCGCACGGTCACGAACGGCGAAGTATCGCTGGTGTTCGCGCATGGCGGTGATGAGCACGGCCTCCGGCAGACGGAGAAACGCCTGCTCAAAGGCGCCACAAACCGCGGACGGCCACTCGACCAAATTTGCCACGATGGAGACGAGTTCCGGATCTTCCGCCCGAATCCCCGAAACAGTGCCGGCTGCCTCCTGAACGATACGATCGACTTCCTCTTCGCGTTCCCGCTGGTCAATCTTGACGAAACCAGCCTCAACCTTCTGCAAGTAGTCCTGAAAGGTGGTGACCTCCATTTCAGCCGAGGCCATGAACCGGTGGCCTCTGGTTCGATTGGAGCTCCAAGTGCCGGCGATCTCAAACGGGATCACCTGACCGTCAAACAGGGCCAGGAGCCACTGAATCGGACGAACGAAAAGAAATTTCTCAGAGCCCCAGCGCATCGATTTCGGCCAAGGAATATCGGCGATCAATCTGGGTATCGCCTCGGCAAGCACATCAATCGTCGGTCTTCCCGGAATCGTGCGCTTGACATAGAGGTATTCTCCCTTCGGCGTCTCCAGGAATTGAAGCTCCTCGACCGCAACGCCTTGCTTGCGGGCAAAGCCGGTTGCGGCCTTGGTGGCATTCCCCTCGCCGTCAAAGGCGGCCTTTTTGGGGGGACCTGTCACTTCCCTACGTTCGTCTTGCTGCCGTTCGGCGACGGCCTTCGCGATCAAGATCAGTCGCCTGGGCGTACCGTACGCATGGATCCCGCCGGCCGTCTCGATACGGTTTTCTTTAAGGCAGGCGGCGCCCAGACGTCGTAAGTCGCCCAGGGCCTTCTCGAGATAACCCGCGGGTATTTCCTCCGTGCCGATTTCCAATAAGAGTTCGGCCACCATTCATGACCTCTTTTCATATCACTATCGGTTCTCGAAACCCCTCTATACCTGGCCATGCGAGGTCACTTCGAACCTCATCAAAACTCGCCGAATCAGTCACTCGTTTCATCACCATTCAGGAGTGGAAACCCCATCTCCTCGCGCTGGACGAGATAGTTTTGGCAGGTGCGCCGGGCCAGATTTCGGATGCGTTCAATGTATTTCGTCCTCTCGGCTACACTAATGGCACCCCTGGCCTCCAAGACGTTGAAGATGTGAGAGCATTTGAGGCAGTAGTCGTAGGCCGGCAATACGACTCCTTTCTCGCTGATCCTCAACGATTCCCGCTCACACATGGTGAACATGTTCAAAAGCATATCCACATCGGCCAGCTCGAAACAGTAGAAAGAGTGCTCCCATTCTCCCTTGTGATGGACATCTCCATAGGTGATCCGGTCGTTCCACACCAGGTCGTAGACGCTTTCCTTCGCCTGCAGATACATGGCGATTCTTTCCAGCCCGTAGGTGATTTCTACCGAAATCGGTTCCAGTTTGATGCTCCCCGCCAATTGAAAGTATGTAAACTGGGTGATCTCCATACCGTCCAACCAAACCTCCCAGCCAAGACCGGAGGCCCCAAGCGTGGGGGACTCCCAGTCGTCCTCCACGAAACGGATGTCGTGATCCAAGGGATCGATGCCCAAGGCCCTGAGACTGTCGAGATAGGTGTCCTGGATGTCGATCGGCGACGGTTTTATGATGACCTGGTATTGGTAATAGTGCCCTAATCGGTTCGGGTTCTCGCCATACCGCCCGTCGGTGGGTCGCCGGGAGGGCTCCACGTAGGCCACAGACCAGGGCTCCGGACCCAGCGCTCTCAAGAGGGTGGCCGGATTGAAGGTGCCCGCCCCGACCTCGAGGTCATAGGGCTGTTGAATCAGGCATCCACGATCCGCCCAAAATCGCTCTAGGGATAATATCAATTCCTGAAACGTCATGGTTTCCACGCGATTTCAGTCTCCTTGCACGGGGGTATTTGGGAACGAGGACGTTATCACCGGCCAGGAGGGATGTCAAGGAACGCAAGGCCCTCCGGCCGTCCGACCCGGTTTCCTCAGATTGACAAGAGGAGGGATTCGAGGTTTTATAGGAACCGACATCATCAGTTCGACTCACCCCGCGTTTTTGAAATAACTCAATGAGCACGATGCATCGATGAGCTGAAAAAACGAAACGATTACGTCATTCACATGTAAGGAGCGCGCCATGTTTCAAGCATTGATTCAGAAGAGGAGGAGTATTCGGCGCTATCTTGAAAAGCCGATTGAGTCTGAGAAGATCGACTTACTGGTGGAGACGGCCCTTCGGTCGCCCTCGTCGATGGGATCCAATCCATGGGAATTCGTCTTCGTCACAGACGGCGACTTACTGGGGAAGCTTGCCAAGGCGAAACCGCACGGGTCTTCATTTCTGCGATATGCCGCACTAGGCATCGTGATCTGCGCGGACCCAAAGAAGAGTGATGTCTGGACCGAGGACGCTTCGATCGCCTCTATCTACCTCCAGCTGGCCGCTGAGGACCTTGGTCTGGGCAGTTGCTGGATCCAGATCAGAAACCGGATGCACGACGAGACCAAGACTGCTGAGGCCTATATTGCCGAACTCCTAAAGATCCCGTCCGGCATGGCGGTACAATCGATCATTGCCATCGGATACCCTGAACGCCAGAAACCACCCCACCCAAGAGATGAGTTAGAGCTGGAGAAGGTCTATCTCAATACCTACGGCCGGTCGTATTCGTCTTCTCCGGCTTAGCGTGCGAGGGCGATCAGCTCGATCTCGATCAGGGCGCCCAGAGGCAACGCCGCCACCTGAAATGCACTGCGAGCGGGCTGGTCCTCGGGGAAGTACTCTGCGTAGATCTCATTGACCTGAGTGAAGGTGCTGATGTCATCAAGGAACACCGTCGCCTTCAGGACCTTGGATAGATCGGAGCCTGCGGCCTCCAAGATCGCCTTCAGGTTCTCTAAAGTCTGTCGCGCCTGCTCCTTGATGCCTCCTGCGACCATCTTTCCCGTCTTTGGATCGAGCCCTACCTGACCGGCGGTAAATATGAGATCCCCGGCGTGAATAGCCTGGCTATAGGGGCCAACTGCATTCGGTGCTGCGTCCGTGTGGATCACCTTTTTCATGATTGCCCTCCTTTTTTTGAATGGAAGGAAGCGCCTCCGCACTGCCGCCTTGGGCATCGCTATAAACGCCCTAGAGAGAGCCTTTGGATACTGGAGCCGCGGATGGGACACATGGCAGGCTGGGATAAATCACAGTTCTATCCCCAGGCGCTTGAGTTCCCTGTTAACCAAGGCCGCCCAGTTTCGGTTCGCCTTGGGGTTTGCCGGGCTGGGATGGCTAATGCCGCCGACGATGACATCAAAGTCACTCAACGCCGTGCGCGCCCGCTCCTCGGCAAAGCGACCCACACCCACCACGTATCTGGGGCGGAACCAGGCAACCGTCCGTCGTAGCCCCCGATCGCACACGGCGATCAACGGGCGCTTGTCTGAGGCCGGGAGGTCCGCGGGAGTACGATTGCGCCCCCCCTCTTCGATAAATAGTAATGGACAGTAGTTGGCCACAAAGAGACGACTGAAGAACTGCTCCGGCGTGCGGAACGTCTTTTTGGCCCAACCCCATAGCCGTTGTCCACTGACCTCACGCCGACGACAGGCAAATCCTTCCACCGGCCGCTTCGGATGCATTACCGGTGGTTGACCGACGGGGGCCTCGATACGCAGCCACTCCCTCACCGCCTCGATTTCACCGAATGGAACGCCGGTTTGCGCCATACCCCAAGGACCCGGATTCATACCCATCAGGATTATTTCCCTCGGTGGTTTTGCATAGGAGCGGAGGTATAGTTCATAGGGTTGCCGAGCGTATTCTAACGGATTGTAGATATGGGTCACCGGGGGACCGAAGCGCAATCCGCGGAGCTCTTTGACCAGAGGATCTATCAGATCTTCAAGATTCATGAGGGAATCGCCAGAGGGTTTATGTCTCCCTACTTTTGAGGTCCGTAAATCATCCGATAGAAGACCCAATCCCGAAGGCGCGTCGGCAACTGTTCGATGAACGCCAGTCGCCTGGCATCTTTTCCTATCAGGTAACGCGCTTTAGGTCGCTTCG
The DNA here is from genome assembly GCA_964484515.1 of uncultured Desulfobacteraceae bacterium. Taxonomy (GTDB): domain Bacteria; phylum Desulfobacterota; class DSM-4660; order Desulfatiglandales; family HGW-15; genus CAZAGT01. The sequence continues at coordinate 911 of CAZAGT010000323.1, read as the reverse complement.
TGGTGAATGCATCTAGTACCACGTCGGCCACCCTTCCGGGAGGTAGCTTGCTTCGGCTATAGAATCTCTGCTTGAAGAACTTACCGACGGATGCATAGAGCTTAAGGACATCAGGGTCTGCCGTTGCGAGTATCCGCTCACGTGCCGCGCCTCCTTTTTGCCAGATGGGCGTTTCGATAGCGCCCGGCTCGACAATGGAGACGCTCATCCCAAAGGGTCGAAACTCAAGGCGCATTGTATCCGTGATCCCCTCCAAGGCAAATTTTGATGCGGCATAATTGCTCCTGGTCGGGAGTGCACACAGTCCAAAGATCGACCCCGTATTCACTATCCGGCCCCTACCCTTTCGCAACATGGGGAGGAAGGCCTTGGTGGCCGCCAGTACGCCAATCAGATTCACTTCGATGAGTTTGCGTGTCTCCTCTATCGGCGTCACTTCAATCGGGCCGCCGCCGCCGATCCCGGCATTGTTCATCAACCCGTAGAGCTCTCCCTTTGTTATCTCAGAGACTGTCTTGGCAGCAGCGTCGATCGAGCCTTGCTGAGTCACATCCAGCAACAAAGGCGTCAGCATTGCGGGGGCGTCTCTGCAAAGCGCCTCCCCATCCTCACTCTTTCGCACGCCGGCAAGCACCTGGAAACCTTCCGCCGCCAGACGAAGTGCACACGCCCGGCCGATGCCGGTTGAGCTACCTGTGATGACAATGGCTTTCCCCTTTGACATCTTGTCTCTCCCGTCGACACATGTTTGTCTCTAAATCCGACCTTCCCGGACCGTTTTGTCGAGCACAGAACGTGGTTCCGGCGCTGCGAAAACAAGATAGCATATCTTCTCGAGACTGTCGAAGAACCGGCTTCTGAGAGGCTGATGGAAAATGCCCATCCCGCTCTCTTCGAGCGGGACGAAACCG
>CAZAGT010000322.1:0-5780 GCA_964484515.1 uncultured Desulfobacteraceae bacterium | reverse complement strand
CGTTTCGTTTTTGAAAAGAGACCCCCATGGCCGGACGTTGACTTGTTTCAAAAACGTACATTGGTACAAAGCGGGAAGAACCGTTCATGTAAGTGCAGGCAGAGCGAGGAGGATAAACGGATGAAGGCCAAGAGGGTGAGTGACAGCAGCGCCGTCTTTTCATATCTCATGTTGCCCCAGGATGCGAATCCGGCGGGAAATGTTCACGGGGGTGTTGTGATGAAGCATATCGACAGCGCAGCCGGAGTCGTTGCCGCTCGACACGCTCGCAGTTTCGTCGTAACGGCCTCCATTGATCGGCTTGACTTTCATAGCCCGGTCTACATTGGAAACCTTTTGACTTTAAAGGCCTCCGTCAATATCGTGGGCCGGACATCGATGGAGGTTGGTGTCCGGGTCGAAGCCGAGGACCTGAGGACCGGCGAAGTCCGGCACACAGCTTCGGCCTATCTGACTCTGGTGGCCATGGGACCGGATGGCACACCCATGGAAGTGCCACCCCTCCTGATTGAGACCGAAGAAGAAGAGAGGCGCAATCGAGAATCCGCTGCGAGGAGAAAGATGCGGCTTGCTGAAAAACAAAGGGAAAAGGAATGCCAGCGGGATCTCGAGAGTTGTAAACTCTAAGTGGGGTGGAGGGGTTAGAGGTCGGAGGCAAGAGCCTGCGTGAATCATGGGGCACCGCGGCCGACACTTGGGGCTTTCCCTATTCCCTTATCCCTATCCCCCCCCTGTTTTGTGATAACGGACAAAGGACGACGGACATTGTGCGTTCTTTGCTGAGTTAAGGTAATGATAAGGAACTCCGCCCTTTCAAACCCTCACTCAGGATCGCACCTCTCAGCCAAGCATGCCCCTCACCTCAACCAGTAAGGCTACTCCGATTCCCAAGTCGAAACAAGACATCCAGGATCTCATCATCGGTCAAGGCCGGCTGACGCGCGTCATACTCCGCCTTGCGGGACCTGTCGTCCTGATGATGTACCTCCAAGGGGCCTATAACATCATTGACACGATCTGGGTGGGCCACCTTCTGGGGAAGCTGGCCCTTGCCGGCATCGCGACGGGCGGCTTCGTGCTGTGGTCGATCCTTGGACTTACGAGTTTGGTGAGTGTCGGTGTGACGGCCACGTTGGCGCGTCGAATCGGCGCCAATGAGATTGGGCGAGCCGAGCAGATCGCAATGAAGGGCCTTTGGTATGCGTTTACGGTCTCGATTGTCGTGGGCAGCGTTATCTGGCTTCTTGCTCCGAGCCTCTTCAAGCTGATGGGATCCGAGCCCGCTGTCAGGACCTTGGGCGAGAAATACTTGCGCGTCATCCTGTGCGGTTGTCCTTTTATCTTCCTCTCTTTCACAATACAGCGGATCTTTCAGTCCGTCGGTGACACGGTCACCCCGATGTGGCTGATGCTTCTCAGCCTCTTACTTAATGTGGTCCTAGATCCTGTTCTGATGCTGGGATTGTTTGGCTTTCCTCGGCTGGGCGTGGCCGGAGCGGCGCTGGCAACGGTCATTGCGAGATTTCTTATGACCTTGCTTGGTATCTCCCTGTTGCTTCGTAGGCAAAGGATCGGCACTCGACGGTTCGAGCATCCCCTCTTGCGCCTCTTTCGCATCGGTCTTCCCACGATCAGCGACGGTTACTTGAGACTCGCCCAGGAAAAGCCGTTCAAATGGGATTGGGCCCTCTTTGGTTCGATCTTGCGGATCGGGCTCCCTAACGCCGTCTCTCAGACCCTCTTCCCCGTCGTGTACATGATCATCACCAGACTGCCGGCAGCCTATGGTCCCGAGTACATCGCCGCTTTGCGAATCGGTCACACGGTGGAAGGCGTCAGCTTCTTCTTAGCACTCGGTTTTTCGATGGCGGCAGCCACCTGCGTCGGACAAAACCTCGGCGCCAAAAAACCCGAAAGAGCAGCGCGGTCAGGCTGGATCGCAGCCGGGATCGTCAGCCTCATCTTGTCCGCATTCTCAATCCTCTTTTTTGTAATCCCATCAAAGATTGGTACAATATTCTCCCCCGATCAAGGAACGATCCAGGCGAGTGCCACCTATCTCCGAATCCTTGCCTTGAGCCAGGTCTTCATGGGGGTCGAGATTGTCCTTGTCGGGGCCTTTTCGGGAGCGGGCGATACGGTACCGCCGCTGGCCTATTTGGCGCCCCTGAACGTGGCGCGGATTCCGCTGGCTTACCTGTTGGCCGGGACCGCCGGATTCGGGATCAACGGTGTCTGGTGGGCCATTTCCGGCACCAGTATCCTCAAGGGGCTTGTCATTGCCTGGCTGTTCTATAGAGGCGGCTGGAAGCGCAAAATGGTATGACATGACTCTAACGGTGAATTAAGAGAGGCTTCTCACAAGAATTTGGGGGTGAAAAAACAGTTTCCAGCTTCCAGGGTGGGAGGACTGTAGTCTCTTTTCGGAGTGACGGGCGGGAGGGCGCCGTCTTTTCATGGCTTATCAGTGGGGGATACTGCAGCCCCGAGCGAAGTCGAGGGGAATGTCGGAGGGGGCAGAACTCCCCCGCCGATAAGGCATAGAAAAGACCCGCCCGGGAGCCCCGGAATCGAAGAAAAGATGTCACAGCTTTCCACCAGAGTCCACGGCAATCAGATTGAAATCCGAAAGCCCGGATTTCGATCGAAAACGGATATCACTTCAAGGTATTGTGCTTTCGACATCGATCTATTGACCCACAAATTCTTGTGAGGAGCCCAAAAAGATTGAGGTGGCGACTATGGAGACGGGTAGGCAGAGTGAAGACGTGGTACGAATCGGCAAGGAATCGTTATCCGAGCTGCTGGAGGGGCTTTTTCGGAAACTGGGGGTACCGCAGGAAGAGTGTGATATCGTTGTCGACACCCTTTTGGAGGCCAGTCTGGCCGGCTACGACTCGCACGGTGTTATGCGGGTGCCTAGATATGTAGAAGGGTTGCAGCGCGGTGAAATCCGGCCCGGAGCGGCCATCAAGGTCCTCAAAGAGACGGCGGCGTGCGCCCATATAGACGGGGGGCGCGGGCTCGGTCCTGTTACGGCGACGTTCGGGGTTCGTCTCGCAAGCCGCAAGGCCCGGCAAAGCGGCATCGGTTGTGTGAGCATCGTCAACGCGAACGACATCGCCCGGCTCGGAGGCTACCTCAAGGCGCCTGCCGAGGAGGGCCTGATCGGGATCATGATGGTGAACGACGCCGGTGGCGGTCCGAGTGTGGCGCCCTGGGGCGGGGTTGATCCGCTGTTAAGCACAAATCCGCTAGCAGCCGGTATCCCGCGGCGAGAGGGTCCGCCGATCATCATCGATATCTCTACGAGTGTCGTCGCATTTGGTAAACTGAAGATGTATGCCAATCGCGGCCGTATGGTGCCGGAAGGCTGGATCGTTGATCGGGAAGGCAACCCCTCCACGGACCCTCACACGTTTTTCGCGAGCCCGAAAGAAAGTGCATTGCTGCCCCTGGGCGGTGCGTTCGCTGGCCATAAAGGATTCGGCCTCAGTCTGCTGGTTGATGTCATGGCCGGTGCTCTCAGCGGGGCAGGCTGCAGTACGGGCGCGGAGGCCGAATTAGAAGGGAATGGCGTCTTCATTCAAATCATCGATCCGACGATATTCGGGCCTTTGCACCGATTTGAGGATCAGGTGGAGGCGCTCGTAACGATGCTCAAGGGATCTAAAAAGGCGCCCACTGTTGCAGAAATCAGCATCCCCGGTGAGCGTGCCGCCAAGGAACACCGGGTCCGCGGGAAAGAAGGCATCCCGGTAGATCTTCCCACCTGGCGGCAACTGGTTGATATCATGAGTGAGTTTGGCGTCAAGGCCGACGACATTCCGAGCTAGGCGGTTTAGACCCCAACGAATCGCAAGAGGCTTATCCGAATCCACCTCCCGCCGGAAGGGCATTCTCTTCAATTCCCTCCCAAGAAATTACATCTCAAGCACGCCTGCACATCGGCCGATGTAAAATCTGAATGGTTCTCGAAAACCGAAGCTCTTTCTATGAGGCAAGCAGGGAGTTTCGCCAAGGGACATCTCCGCAAAGCTCTTTGAAGTGCAATTAGAAAAGTCACTGGTTTCAGTGTCTTCGGTGATCTCCAATGAAGGCCAAGAAATACATCAAATCCGATTGGCTCGTCGTGACGATCTTTCTATCCGGCGTCGCATTGGCTGCCTCAAGGGGTCCATGGTACCCGTGGGTGAATATGGGGGGCGTCGTGCTAATTGGTATCAGTGGCATCTTGAGCATGAAAGGGGCTACGACCGCATGAGCCCTTCGAAACCTTTTCGGCCCCGGCCACGATACCTGGATCGCCAAATCTCTCCAAAATCGTTGGAAATGCACGATTCTTGTACGAATAGTAACCATCTTCATGTCCTTGTGGGAACGACCGCCGACCGTGTCTTGGGATGGTAGGCGAAGACGATACGCGAGTTTGAACATGATGTAGGTCTCACTGAATCGGAATGTGGGGGATTCGACATGATGAGAACACGCAAGGGCAACCAAGATCAACAGCATACAAGGGGGAACAAGGCAAACAATCGGATGGATCGTGGTCGCAAAGGGCTCTTCGGGCTTGCTTGGTTCAGAGGTCGAGAGGCCAAAGACGCTTGGCTAGAAACTGTGGCGGAGCAATTGGAGACGCTAAGCAAGATCGACTGGTCGAGGTACCGTAGTGGTTGATCAGGTTGGTTTTTGCCATTCCTTGGCAAAGTAATCAGGTCCGACGACGTTGTATCCTCGACTCTTTAACGCGCCAAAAATCGGCGTTAGATCATCGGCCTGAACCCGAAAAACAAGAATGCAGGTATCGTTTCGGTAAAAGCTGGCGGCAGAGACAAAATTCATCCCCATATCACTGATAATCTTCGCCACCTCGGCCATCACGCCGGGGCGATCTTCAAAGGCGATGGCAAAACGTTTTCCCCCCCGGTGCAACCCCATCTCTTCAACCAGGACTTCCAACATAATGCTGCGGTTGATATAGCCGCGTAACCGATCCTCTGAGTCGACAACGGCCAGGCCGGGTATTCCCTCGCGGGCCATGATTTCGGCCGCGGTCTCAATATCGGTCTCCGGCGTGACCGTTATCACGTCCTTTTGAATCAGATCCGCGATCGTCACCTTCGACAAAATCGCCGGAAGCTCATGGCGACTCAAAAGGGTTGCCGGCGAAGGGAGGGCCGCGCGGATGTCTTCTTTTTGGACATATCCGACCAACTTACCGTCTTCAACTACAGGTAGCATCCAGAGTCTGTTCTCTTCCATCAAGTCATGGGCATCCGTCAGGAGTGCCTGCGGTGTCACAGTGACGACATCCCTGTTCATCCTAAGACCCACGTACATTCGTTAACCTCCCGTTTGTGCAATACGATTTTACTCTCTGAACCAGGCCCGATGCAATCTGAATTTGGCCGTCTCTTCATTGGACCCAGGCTCATGAATGTAGGGAGAGCTCGAATAGGAAAGCCCGGAATTTGCTGGCCAGACGGTTGCGATTTCTGCTAGACTGCCGCCTTTTCGGGGAAAGCCGATGTCATGTCGGGCGTGTGGTCGGGCAAACCAGCAAGTGAGAGTCCATGAAGGAACAAACAACGCACACCGAGCGGTGTCGTGTCAATTTAGGTTTTTGAAACAAGTCAACGTCCGGCCATGGGGGTCTCTTTTCAAAAACGAAACGATACCCGCTCGAACGCGGAAGAAGCTGCCAAGCAAGGCGGCCGACGCAGATGGGCAGAATGAGCACAGGCACTCAGCCCGGCTTATTCCCAGGTGGCCCTTCG
>CAZAGT010000321.1:0-5781 GCA_964484515.1 uncultured Desulfobacteraceae bacterium | reverse complement strand
TATTTTTGTCTTTCCACACCTTTCGACGTGTTGTTTATGCAACAGTAGGGTTTACATCAAGGAGGCGGTCCCGCGCCGCCGGCACAGGGCCCGTCGAAACCTCATCGAGGACTTTCAAACAAGCAATGCCCGACGCGCAAGAGAGTGAGCTGTCCCGAAGCATACGGGAGAATTCACGCGAGATCACTGACCCGGCACAGCGCACCGTGAGTATCCTGGAGGATTCGGTTGCCGCCAAGATGGCGGAGCAGTTCCAGTGTGGGGCCCCGAGGATCTACCGGGAAGCTCTGCGCCTCGGCATCTGTCCCTACCGATATGTTCGCAACCATGAGGTCATTTCAATCCAGGAACAACTCAAGCTTGCCTTGTCACGGGTGGTCGTCATCGGGCTAGGAGGCCTCGGGGGCCAAATCATCCTGCTGTTGGCCCGGATCGGTCTCGGGCATCTGGTCCTCGTTGACTGCGATGTCTTCGATGAAACAAACCTGAATCGCCAGGCCCTATCCTCGATCGATACCATCGGCAAACCGAAGTCGGAAGTGGCGGCGGCCACGGTGAGATCAATAAACCCAGGCGTGGAGGTGACTTCGATTCAAGCACGAATCGAGGCCGCGACGGCCGGGACAATCATTGGCGGTTCCGATGTGGTCGTGGACGCCCTGGACAATATCCCGGATCGCATGGTTCTCGCAGAGGCTGCCAAGGATCTTGGCATCCCTTTGGTCCATGGCGCCATCGCCGGTTTTGAGGGACAGCTGATGACCGTCTTCCCTGAGGACAACGGGCTAAAGCAACTCTATGGGGCTGTCAGAACCGAGAGGGACGATCCGCAACGGCCGGAGGCCCTTCTCGGGGTCCCTACCTTGACACCTGCCGTTGTCGCCTCGTTTCAAGCCATGGAAGTTGTTAAAATCATCCTGAATCGAGGTCGGCTGCTGAGGAATAGGATGGTGCACTTCGATCTGGAACGGGGCGAATTGAATCAACTCCTCTTTGAAGACCCCGATTCAATCCCTTCATCATGAAGATCATCCGGAAAAGCTGCGCCGAAGGTGCCAGGGAGGCCGCTGGCGTGGCCGTGGTCATCGATGTATTTAGGGCCTTTTCGTGCGCACCGCTTTTCTTTCATTACGGCGCGCGAAGGGTTATCCTGGAGCCGGATCCCGCCAAGGCCATCGCCATGAAGGATCGTGATCCTGAGATCATCCTGGCCGGCGAGGTCGACGAGGTACCTATCGCTGGCGGTGACCTGGGCAACTCTCCATCCGAGATTATCTCTAGGGGAAACGCCTTTTTCAAGGATCGCGTCGTGGTACACCGCACCACGGCGGGCGTTACGGGCACGGCCGCAGCTATCGAAAAAGCAGATGAGGTATTTTTGGGCAGTTTTGTGATGGCCGGAGCCATCGCCCGATATATCGTCTCGGTGCGGCCAAACCGGGTCACGCTCATCTCCATGGGCTCCAGGGCCAAAGAGAAGGCCCCCGAAGACGAGACCTGTGCCGACTATATCGAAGCGCTCCTCACCGGCAAACCCTATGATCCTGTGGCGGCCCTAAAGGCGGTCCTCTTCCAGCCCACGGCCCAGAAATTCCTCCTGGGAACCAAGCCGTACCTACCACGTGAAGACCCTGTATTCTGCCTCCAACGCGACCTGTTCAACTTCGTTTTGATGGCGAAAAGGGCGAAAGACGGGATCGTCGTCTTGCCGAAAGGGGTATGATGAGGGACCTACAGGATTAAAGCTGGTAGGTCTTGATCTTGGAGATCAGCATGGGACGGCTTATTTCGAGGATCTTGGCGGCCTGACTTTTGTTCCCATTGGTTATCTTGAGCACCTTTTCAATGAGATTGCGCTCAAGGCGCACAGACGCCTTCTTGATTGAAAGGGCCTCGATAGGCCCCTGTTTGGGGGGCGACGTCTCAGCAAGGTCGGCCGGTGTGATCCACCTCCCTGGGGCAAGCAGGACAGCCCTCTCCGTCACGTTTTCCAGCTCCCTGACATTTCCCGGCCAGTCGTATTCCATGAGTATCCGCATGGCCTCTGATGAGAGCCCTTCAATGTTCTTCTTGAGTTTCTTGTTGAAGACCTCGATGAAGTAGCCGAGCAGCAGAGGGATGTCGCCGCGCCTTTCTCTGAGGGGCGGTAGATGAATCGTCATCACATTGATGCGGTAGTAGAGATCCTCGCGGAATCTCCCCGCGGACACCTCGGCCTCTAAATCCCTCGCGGTCGCGGCGATGACCCTGACGTCGATCCGCTTCGAACCGAGCTGGCCCAGGGGCATTATTTCTCCTTCCTGGAGGACACGCAACAACTTGACCTGTAAAGCGATCGGGAGTTCACCGATCTCATCCAAAAAGATAGTCCCGCCGTCAGCCTCTTCGAATCTGCCCAGCTTGTCACGGGTCGCGTCCGTAAATGCGCCCTTCCTGTAACCGAAGAGTTCGCTTTCGAGGAGGTTCTCCGGTATTCCTCCGCAATTGATGGTCACCATGGGTTCGGCAGTCCGAGAACCGCTCGTATGGACGGCCTTCGCAATCAACTCCTTTCCGGTGCCGCTTTCTCCGGTGATCAGGACGGTGGTCTTATGGTCGGCTACTTTTTGGACGAGTTCAAAGACACGCCCCATGGCCTCACTGCGGGCAACGATATTCTCAAAGGAATACTTCGCGTCGATTTCCTTGACTCGGCTCTTTAGCCTGAGATTCTCCTCCTTCAGCCGCTCCCGCTCCTCGGCCTTTTTCAGCGTCAATAGGACCTCATCGGACTTGAAGGGTTTCGAGATGTAATCGTACGCTCCTTCCTTCATGGCCTCCAGTGCCGTCTCAACGGTCCCGTAAGCCGACATCATGATGTATGTCTTATCAGGATGACTTTTCCGGGCGCTTTTCAAGAAAGCCATGCCGTCCATACGGGGCATCTTGATATCACAGAGCACAAAATCAGAATTCGACCGCTCCAGTTGCAGCAGGCCTTCTACGCCGTCCTCCGCTTCCGTAGGGACGTACCTCTCCTTTTCCAGCATGGCCTTTAGCAGGTGTCGCATGTTTCTTTCATCATCGATTATCAGGACACGTTTCCCAGCCATGACGTCCGCTCCTCTAGTTGCTGCTTTGGGAGAGCAGCAGATCCACAAAAAACCTTGTCCCCCTGCCTTTCGCGCTTTCGGCGCGAATCGATCCACCCATGTCCTCAACGATCCGATAACACACGAAGAGGCCGAGTCCGGTCCCTCTGCCCGGCTCTTTGGTGGTGTAAAAGGGGTCAAATATGTGTCCTAGCTCCTCCTCTGTTGCTCCGGGGCCATTATCCTCAAACACGAGTTCGATCCGATCTGCCCTGTTCCTGCTCTGTATCCTGAGGGTCTTCACTACCTCTGCGGTATCCTGCCGGTCTTTTTCCGTCAGGGCGTCGGCAGCATTCATGATGATATTCAAAAAGACCTGCCGTAATTGGCTCGGATCTGCAAAAACGTCGTCACGTGAGGCTTCAAGGGCCAAATTGACCTGGATGTCTTCCATCATTGGCTGGGGGGTGAGAATATCGAGTGTCTCCATGACTGCACGATGGGCGTTTGTATTGGTTCGCCTTCCCTGCGAAGGCCGGGAGAAGTCGAGCAATTGCCTGATAATCACGTGAATTCTGCTGACTTCGGAACCCATTCGATCCAAAAAATCCTTTCGCTCTGCCTGACTGAGCTCATCTTTGTCCAGCAACTCCAAGTAGCCCAGGATGATTCCGATCGGATTCCCGATCTCATGCGCGACCCCTGCTGCCAAGCGGCCAACAGAGGCAAGTTTCTCCGACCGAACGACTTCATCCTGGGCCTTCTTCAGATCAGCGTTGGCCTTTTCGAGAGACTCGATATGGTCTTCCAGCTCTTTCTTGTTTTGGTCCAATCTCAGAATCATGTTGTGAAGCGAATTGGATAGCCGGCCGATTTCATTCTCGGATTGCTCCTCTGAAGAGGGGATCGCATCTCCTCCCTTATACTCGGCCGTAATTCGAACGAGCCTTTGCAGCGGCGACACCACCATTCGAGACAAGAGATGAATACCTGCTACAACCAGGGTTAAGGTGTACAGCAGGATATACAGCAGGATTATCTTTTCCGATTGACGGAGATCCTGGTAAATGGGTAGCAGGGGCCCGGTGAGGGTGAGCCCGCCTATGATGCGACCCCCAGCGCGGAGGGGGGCTGAAATCCGCACCTCTTTTGGGCTTAACCAGATCACGCCCCAAACCGCTCCGGCGAAGTTGACCAGGGAACTCCCCGTTTGCATCGCTTCTCTTGCCAGTGAGGCATTCAGACGGATCGCATTGAGATAGGGCAGCGCCGGATAGATCACTTCTCCTTGAGAATCCACGACCGTTGCGTGTGGGAACGACGTCTTTGTCAGGAGCCGAACAAGATTCTGGTGGATCTCAGAGCTCGGCTCCATCCCCGACGGTATCTCGCCTGCAGAACGGACGGGACGTTCGAGGACTTGCGAAATGGTTTCCACGAGCAGGTGCCCCGACTCTACCTTGGCCGCGATGAGATCCCTCTCGGCAAATTTCACCATGACAACATTGATCAGCAACATGGCAGCCAGAATCAGGAGCGTTAGTTGGGCGAGTATTCCCGTTCGGAGGCTATACCGCGGCGGTCCCAAGGAGGGTGGTCCTCTTTACCGAAAAAGTTGATAGTACCAGGATACAAATTCGGTGCCAAAAAACAGGTAGATGAGCGCGGCAAGGGCCAGGAAGGGACCAAAGGGGATCTTGGTCCGATAGCTGCGGCCGCTTATCAATAATGACCCGCCACCGATGACCGTGCCGGCAAAGGAGGAAATGAGAATAATAAAGGGTAATGCTCTCCAACCCATCCAGGCTCCGATCATCGCCAGCAATTTCACGTCCCCGCCGCCCATTCCCTCCTTACGGGTGAGTCGCTCAAACAGGATGGCCACCAAGAAGAGGAAGCCGCCTCCGCCGACGATCCCGATCAGTGAATCCAGCCAACCCAGGCCGGTGAACCCGAGGATGGAAAAGGCGAATCCGAGGAGGATCCCTGGTAAGGAAATGACATCGGGGATGATTTGATGTTCGAGGTCGATGAAACTGATGACGAGAAGAGCGGCACAATACAGAAAAAAGAGGGGATATTGAAGCGTAGGGCCGAATTTCATGAATAGGGCCAGGCTCAGCAGACCCGTGACGAGTTCCACGACCGGGTAACGAAATGGGATCGGGTCGGAGCATGTTCGACATTTACCCATTAGGATGATGTAGCTCACCACCGGGATGTTGTCATAGAACTTGATCGGACGCCCACATGCGGGACACCTTGAAGGAGGGTAAACGATCGATTGTTTGCGGGGAATGCGGTGGATACAGACGTTGAGGAAGCTCCCCACGATGAGTCCGAACAGAAAAGAAAACAGGGTGAGAATGGAATTGGACATGATGAGCGAGATCTTGATTTTCAGCTCTAACTCGTTGTAACTCCAGCGCTTCTATTAGTGGTTGCCGGCCCGAAATCCTATCTACTCGTATGAATCTCCATGAAGTGAGGTCCTTGATACCTCAACGCCAAAGAATCTCAAAATTTCGTATAATTTTAGGTTTTTGAAACGACTCAACGTCCGGCCATGGGGGTCTCTTTTCAAAAACGAAACGTTACCCGCTCGAACGCTGAAGAAGCTGCCAAGCCGTTCGGCCCCGAGCTCACGGCCGAGGGGCAAGGCGGCCGACGCAGATTGGGCGAATGCGCGCAGGCACTCAATCGGGCATAT
>CAZAGT010000320.1:0-5858 GCA_964484515.1 uncultured Desulfobacteraceae bacterium | reverse complement strand
ATATCGCAGGCCTCCCACCGGACTCCAGGGCCATCAGATTGAGATTCGAAAATCCAGATGTCGATCGATAAATCATGGTACTTCAATGTATTGTGCTCTCGATATCAACCTATTGACCCACAAATTCTTGTGAGGAACCTGATTACTATGTCGTGGCTACGGAAGACCCGTTTTTTCGTCGGGCTCCCGGGAAACGAGCCTCGCCAAAGAAAAGCCCCTGAGACAGAAGCCAATCCCATACCGATTGCTTACCGCCTGAGGGGCTTTGTGAAACGAGCCAATTGGAGGAATCAAATGATTGATGGCTCGATAGTTATATCGTCAAAGCTCGATAATAGCTTTAACCTTAATTCAGCTAAATTGAAAAGACCAGCCCGGGAGCCCCGGAATCGAAGATAAGATATCGCAGGCCTCCCACCGGACTCCAGGGCAACCAGATTGAGATTCGAAAATCCGGATGTCGATCGATAAACGATGGTACTTCAATGTATTGTGCTCTCGATATCAACCTGTTGACCCACAAATTCTTGTGAGGAGCCCTATTCTTAAGGATCTGGAATTCTTGCTTTCTGTCATCCCGGCGGCAGCCGTGGTTTGGCAAGCCGTTCGAGAGGCTCACGGTCCTGGGCAGGGTCGAAGGGGAATCCAGCGGCGATGGGACTCTGGGCTCCGGTTCTCACCGGAGTGACGAGTATCTGGGCATCTTACGAGTATTTGGACATCTTATGAGTTCTTTTGGTCGCGCACGGGGGCGTAGTCTCCTATCTCATACGAGAAAGGAGAATCAGGCGCCCTAAGCGAGTATGAAAGCGGGTTCCGCAGGTAGGATAGTTGAAGGAGGAAAAATGACTCCTTATGGGACCCTCAGGAGCCCACGCACTGAGTCATATGGTCCCCATCCAGCTCATTTGACTTCAGATCCCTGATCACGTCCGTAGAGATATTCATCTCCAGCCAGGACTTCAGCTTATTGCTCATCTCCTCCGGCAAGTCGTTATTCAGCATCGTGAAGCTCCGCCGGTCCTCCTGTCTGTCATAGCAGTACATGATGCGCGCGGAGACCTTCTGAGGCAATCCCAATGCCTCACCGATTCGCAGACTGAAGACCGAAACCAGCCCATCCACATATCTTTCAGCAGCCATTTTCTTGATCTCTATGCTCCTTTTTTTGTCCCGATCGCAGGGCCCCCCGGTGGTATCCCGGAGCACCCCTTGCGGGACGTCTTCGACTTCCCGCTGCCCTGCCTAGCCTGTGGGCTTATTATTGTTCCGGTGTGAACCGTAGCGGATTTACAGGAATACCGTTCACGCGGACCTCATAGTGCAAATGGGGGCCCGTGGACCTTCCGGTATTGCCGACCAGCGCAATCACCTCGCCCCGTTTTACCTTCTGCCCTTCGCTCACGAGGACCTTTTGCAGGTGCGCGTAAACCGTGTCGAGGCCGTAACCATGGTTGATTCCGACAACCCGTCCTGAATAACGATCCCGTCGGATCGACGATACGGTTCCGTCCGCAGGAGCCGTAACCGGGGTATTGATGCGTGCCGCGATATCGAGACCTCTATGAAACTCTTTGCGGCCTGTGAAAGGGGAGACTCGATACCCGAAACGGGAGGTCAGCCATCCGCGGACAGGCCATTCAGAGGGTGTTGAGGCAGCCAGCTGCTCCTGTTGCTCGCTGAAATACCTGTGAAGGGTGTCTTTGTCCCTGATTCCGATATCGATCTTCCGCTCCATCTTTTCGATGGATACGTACACCTTTTCGATAAGCGCTTTGGGATCAACGGAATCGGGGTAATCGACCTCCAAGAAATCAGAATCTGAACCTCCAACACCCAACATCTGTTCTTCGAAATCATCCTCCTCGAGATCCACCATGACTTTCAACTTCTGGTCGAGTGCTTGAAGGCTATTGAGTCGATCGGTCATCGCGTTGATACGGTCGATGAGCGAAACGAGCTCCCGTTTCTGCTCCACGTTCTCATGTTTCAATTGACTCAGGTGCGGCATTTGAGCCTTCATTTTTAGGAAATCCGGAATATGAATGACGAGCCCGGCCAGTCCCGAAAGTACGACCAGGACCAAGAGGAGGAGTGGGAATAACGAGCATGTGACCTGTTTGACGGTGTTCGATCTTCTTTCAGAAAACAGGAGCAGAGAGATCTTCTGATTAGCGAAGTTGTCCGATCCGTCGTTATGAAACAGGAAAAGTGCTGCGACGAACGTCACAAGCAAAAGGGTTATGATTAGTAGACCGAACTCAAACACCTGATTCCTCCAATTCTCTTATTTCTTATCGAAGCGACTCCGTTATCCGATGAAGCTGAACTGTGATCAGCACTTAGGGATGCGGTTTCATTCGCGTGTCGTGCAGAACCAAACAACCGGTATATGCCGGAAACGCTCGAGTAAGAAATCACTCGCTGTGTTGTTCCATGCTGTATGGACATCACCTTGTTGCCTTCCAAGTAATCGCCCGCATGGCCGGGCACATCAAGGCTTTGGCAAGGATGATGCCAAAGGAAGGCCTTAAAAGAAAGGGCAGGTTTTTCAATTTGTTACAGTACTACACGGGTAAAAAGAGACCGATAACTGAGCTCCTCGGGGCCGAATGCTGAGAACTGCGGTTCCAGTTCGTGGAAGAACCTTACACATTTTCAATCCGAGTAGAGGAGTGGACTGCGAAAAGAACTACCCCATGTACATCCGGGCATGCCCGAGTGGCTATGCCCGTCCTGGATAGACCTTGCCTATGAGAAGATTTTGAGAAGACTTACAGCTGGAACGACGTGGTGGGACCGGTTGTCTAAGAGGTAGGTTAGCCTTTGCGCTCAATGCGGGTCCGAATATTCAGCATGCTGCCTCTCGGTGCGCAAAGACGCGGTCGTCTGCCGACGGGCCTTGATCTTGATCGGTTGAATGTGAGTCAAATTCAGCAAGCCCCAGGAGTCTCTCAATCGCCTTTTCCCGGGCATTCTCCGCAAGCGAGGTCGAATCTTTCTCAAGCGTCCTCATCCTTCGATCAGCTCGACTCGCAATGTATCCCATCGAGAGAAAGAGCAAATAAAACATCACGAGTAGTAGGCATCCGCCGGCAACCCAAAACATAATAATCCTCCTGTCTGGCAAAAAGCTCTTTGGTGCACTTTTGAAAATCGAGAAAAATCACCGTCTTTTACTAAAGCAAGAAGTATGCCAGACAGGATGTGTGAAGCGAGATAAATTTATTAATAATTTCAGCGGGTTGTATTCGTGCCCGAGATCCTGCGACATGGCCTTAAGTCGGGTTTTTGGCGCATGATCCAAGCGAGCTACGATACGTCTTCAAGATCGTGTCCGTCCACCACGAGAGGCTAATCGACTTCAAACGGCGACTATTATAACCAGATAAATACATTGAAGTATTTCGAAAATTGCGCCTCTTCCGACGGATCGGGATCTGAGACTCACACAGAACTTGGGCAAGGCGGCGATTTGTGGATGGGCACCAGTGAAGTGGCAGAAATTTCTATACGTGGCCTTTCTTGAAATCTTTACCCGATCTGAGATTTTGAGCCCTCTCGGAGAACTCGTTCCCTCCGTTTCTTCGGCAGGGTGTGTCCATCCATGAATGAAAACGAGGCACTTGCGAGTTTCCCATTCAGAAATCAGTGATTTTTCGCAAGGTCCAGGAAATCAATGGGTTGGGAGGAGTTGTACATCTGGTACGTCGCACAACCAGCCCAGCAGATTGACGCCGGGATTGCCGAAAAGGGCCATTTCGGGATGGAAACTAGGTCGTTCGTAGGTCTAATTCCACATAAGCAAAGCTGACGAAAACTCGACTTCTCTGAGGCTGTCTGGCGATAGGCTTGACGCGTGAGTGTCAAAACGAAACGATTTCAATGTCGGCCTCCGCCTTGAGGCCCGCGATGTACTCACTCACGCGGGCTTGAGCCTTTCTTCCTTCTAGCATCTGTTGGATGCCGGCCTTTATGTCTTCAAATGGAATTATGCGCCCGGCTCGTTTTTCTTCGACTTTGATCAAGTGGTAGCCGAACTGGGTCTCTACGACGCCGCTGACCTGCCCCTCCTCGAGCGAAAACGCCACTTTCTCAAACTCGGGGACCATGACGCCGCGGCCAAAATACCCCAGATTGCCGCCATCGGAGGCGGACCCGTCCTGAGAGACTTCCTTAGCCACGTCCTTGAAAGCCTCCCCTTTTTGAATTCGTGCGGCGGCGTCCTTGATGCTCCTCAGGGCTTCCTTCCTTTGGGCCTCGGTTGCATCAGGTGACACCTTGATCACGATGTGACGGGCACACACTTCCTCCGAGAGCCTGAACTCGTCTGGATGGTCATCGTAATACGCCCGGACCTCAGCCGGTGTGACGCTGATCTTATCCTGCACTTCCTGCTTGAGGAGTTTCTGGATCTTCATCGCCCTGACCAGATCTGCCCTTTGGCTATCCCAATCTTGTTCCGGTTGGGCCGCACCCAAAGCCGTCACGATCCCGCCATGGTTGCCTCCCATGCTCACGGCCTTCATCTCCTGAATCTTCTTCTCCACCTCTCTCGGATCCGGCTGGATATTCAATGCATCCGCCTTCTGATGCAAGAGGGTCAAAACGACCAGTCGTTCGATGGTCTCCAGTTTCATGGCTTCCATATACTTCTGGTCCATCAGCTTTGAACGATTCATCCGCATACGGGCCCGTTGCAGCGTGTACCACATGCTGATGAAATCATTTTCCGTAATCTCCTCCCCGTTCACCCGGGCTACAACGGGCGGGATCTTGTTCTCATCGGCCTTCCGTGCTTCCTCGGCCAGGACATCAAAGGATGCCAGCCAAAAAACCGCAACGATTAAGATCCGAACCCAGGTCGTCTTCCTCATTTCAGCCTCCAAGAAATCAACGTTGCAGCTCCGATAGCAGGCCCCGAAAGCTTCTAACCACCGCGCTTCTTAGAACTTCCGTTTCGGAAAATCAGGGATGCCATGCTAAAGGGACGCGAAGGACATGTCAAACGAAGATCTTCGCCGTTGTCGGCTCAGCAATCTCTGCCATTGCGGCATCGGGCTCTGCCATATACTCGACTTTTGCCGGATCTGGGTGTATCCTCACTCAACTTCGAACCTTGAGATGACGTGTGGACGGGCGGACTGCTTCGCTAGCGTTACGGAGGGAACCCGGAGGCGGCATTTATTGGGACGGATGACCTTTTTTCAATAGCTTGCTCAAAGGAAGGAGGGCCCAGAGGATGAACATCATTAGCGTTGGCGGCAAACGGCTTTCAGACTGGTCCGAGCGAAACATGCCGAATCCGTATCTGTTCGCCGTGATCCTGACATTCATTGCCTATGTCATGGGATGGGTTCTCACTGATAACGGCCCCTTCGATATGATCAAGCATTGGTACAACGGGTTTTGGAAGTACCTCACGTTTGCCATGCAAATGGTACTGATCCTGGTTACCGGCCATGCCCTTGCCATCGCCCCGGGGATCCACCCCACCCTCAGAAAAATCGCGCGGATACCCAGAAACGGGTCCCAGGCCGTCTTTTTGACCGCCTTGGTGTCGACCGTCATCACCTACCTGCATTGGGGCCTGGGCCTAATTGTCGCCGCCATCTTGGCCAGAGAAGTGGCCAAGGAAGGGTACACCAAGAAAATCCATATCCATTACCCCCTCGTTGCGGCGGCTGCATACACCGGCCAAATGGTCTGGCACATCGGCCCTTCCTCCTCGGCCGGCCTGTTGTCGGCAACGGAGGGCCATGTCTTCGAAGACATCTTCGGCGTCATTCCGATTACGGATAGTGTCTTCACCTCCTATGCCGCCCTGTTGGCCGTTATGTTGTCCCTCGTCATCATCC
>CAZAGT010000319.1:0-5904 GCA_964484515.1 uncultured Desulfobacteraceae bacterium | reverse complement strand
CTCTATGGGGGTGCCATGGAAAACCCTTGATATACTCCTCCGGTTTGTTCGAGTGGAAATCGTCGAGCAGCAGGAATGGATCTAATTGGGGAACATGATGATACCCAAAGGCCCGCTTCAAGTGTACACCGGCGCCTTCGATCGTTGGTTTGCTACGCAGCACCTTTTTGATCTTTCGGATAATGGGCATCGAAACCCTCCTTTACTCGAAATCTTAGTGCTGTCAAATTGGAACTCGCGGAGTTAAAGGCCAATTCGCCGCTTCAGTCTTCTCGTCGAAGGCGGGTGAGTTGGCCGTCAAATACTTCAAGGCGCAATCCCCCCTGTTCTCAATGCCGTGGCGATAATTCGAAGGGATGTAAACGGCGTCGCCACCTTCAACGTCCTGGATTTCCTCACCCACGGTCATCCGTCCTTGCCCTTCGATGATATAATAGCATTGTTCAGGTTCATGGGAATGCAGAAATTGCGCTCCACCCACTTCTACTTCGGTCATCTGTATTGAGAGCTCGCCCGCGCCGACATTACTCTTACCGATGAGAAGGTGTGTCACGAAACCGTCGTATTCGCCTCTGGGCGTGTTCTCATTGTTCTTGATGATCATATCCCGTCCTCCACAATGGATCTGGCGGCATTCGGCAGCCAGCCAGGATAGTGTACATCTATACATGAAAACGAAAAGCTTGACAGGTCAATGCGTTCTTCCTCTGGAACGGACATAGTCCCCTATCTTTCGCATTCGGACAAGCTCTTCTTCGTTCATCGGTGGGGCGTTGAGCACCTCAAGGTTCTCCCTCATCTGCTCACGGTCCTTGGCGCCCATCATGCATACATCGACCGACGGATTCGAGAGTACGAAGCGGTAACACTCCGAGGCCGTGGGTGGCCGCTCGCCCGGCGGCATCTTCTTCGGGTTGAGAAGCCTCTTCCACCTGGTGGCTGTAAATGAGACGACGCCCGCCCTGTCCGCCCCTTGGATGAAGGGAAAGGCCTCCGTCTCTGCCCCGCGGTGGGCGGCACTGTAACGAATGTGAAAGACGTCGAAAATGCCGTCTTTCTGTAGTTCTGGAAACACCTTGCGGTTGTGGCTCGATAGCCCAAGATATCGCACCATACCCGTTTTTTTCAATTTGAGTGCCCCGTCGATGATCTTTTGAGCCGGGCGTTTCGGATAGTAACCAAGCACAAGGACATCCGCATATTCGATTCCCAAGCCCTTGAGCCCTTTTCTCAGAAAGTGCTCCGTCAAAAACGCGTTATGAGCATAGGTAAACATCGAAATGACAAGTTTCTCCCTGTGCCCTTTGGATATAATATTCCTCATGGCTGTCTTCATCTTCGAGGAACGGCCCTTGATGAACGTCCCCCACGACAAGTAGTTGCAGCCCCTGTCAAAGGCTTCTTCAATCGCCTCGGCCGGCGCCCCGAAGCTTGAGGAAATCCCAAGCCTGCCTACTGCGAGGCCGGTCCGGCCGAGTGTCGCACTTTCGGTAAAGTCCGTAGCCATCCCTAGCCTTTCTCTCCGGTCTGAGGCTAAAGGAAAGACCGACTAGAAATCCGGTTCCCTTTTTGCCACGTGTATTGTGCCCCAGGCCTAAAGCCGTTGACGTGTGCCCAATTCTTTCTGCTTTCTACCTTCTACCTTCCACCTATACACCTATCTTACTTCCTACATCTTACTTCCCCCTTCAGCACCGTCAAAGGCGGGTAAACCCCGTACCTTTTACCTTCTACCTTAAGACCTCCATAACCATCTTCGTTGCTTCTTCTGCATATTGCTTACACTGCTCAACGAGGTTGTTGTCGATGAATGTCTTTTGCCCCTCTTCGGTACCCAAGTCACAGTCGATGAGCTGTTTGCAGTTGGTTGTGCCGAAGCGTTTCTCAAACGCCTTCCTGAATTTCTTCACCTTGCTGAAGCTCTTCCGGGTGGGTTCTCGCGGTGAGTTTCTGCCGGTCAGCAGACTAATAGCCAAGATGCCGCCGCTTACGGCCCCACACATGCCACAGCTCCGCGATATCCCGCTGCAAAAG
This sequence comes from uncultured Desulfobacteraceae bacterium, assembly GCA_964484515.1. Taxonomy (GTDB): domain Bacteria; phylum Desulfobacterota; class DSM-4660; order Desulfatiglandales; family HGW-15; genus CAZAGT01. Next base: position 3,870 of record CAZAGT010000319.1, on the reverse strand, counting down.
CCGGTCGCAATCTTCGGGCAGAGATCGGACTCGATGCCCTTGCTTTCCGCTACGGCAAGCAGGACACTCTCCGCGCAATAAAACCCGGAATCGAATAACTCCCTACTCCGCGCTCCCTCATCGGACTTCTCGCTTGACGTCATATCTCCTTCCACCTTCAGTATTTCTGCCTGGGTGGTTGCCTTCTTCTTTAACCAAATTCAACATCCGATGTTCGACGTTGGATGTTGGACGTTGAACGTTCATTTTTCAGTAATCCTTTCGCCTTTTAGCTATTTCCCTTTCCACCTGGTCTCAGAATGAGCCGCTCCTTTGTCCCGGCTTCCACTTTTTCTCTTGAGTAATAAAGCGGATGGTGGTCGACATTGAGCCAGAGCTCCGTCTGATCGCTGTAGTGGGGGCTCCCCAGCATCCCGGACTGGCCTGGCACGATTGACCCAAGGCTCCGATCCCAGTCTTCAAGGTCATAAATGTGGCGGTTGCTTGCGGTCCAGCCTTTGTAGCTGAAATCCATTCCCGGCCTGAACGTGGACTGCCATACAGTTGAAAAGCTTCCCCCGCCCTCAAAGGGGCCGAGGTTGAATATCTTATTCAGCGGCTTTACCCGGCCCAGCGGATGTTGAAATTCTATCTGATGGAGTCGCCCCCATCGCCAGTCAGACGGGTCTGGTCCCATGGCCTGCTTCAGGAAAGCGGCAGTCTCATTGAGACTCCGCTCGAGGATCTGGTTCAAGTCTTCAAGCTCAGTGGTCGTAACGTCATCAAACCAATACGAATCAGGTTCGGTGAGAAGGTTCGTCAAAATGACGCGGCTTTGGGTAACCAAGGTGCTAAACGCTTTAAGTTCTGTCAGGCCCGATCCAAAAAACCGTGGCATCAAATCTCCCATTTCATCTTGAAACGTGTTTTCCATGAGCCTGTAAAAGAGTACGGAATAGATGGCCGCGCCCGCGCTTTCAGGACTCAGAACCTGATCCCACGAACGGAGCCGCGTGAGGAGATCTCTCGCATCAATGCTTTGTACCTCGATTCCTTCCAATGCCTTCATAAAGCGGCCTGCCTGTAAGCATTTGAGATCTCCCTGCAAAGCCCTGAAGTCATCCCTTGAAACCCTGGCCTTCCGGGCTAGGACCTCTTCGATCCTTTCTGCCCTGTAGCCCGATAGGTAGTCATCGGACAAGTAGTGGGGATAATTATCATCGGTCACCCGATTATTGGCTGTGGCGATAAAGCCCTTGGCTGGATTCAAAACAAAGGGTTTTTCATTTGCCGGCAGGTACCCGGTCCAGTCATGCTCTCCGGTCCATCCAGGAAAGGGGCCACGTCCATGACCTTGCGGGCGGACCGGAATTCGGCTTGCGAGGATGTACCCGATCTCCCCATTGCGGTCGGCACAAACCAGATTCATGGCCGGTTCGGGCCATTCGAGGGCCGCGTCCTTGAATTCCTTCACGTCCTCCGCAAGGTTCATACGGCTGAGGGCCGGAATCATCCCGCCGGGATCATGGCCGCACCACTTTAGGGAAAAGGCATATCCAAGACCTTCGGCGTCGGACACGTGGGTCGACAGGATAGGGCCGTGCACGGTCTCCAGGATCTCATGCTTGACGGGGTTTTCTTCCCCCTTCACCCTGATAAGCTCTTCGATCCGTCTTGCTTGTTCCCATTGTCCCTTGTAGAGATACTGGTTCGGTTGGTCAGGATTCATCCGTTCGAGGAAGATGTCCTGAGTGTCCGTATAGGCAAAGGTTATCCCCCAAGCCACGTCTCTGTTGTGACCCGCAATAATCAGCGGCACTCCCGGTAGGGATAGACCAATCACGTCGAAATCGCCGCCCACAAGGTGTATCTCGTACCAGATCGAGGGAATTCTCACATCAAGGTGCATGTCATTCGCAAGCAGAGGGCACCCCGTATCAGTGCGTGATCCATGCACTACCCAGTTGTTGCTGGCCCCGCCAAAGGACGGGAGAATCCCATTCCTATTGAGCGGCCTGCCAGGCCATAAGGAGGTTAGGACCAGGGCGGAGGGCATAATAACGGGTGTCCCTGGGTTGTTGAGCCCAAACAGCGCTTTTGCCTTTTCGGGTCCCAGCTTTTGGACCAGCATGGCCCTTACGATTTCCTCCTGCCAATTCTTGGAACCGATAAAGGCCATAAACTTGCCCCATCCGAGCGAGTCTTCCGGCTGCCACGGCTCCGGCCGCACGCCAAGCAATCGGAATTCCAGTGGCAGACGGCTCGAGTGGGATTCGATAAAGGCGTTGACCCCATCACAAAAGGATCGCAAAAGCTCCAGTTGCGCCGGATCGCATATTTCCAGCTCTTTGCGGGCCGCCCTCATCAGGCCGAACGTCCGCATCAGACGGTCCACGCGGACCGTCTCCGGTCCGAAGATCTCGCTCAAACGTCCCGCCGCCACCCGGCGGTTCAGCTCCATTTGCCAGAGTCGGTCCTGGGCCTGAACAAAGCCCTGTGCGAAAAGGAGGTCGTGGTTGCTTTTTGCATAGATGTGGGGCACCCCCCACTGGTCCCGCAAGACCTCCACGGGGGCCCGAAGTCCTTGGACTCGAATCTCCCCCTCCACCATGGGAAGCGGAACTCTGACAAGATACCAATAGGCCCCTGCCACCACCCCAATGAAGACAAGGGCAATTCCGCACATAAGAAATATCAGTTTCTTGAGCACCGATCATATCCTATTCTAAACAACGGACGACGGACATTGAGCGTATTTGAGGTGTCTCCAATTGTCTAGCCAAAAAATCTGCGTTCCTAGCACAGCGCTGCATCCGCGAAACAAGGGGACACCTTGGCCTCTTTTTGATTGAGATCAGCCTCATTTCATGTATGATAACCATAAGTTAGCGCTTCCGGACGTGGGATCTGACTTCAAATTGTTTCTCCCTTATTGATTCCTGGCTTCTGATTCCTACTGCTTAAGCGACAAAGCGCGATTAAGGCATCTTACTCGAAGACCGTTACTTCCGAGGAATTATCTGGTCTCGCTAAGAGCGCAATTTGTGGACTTATCCGGTTAGGAAATTTCTGACGTTTGCGATTTATTCACTTTCTAAATGTTCCCGCAAGAGAGTAGACGGAAACTATCTACTAACTGGTTCTCCTCGGAACTTTAGGGACACCTTTGAATTTCTATTTTTGTATAGAAATGAAATTTGTGCCTTTTGATTCCAAAGGCTCCTTGAAAGGAAGGACTGATGAAAGAATTAATTCATGAAATTAGCATCCGTAGAGCGAAACGGGCCTTGAGTGATAAAAAGATACCCGATGAAATCATTCACAGACTCATGACAGCAGCAACTTTTGCGCCATCCTGTTTCAACAATCAATCGTGGCGTTTTCTCGTGGCTACGGATGATGAGGCCTTGAAGAAAATCCATAAAGCGCTATCCGACGGAAATTACTGGGTTAAAAGAGCACCAGCAGTTGTTGTCGTTACAACAAAGATAGAATTCGGTTGCAGGTTGAGTGACCGCAGGGACTATGCCTTGTTCGATTGCGGATTGGCCACTGAAAATCTCATGCTTCAAGGTTTTAAAGAGGGCCTTTATGTTCATGCCATTGCAGGATTTGACCCCTTCAAAATAAAAGCCGCATTCCACATCCCTGATGAGTACATTGTAATAACCCTCGTTGCTGTAGGTTATCCTGGAGAGGATACATCATTAAGCGAAAAACACAGGGAACAGGAACATGGCCCGAGAAATCGAAAATCCGAATCGGAGGTGATTTGTTACAACATTTGGGAGTTGGGCACGTCAGAGGAAGCCTAGGATGTGCCGAGATCATACGCAGAGCATTCAGTGGATCGCGAGGACCATGCGCCCACTGATGCCCGCCGTTCAGGCC
>CAZAGT010000318.1:0-5916 GCA_964484515.1 uncultured Desulfobacteraceae bacterium | reverse complement strand
GCTCCGGGGTACAGGCACCGTCTGCTGTAGCCAGGCCCGTCCAGGTAGCGGAACGAACAAATCGATTCGGCAGGGGCAGGCCGCTTATCTCAGTTGTGTCGAACAAAGGGGCCATCTGATGCCTGTTGATTTCCAACCCGTTGCGCAATACATAGCATTTTCAGCCTTGTGAAAAAGCCGACATGCTGATGAGAGATACGCGTACAGCGACTGTGACTAGATTCTCTTGGCTTTTAAACCTGGAAGACAGTCTTGCATGGACCATAGGCCCCTCCCGTCGGCCACATCCAGGTATCAAGAGGTCGGGGTCACTTCCTTTGAATAGGGGCAAATGTCGATGCTCCTCGTCATCTAGATTAAACTGTGAAGCCAATATCATAAACAACGTGACAGGCCGGGCAGATGAAGAGCCACTTGGTAATTTCACCCTCTTTCTTGAACATGGAGTGGAAACCGTCTTCGTATCCACATGCCGGGCAGACCTTAAACTCGTCTTTCATCTCCGCTTTTTGCACGTCATAAGACATTTGACACCCCCTTCTGAAATAAGACCATCCTGATACGACAATGGTTGTCTAGACACCCTTTTCAGGGCACTTTATTGCGTCTTTACCGGAGCCCCGCGGCAGCGGGGTAGGCGGGCGGTAAGGCTAGGATGCGGCGATTATGAACCTGTTTAATGATCTCATCAAAATCTTCTGTTCATTTTGATTTCAAGTGATCCGTGTTGACCACGTTGATCGGGGCACCGTCCACAAAGGCCCGGACGTTCTCGGCGGTCCTTTTGAGCAAGCGGTGGCGAGCCTCCAAGGTTGCCCAGGCGATGTGCGGCGTGATGAAGATATTTTGGGCTTTCAGGAGGGGGTTGTCCTGTCGGATGGGTTCCAACGAAACGACATCCAGGGAGGCACCTCCCAACCTGCCGCTGTTCAGGGCCTCTGCCAGGTCCTCCTCGCACACCAACCCGCCCCTGGAGGCATTGATGAAGAGGGTCCCCGGTTTGACCAAGCCGAGCAGCTCGCGATTCACGATCCCCTCGAGGTCGGGCGTCAGAGGGGTGTGAAGCGTGATCACGTTCGAGTTACGAAAAAGCTCATCCAGTCTGGCCCAGGAAAAGGGCTCGTAGTCCGGCTTTTGCGACTCGAAGGGGTCATAGGCCAAGACGTTCATCCCAAATGCGTGGGCCAGTTCTCCAACTCGACGACCGATACGGCCGAAGCCGACGATGCCCAAGGTCTTGCCCCTGAGCTCGGTGAGTGGCGTCTTCCAGAAGGACCAATCCGGGGCGGCCATCCACTCACCCGATTTGACGGCTTCATCATGGAGTCCGACTCGATTAGTGAGTTCTAAGAGGAGTGCCATGACGTGCTGGGCCACCGAATCGGTCCCGTACACCGGTACGTTGCTGACCGGAATCCCCCGGCGTCCGGCGGCCTTGACGTCCACGCAATCATAACCGGTGGCACTGACAGCGATGAATCTCAATTGCGGAAGTTGCGCCAAGATCTCGGCCTTCATCTGCGCCTTGTTGACCACCACGACCTGGGCACCCACTGCCCGTTGCAGAATCTGCTCTGGATTCGAGCGATCATAGACCACCAGATCCCCCAAGACGGCCACCTCGTCCCAAGGGTTATCACCCGGATTCAATGTGTAGCCGTCGATGACGACGATCTTCAGCTTATCCATCCTTCATCCAAAAGAAAAACCTCCTGGTGAGATAGAAGAAAAGACACTGTGATCTTTTTCAGGAGGTTCTGACGTGGCCGGTTGAACTGGTGACAAAGCGGCCAAGAGTCATGTACTGAACTTCTGAGCCACGGCCTTGCCATAATCTTGACACGCACGCATCCCTTCCGCCGTCTCCACCACTGCTTCCTTCAAATTCAAGGCCCCCAAATCGACCGTATCCATCTTGAAGACATACTGCATCGTGTCGTAGATCATCGGGCCTGACTCGCCGCTGTGCGTATAACAGCAGAAGGCGCCACCGATCTTGCCGAGGAGGTTGGCTTTTTCGGCCAGGAAGAGAAAGGTCTTCATCCCTTGGGTCAAATCCCGGTGGTACGTGGGACAGCCAAAGACATAGCCATCGTATCCTTCGAGTTGTTTTTCGTTCTTGATGGCGGATATCTTTTCGACCACCGCCTCGTGACCGCTGAACCGAATGCCTTCAGCGATGTATTCAGCCATTTTTTCTGTTTTACCTGTGCGCGTCGTGTACGCTACCAAAACCTTATGCATGTTAGGTATCTCCTTTGTTTGATAAAATGTGGACTCTGACCGCCCCTTCCTTGTTACCTATGCGTAAAAGCATAAGCGCTGGACTGTTGTCCTTGAGGTATTTACAGTTTGCATGTACGCCATGAGGGTTGTTATGAAAGATGAACGTCGAACATTGAACATCGAACGTCCAACGTCGAACGAAAAATGAAAACCAATACTAAGACTGATGAACTCGTTCAGCGTATGAGAACGGCTCGGGGCGTCATTGCGGCGAACTTCGGAGTTCAGTCTTTCATTCCTTGTCATTCAATATGCGATATTGAACGTTCGATGTTCGACGTTCATGCTTCTTGTTAACCCTTCCCCGTCCCCTCAAAAGGGATGACAGGGCGGGGATCAGAAAGACTACACCACCTTCGTGAATGCCTTTGCCTTGGCACCACAGACGGGGCAAGTGTCCGGCGCTTCGTTTTCACAGGTGTAGCCGCATACGGAGCATACATAGTAGCAGTTGACATCCGAAGGGTTATCCAGATTATCGAGCGCCTTCTGATAAAGGCCGGCGTGAACCTCTTCCACGGCGTTGGCGTAACTGAAGCTCCGCTCAGCGGCCTTTTGGCCTTCCTCTTGAGCTTGGCTGATCATCTCGGGATACATGGACTTGAACTCATGCGTCTCTCCCGATATAGCCTCTTTGAGGTTGTCAGCCGTGCTCTTAATCCCTCCCAGGGTGCGCAGGTGGGCATGGGCGTGAACGGTCTCGGCTTCGGCCGCGGCCCGGAAAAGCATAGCAGCTTGAGGGTGCCCTTCCTTGTCGGCCTGTTTGGCAAAGGCAAGATACTTGCGGTTGGCTTGGGATTCGCCGGCAAAGGCATCCTTGAGGTTCTGGTCGGTCTTACCCATCATTATCCTCCTTTCGTCGTTGTATTATTAACAACATGGCCTTGAGTTTTCTGGGATCACAGAAACAGAAAGTCGAATGCCCGCCTTCCGAAGCCTTGTACGGCGGACAGGTCGAACAAGGAATTTCGAATGGTGAAGTTGCCTCGGCTGCACGTCGTCTTTTACTTCGACATTCATCATTCGAAATTCTACATTCTTCATTGCTCCTTTTGCGATCCGGCCTTCAGCGCGTTGTACACCCTTTCGGGAGTTAGAGGAAGTTCGAAAAACCGCACGCCCGTGGCATCATAGACGGCGTTCAGGATGGCCGGGATGGTCGGCATGATCGCGCCTTCCCCCACCTCCTTAGCGCCAAACGGGCCATTGGGTTCATTGCTCTCCACGATGATGGTCTCTACATTTGCCATATCGAGGGAGGTAGGAATCTTATACTCCGCTAAATTTGCGTTCAGAATCCTTCCTTGTTCGTCGAATTTCACCTCCTCGAACAGGGCTTCTCCCAAACCCATTGAGAGGGAGCCCTCCATTTGCCCCTCAACAGAAGTCTTGTTAACGGCGAGGCCACAGTCATGCGCGTCGGTCATCTTATCCACGGTGATCTGGCCGGTCTCCATATCCACCGTGACCTCTACGATCTGGGCTGAACAGCCGTAGGCCGGGGAGGTGCCGACTGCTGCCCCCTTGTACCTCCCTCCAAGTTTGGGTGGTCTGTACTTGCCGGTACCAACGATGGTGCCCTTAGCCAGGTAAGCAATCCTAGCAGCCTCCTTGAAAGTCAACTGCTCTTCGTCGGGATGATCCGTCCAACCCCGGTGCTCCTGAACATAGCGTTTCCTCAGGTCGCCAAAATCCACAGGTCCATTCTGAAAAAGAATCAATCCGTTTTTGACGTCCATGTCCGCAACAGGTATGTTCAGTTCGTTTGACACGACTTCCAGGACCTGTTCTTTCACCTCTTCTGCCGCCTCCTTTGTGGCATGGCCGGTCATCAGGGTCTGCCTGCTGGAATAGGCCCCAAGATCAACACTGAGATCCGTATCCCCTGAGATGACGCGCACGTCGGAGAGCCGCACACCTAGGGCTTCGGCCGCGATCATGCCCAGGGCGGTGTCGGAGCCCTGGCCGATCTCGGCCGAGCCGGTGAGCACATTTACGGTTCCCCCGTCCTCACTGAGTTTGATGACGACAGTTGAATGGAACGTCTCGGAGCGATAGATGGGATAGCCGGCCCCTGAGACGAAGAAGCCGCAGGCCATGCCGATCCCCTTGCCCTTTTCCTTGTTCCGCCTTTTGGCATCCCAGTCGGCGCCCTTCTTAACGGCCTGGATGCACTCCTTCATGCCCAGGCTGCTCATGTTGAGATCGTTACAGGTCACGTCGCCGGTGGTCATGATGTTTTTGAGTCTCAAATCAATGGGATCGATGCCCAGCTCCTCGGCGATCATGTCCAGTTGCTGCTCCCAGGCGGCCCGTGCTGCTACACCGCCATGACCGCGCTGGGCACCACAGGCAGGCCTGTTGGTAAAGACTCGATACCCGTCGTATTTCATGTTCGGTAGCTTGTAAGGAGCTGCCAGCAGGGAGCCAGCATAGTAGACGGTAGCAATACCGAAACTGGAGTAGGCGCCGCCCTCGAGGTAACACTCATTCTTGAGGGCCACCAGCGTGCCGTCCTTTTTGACGCCAGTGGTGATCTCGTGGATAAACTGGTGTCGACTCCTACCGTGGAGGAAGACTTGTTCTCGATTGTAGTTCATCTTAACGGGACGGCCGGTCCTTATGGACAAGAGGCTGGCACTGAGGTCCATCGGGGTAGCTTCGTTTTTAGGTCCAAATGCGCCTCCCACATACGGCTTGATGACCCTGACCTTTCCGACCGGTAGCCCCAGTACCATGGCCACCGTGCGCATCACGGAGTGAGGTGATTGTGTGGCGGTGTACAAGGTCAAATGACCGGAGGTGTCGTAGTTGGCCAAACAGCCGTGGGGTTCGAGGGGCGCCGATTCCTGCCGTTTGTTGATGAAGGAGTCGGTCCGAATGAGATCACACGTCTTGAATGCCGCCTCCACATCACCGAATTCCTGGTGGACCTCCCCACAGACATTGCGTGGAAAATCGTCGTGGAGGACAGGCGCTCCTTCAGCCATGGCCGTCTGGGGATCGAACACGGCAGGTAGCTCATCATATTCAACATCGATCAGAGTGATCGCCTCCAGGGCGGTATCGAGGTCAACAGCAGCCACGGCCGCGATTTCATCTCCCACATACCTGACCTTGTCATGACAGAAGAGGGTTTCGTCATAGCGGGCCGGGCTGACGCCGTATTTCACCAGACCGGCTTCTTTTGCGGTGATCACGGCCTTTACCCCCGGTAGTCGCGCGGCCCTGGACGTGTCGATGTTGAGGATCCGGGCGTGAGCCACCGGGCTCTGGAGCAAGGCCCCAAAAAGCATGGCGGGCATCGTCAGATCGTCGATGTACTTGGCCCTGCCGGTGGCCTTGTCAGGCGCATCGAGCCTTGCGGCCCTACTGTTGATGACCGTGAAATCATTCATGACAACATCCCCTTTTATCGGACTCATTGAGCATAGACGCCCAATCAATAGGAGTCAGGAGTCGGCACCGCCGCTTGCCGCGGGGCGGCCAGGTTGATCGACTGGGAGACTTCATGAAATGAGGTCTGTGATACCCTATTGCCCGACCATGGGGGTCTATTTTCAAGACACGAAATATTACCCGCTCGAACGCTGAAGAAGCTTGCAAGCCGTTCGGCCCCGAGCTCACGGC
>CAZAGT010000317.1:0-5931 GCA_964484515.1 uncultured Desulfobacteraceae bacterium | reverse complement strand
GTCCCCGGTTTCGGAAGCCTTACATCTGGGCATTTTCCATCAGCCTCTCAGAAAAGGGTTTTTCGACAGTCTCTTTAGACTTTTGAAAGCATGCCCCGTCTGATCTATTGTACCGACCGACGATGAGAGCCGAGATGGGAATCTCTAACGGTTCTTCCTCGGACCTCGTGTGTGACGGCCTCGTCAAAATCCTTGTGCCTTACGCCCTCCGCCCTGAGCCGTTCATCTACGCTGCAAGGACTTACCCTGTTAAATCGGCTTCGCCCTCTCGCACAGCGAGAATTCAACCGGGCGTGGATGAGGGTGGTCCTGATAAGGTCGGAGCAGAGGGGCGTTTTCCGACAGCCTCAGCAGAAATGGACGGGTCCCGATCGAACCACATCGGGAGGAATACGACTAAGGTGGTCGTATCCCTCCCGACCTGAATGTCGATCCGACCTTTAAGAAGGCGGATGATACGATGCGTAATATAGAGGCCGCGACCTTGCCCTTCGCCTTCGAGTAGTCTCAAACGCTCCTCCTCGGATATGAGCCCCGTATTCGTGATTTCCGCGCAGGCCCAGTCCCCCTCTTTATAGGTACGGATAGAAAGGAGTCCTCCCTGGAGGGGAATGGCATTGGTCGCATTGTTCAAAAGGTTATCGAGAATTCGCTCCAAGTGAAGAGGATAGCATCTCACGTAAAGCGCATCCTGGAATGGTCCTTCTTTCAGAGTAACATTCTGCTTCAGTTGTTCCTTGATGGCCTCTTTGTTGATATCAAATCGTTTACGCAGGACTGCGGACAGATCCACGAGCTGCTCTTTTCCAATGTGGTAGAGGCTTAAAGCCATCTCCTGAAGACGGCTGGTTTCCTCCATTAGGATATCCACGTATTTGGTAATGGTCGTCTCGTCTTCCCCCAAGTCCTTTTGCTCCAAAAGCCTCTTTAGCCGACGAGCAAAACCGGCCGTCGCGATGGCCGGATTTTTGAAATCATGCAGGATATCATCAAGTCGTTCCATCCGTTGGGCCTTCATCAACTCGCGACCGAGAAACAACAGGACCTCAATATCCTCCTCCGAGTATTGGGTTCGCTGATCCAAGGCGTCGAAGGTCATGAGGTGGGTGATTTCATCGCCCACGTGGAGCGGAAAGTAGAGGATAGAATTGATATTATGTCGTGCCGCGAGCTTTTTGACCTTATCGGAGACCAGTTCGCTCTTCAAGGGATCCATGACGACCACATAGGATTGAGTCACCAGGTCGTAAGGGGACCATCGGATATGGTCGCGTCGATTTATGATGAGATCAAGGACCGCCTCAGTCTTGATCGGGATTCTACTGCCGATGCCATGATAACCCGTGTCGTCAGGATAACCCGCCTCGAGGGTCACATGTTCGAGATCGTCGGCGACCGAAAAAAGGGCGCAGCTCTGGACATTGATCATATCGGCGAGCTCGGGGATGACCCGATTGAAGACGTCTTTCATCTTGACGCCCTCGCGCGCCCCGAGTTTTGAGAAGATCTCCCGTACGATGGCCTCCTTCTTCTCATTCATCTTTGTAAGGGAGAGTATTTTCTTGCGCGCGATAACAAAGCTAAGCCGGCGGGCCATGAGCTCGGCCATCCGAACCTCGACCGGTGTAAATACGCGGTCGATTTCATGATAGTAGATCTGAATCACGCCGGCGGTATCCCGCTCATGCGGAAAGAAACGTGGGATCGCGAGCGGAATGGCCATCAGTGAGTGGGTCCCCTTACGTTCAATAACACCCTTATCACGATAGAGCTCTTCTTTCATGATGTTGGGGACGAGATAGGGTTCACGGGTTTTCACGACAACACCGGCGACACTCCTCTCCAAGGGGATGTAGGGCTCTCTGGAGGCCTCTTCGGGGGGGTAAGAACCATAGGAGAGCATTTGGGCGGTATTCGGGTCGTAGATACGGACGGAGGCAGAGTGGGCAGCCAGTGAATTCACCATGTACCGGTTGACAAACTCCAGGATTTCCGGCTCGGAGAGGTCCGGGCTGATCTTGATAATGTCGTCAACTTGATGGGTAATGTGGTCTAAGAACTCAGGGAGGATCTGTCCTTGGATCCATTCGATCAGCCGATCCCAAAACTCCGGTTGGAGATCGCTTTCCTGAGCCCAGTCCTCTTTTTGGATGGCGTCTCTAAATTTCGAGAGATCTCTCCACATGGCTACGTGGTTAAGTCGGTCGCAGCTTGGAGGATGGTATCGAAGAGCGCTGTGACATCAGCCTTTTCGATGCACGAAAAGGCCACTCTCAGATCGCTTTTTCCCAAGGAGATGAGACCGACACCGTACTTTTCTAGGAGGTGGGTCCTCAGGGTCTCGGCATCCACAGATTTCAACTTAAGGCACATGAAATAACCTGAGTTGAAGGGATAGGCTTCCCATGTTTGACTATACTTCGGGTCGGCAAGTACCCGCTTGACCTCTTGCGCGCGTGCCTGCATGATCTCAAATTTCTCGTTCTTCTCCCTTTGATAATGTTCTGATTGTAGCGACTTGAGCATTATCGACTGTGAGAGGTGGGATGCATTCGAAATGGAGCCTCTGACCGCGCCCGCCGTCTTCTTCTCAAGGGCCTCATAGACACCCTTCGGATCGGCCTCACCCATATGAGGGCCGTACGTGACAAATCCGACCCGCAAGCCCCAGGCGTAGTTCTCCTTCGTCACTCCGTCGAGCTTGATGGGCATGAGCCTCGGTTCACGATTCAGGAGGCGGGTGAACACTGATTCCTTGAGGATGTCTTCTTCATAGAAGAGCCCGAAGTAGGCGTCGTCCGTGATTGCGAGGATATTCGTGCCCTCCTTTGCGACGGTAGTCATGATGTCGGCCAAGCCGTCCGCTTCTTGGGGTGTCGGCGAGTATCCCGTAGGATTGTTGGGAAAGTTCAACAATGCAATGACCTTCTCTTTGCTAGCGGCCTCTGAACGGAGGCACGCCTCGAAGCCGGCGAGGTTGAACTTCCCGTGCTGATCGAACAGAGGGTAGTGGGCAATCCTGGCACGATTGCGGACACAAAATATCATGTTGTAGTTTCCCCACATCTTATCGGGGAGAATAATGACGTCCTCCGGATCGACCCACATGTCGGAGACCACACTGAGGGCATGAGTAATGGCATGGGTTACCACGGGGAGGCTGATCGCGCTCTCGCTCAAAGAAGGGTTCTTATGGAGTATTTCCTTCCTCCACGCCTTGCGGAGCGCCGGAAGCCCAAATGAAGGCGCATAGGAGAGGGCCTCTTCAGGCTGGAGACCGGAGATGGAAGCCATGACGGAAAGCTGGTGCATGGTTCGGCCCTTTTCCATGGCCATCCCGATCGTGGCATTGAATCGGTGAGCCTTCTCCTTGGCCTCCGCGCTCTGCGAGAGAATACCTTTTGGGAAAAAGAGATCTTTTCCCACCGCAGACAACATCTCATAGACGTGAACGTTGCCTTTCTTGATGGTATTATTTAACTCCGATGCAATCGGATTCATACTCCTACGCCCTTCTCGCTCTTCGTTTGTGTGTTTTGAGGTTGGCGCTTGGAACCTCGATCAAACACCAGGATGTAAGTTGGGATCAGTTGAGGACCCCACAGCGTTATTGAGTTTCGCCCCTTTTTTGATGGTTTCTAGGAAACTGTCGAAAAACCTCCTCCTGAGAGGCTGATGGAAAATGCCCAGATGTAAGGCTTCCGAAACCGGGGACCCGCCCCAAAGGGGTGGGGACTGAGCCGAGCGAAGCGAAGGTAAAGAAATCCCGAGGAATGAGGCGTACCTAGAAGTATGCCGCAGTGACGAGGGATGAAGGTAATCCCGATTCCATCGGGACAGATGGGTGTTTTCCGACAGCCTTTAAAGAAATAACTATCGACCGGACAAGAGGATTGTCAAGGAAAATCCAGGAGAGTCTACGCGCGGATCAATTTGTCTTGACTCCAAATTGATTGTCTTCTTATATACGGATTTCTGTGAAAACTGCTTTCTTGCGATCTAAGGAGATGTCGTCAGGAGTATCCCAGAGAAACCAAGCATGAAGCGGTTTCTTCCGATCTTTGGGCCTCTCAAAGATCCGAATTCCGGGAGGAGAGCGCATGAATGATGTGGTGATCGTGAGCGCATGCCGTACAGCGATTGGTGACTTCGGTGGCGCCCTGCGCTCCGTATCAGCGACCGATCTGGGGGCCTCAGTGATCAGGGAGGCCATTGGGCGGGCCGGATTACGGGACGACGATGTCGACGAAGTCATCATGGGGTGTGTGCTGCCTCACGGGTTGGGGCAAAACCCGGCCAGACAGTCGATGATCAGGGCGGGTTTGCCGTGGGCCGTGGGAGCCACCACGGTGAACAAGGTCTGTGGCTCGGGCCTCAAGGCCGTCATGTTGGCGGCTCAAGCGATTCGCTGCGGAGATGCTGAGGTGGTCGTCGCCGGGGGACAGGAAAACATGGATCTTTGCCCCTATCTCATGGAGAAGGCCCGGACGGGATACCGGATGAATCACGGCCAGATCATAGACGGGATGGTCGACGACGGGCTGTGGGATCATGTCAACGATTTCCATATGGGGATGAGCGCGGAGCTGGTAGCAGAAAAATATGGAGTGACGCGTAGCGATATGGATCAGTTTGCCTTCGAATCCTACCAAAGGGCATGGAACTCGATCGAAGCCGGCGTCTTTGCGCAAGAGATCGTACCTGTAAAGGTTACGATACCCAAAAAGGAAATGAAGGTATTTGAGGTTGACGAGATTCCCTTGAGAGAACCGAAGACCAGCCTGGAGGCCTTGGCAAGGCTTAAACCTGTCTTTAAGAAAGAGGGATCGGTGACCGCCGGCAACGCATCGAAGATTAGTGATGGTGCGGCGGCTTTGGTGCTGATGTCACGAGAGAAAGCGGAGGCCTTGGGCTGCCGTCCACTCGTTCGTGTTGGAGCCCAAGGGGCGGCCGGCCTGGACATGAAATACGTCCTTGCGGCGCCGATCCTATCGATACCGAAAGTCTTGGCAAAGGAGGGGCTCCAGGTATCGGATGTGGATCTGCACGAGATCAACGAGGCGTTTAGCGCCTCGTCCGTCGCTGTCAATAGGGAGCTTGATATCGACCCTGCAAAGGTGAACGTCCGCGGCGGTTCTGTTGCCTTGGGTCACCCCATAGGTGCGAGCGGCGCACGGATATTGACGACCCTGATATATGCCATGCGCGACACCGGAGCTGAAGTGGGTGAGGCCAGTCTCTGTCTGGGAGGCGGGGAGGCGGTGACGCTCGTCGTCTACAACATGTAGTCAATGAGACAGGAGAGGAGAGCGACATAATGCCTGATGTGGTGATTGTGAGTGGCGCCAGGACCCCGGTGGGCGCCTTTGGCGGAAGTCTGAAGACCACGCCTGTTGTAGAGTTGGGCGCCTTGGTCCTCAAAGAGACATTGAAAAGGGGCGGACTGCGGCCCATCGCCACGGAGGCGTTGACAAAGCTAGACCCGGATCTCCTCAAAGGGAAGGGTAGGATCGACCTCGAGCAGAGTTTCTACGACTATGACGAGCACCTCCAGCCGATCCAGGTCGACGAGGTCATTATGGGCAATGTCGTCGGGGCCGGGCAGGGACAGAACGTAGCGCGCCAATCGACGATCAAGGCCGGCATCTCCAAGGAGACGCCGGCGTTCACGGTGAATAAGGTCTGCGCCTCGGGGATGAAGGCATTGTCTCTGGCCGTTCAAGCGATCCGGTCGGGTGAGGCGGACATTGTGATCGCCGGCGGCATGGAGAATATGAGCCTCATTCCCTATGCCGTTCCGACGGCACGTTGGGGGGCGCGTATGAATAATGCTGAGTTGATGGATCTCATGGTCTTCGACGGCTTGTTTGAGATCCTCTATGGCTATCATATGGGGGTCACCGCGGAGAATATCGCAGAGCTGTATGGCAT
>CAZAGT010000316.1:0-5939 GCA_964484515.1 uncultured Desulfobacteraceae bacterium | reverse complement strand
TACCTAAAACCACCAGATAGGAGGTTACAGCATGGATTTTTTGGCTTACGCGATGGGAACAGGTGGAACCTCTGGTGCCGGCGGGGGAGGCGGCGGCCTAGGCCCGTTCATCCCGCTCATCCTGATGTTTGCCATCTTCTATTTCTTGCTGATACGACCACAACAAAAGAAGGCGAAGCAGCACCGGGAATTGCTTTCCGGTTTGAAGAAGGGCGACCGGGCTGTGAGCTCAGGCGGCCTTCATGGCGTCATCACCGGTTTGTCGGACGACGTCGTCACCATGGAGATTGCTCCCAAGGTGAGGGTGAAGGTCTCTAGGGGTTCGATCGCCGGGGTGATGAGGAAGGATCAGCCGAGCCCCCCAACAGAACAGTAACGAAGCTGTCGAAAAATCGACTCGGAGGCTGATCGAAAATGTTTATCGCGCTCTCTTCGAGCTGGACGACACCGGGGACCCGCCCCAGAGACGTGGGGACGGAGCTGAGCGAAGCGATGGCATTGAAATCCCGAGGAATGAGGCTTACATAGAAGTACGCCGCAGTGACGAGAGATGAGGATAACGCAGCCTTTCGGCTTTGCTCAGGACCCTGAGCCGGTCGAACGGTAGATGGGCGTTTTCCGACAGCCTCAGCAGAGGTTTTGGTTCGAACCCGTCCACGATCTTGAAAGGTCCGGTTTTTCTTCTGAGCATGGCGGCTCGGGGTGGCAGAGGTTCTTCCAGAGGACACCGGATGTATTCGGATTGGCGATTTCGGCGCATCGGCGTCGTAATCTATCGAACGATGATAAGCGAGCGAGGTAGCTAGCGTGGCAAAAAACTTGGGATTACGCGCAGGGATAATAACCTTCTTGGTCTTCATGGCGATTCTCTATCTCACTCCGTCGCTGAGCCGCGATCTCCCATCGTGGTGGTCGAGCTTTCTCCCGCAGGAGAAGATCCATCTGGGTCTCGACCTACAGGGCGGTATGCATCTGATCCTGGAGGTCCAGGTGGAAAAGGCCGTCGAGAGCCATCTGGAACGGGTGGTCGAAGATCTCAAACAGGATCTTCGCAAGCAAAAGATCAGGTATCTGGAACTCGGACGCGCGGGAACGGAAGGCCTCAATTTGACCCTGATGAGGGCCGATGACGAAAAAGAATTGCAGGAGTTGGTCGCAAACAATTACCCGGACTTTGAAATAAAGTCCGGCGTCGGCACCGCCGAGGGGCACCCCTATCGCTTGATTCTCCGGCCGAAAGCGAGGGAACGGATCATGAAGATGGCCTCTGATCAGGCCCTCGAGACCATCAGAAATCGAATTGACCAGTTCGGTGTCAGCGAGCCGGATATCAGACCACAGGATAATCACCGGATTCTCATCCAATTGCCGGGAATCAAAGACCCTGAAAGGGCCGTTGAGTTGATCGGTAAGACGGCTATTCTGGAATTCAAGCTCGTTGATGATGAAAACAGTCTAGATGAAGCGTTGAAGGGTAATGTCCCAGCGGGCAGAGAAATTCTCTACCAGGTTTCAACCGGCCCCAAGGGCGGTCGCCAGAAGATCCCGTTCTTGCTGAAAAAACGATCTCTCCTTACGGGAGAATATCTTACGGATGCGAGGGTTCGAATCGACAGCCGGTATAATGAACCCTACGTCGCCCTTTCCTTTGATGCACGTGGGGCGCGACTCTTCGAAAAAATCACCGGTGAAAACATTGGAAAACGGCTGGCGATCGTGCTGGATAACCGTGTCTATTCGGCTCCCGTAATCCGAGATAAGATCTCGGGCGGGCGGGCTCAGATTACGGGTCGCTTCACGATGGATGAGGCCAGAGACTTGGCCATTGTCTTGAGGGCGGGGGCCCTTCCGGCCCCGGTAAAGATCCTTGAGGAACGGACCGTCGGCCCGTCCCTGGGAAAAGACTCCATTGACAAGGGATTCAAGTCCATGGTCCTCGGCGGAATCATCGTGATCCTCTTCATGATCCTCTACTACCGCCTCTCCGGTGTCATTGCAGATGTGGCCCTCTTGCTGAACATCATCTTCATCATGGCCGGCCTGGCCTTTTTTGGGGCTACGCTCACGTTGCCGGGGATCGCCGGTATAATCCTCACAATCGGCATGGCAGTCGATGCTAACGTATTGATTTTCGAACGAATCCGCGAGGAGTTGCGCTTGGGCAAACCGGCCCGTGCGGCTATCGAAAGCGGTTACGGTAAGGCGTTAGTGACGATCCTGGATGCGAACGTGACCACCTTTATCGCCGCTCTGGTCCTGTTTCAGTTTGGTACCGGCCCGGTGAGGGGTTTCGCGGTCACTCTGAGTATCGGCATTGTCGCCAGCTTCGTCACGGCCGTGTTCGCGACCAGGATCATCTTCGATTATCTTTTCGTGAACTTGAAGTGGAAGAAGATTAGTGTCTGAAGCAATATCGTATCGGAGAAAATAGATGGAGTTCATCAAACCGGACATCAACATCGATTTCATCGGCAGGCGGAAAATCGCCTTCGGCGTATCCTCCGCCATGATCATCCTCACCATCATCCTGCTCATTTGGCGGGGCGGTCCGAACTACGGGGTCGATTTTACGGGAGGCGTCCTGGTCCAGGTCAAGTTTTCCCAAAAAGAAGCGCCCGATGACATCCGTAAGGCCCTTGAGGCCGTTCAACTTCAGGACAGCATCATTCAGCAATTCGGGGAAAAGGATCAATTCGAGTACCTGATCCGGGTGCCACAGACGGATCTCGCGCTTACCGGCATCAGTGAAAATGTCAAGAAAGCCCTCGTAGGTCAATTTGGAAAGGGCGTTGAGATCCGACGCGTTGAAATGGTTGGGCCGAAGGTCGGGAAAGATCTGCGACAGAAGGCCTTGTTCGCCATCTTCTATGCCATCTTGTTTATCGCCATTTATATTTCAGGCCGCTTTGAACAGAAGTGGCTCAATAGCACCATCATTGCGGTGTGTCTGGCACTGGTCGTCTACGTCGCCTCAAGCTTCGGACTGACCGTCACGTGGCTAATTGTGATTGCGCTCATGGTCACATTGGGGCTATGCTGGGCTTTAAAATTCAAATACGCTCTGGGGGCGATTGTAGCCCTCATCCATGACGTCGTGATCACGTTGGGGACGTTTGCCTTGACTAATCGCGAGGTATCCCTTGCCATTATCGCCGCCTTCCTCACCATTGTGGGCTATTCCCTGAACGATACCATTGTGGTCTTCGACAGGATCCGAGAGAATACGAGGCGGTATCGCCGGCGGCAATTTCAAGAGGTCATGAACACCAGCATTAATGAAACCTTAAGCCGGACGATTTTGACATCCTCGACAACACTCGTCGTGGTTGTGGCCCTCTTCATCCTGGGCGGCGGGGTCATTCACGACTTCGCCTTCGCCTTATTGATAGGGATTGTCGTGGGGACGTATTCTTCCATATTCGTGGCTAGTCCTATCCTCCTGGTCTGGGAAACGAGGTTTTCCGAGAAAGCTTAACCTAGGGATGGCACCCATCAGCAAGAAACGCCTGTATGTCACCAAAGTCGGAAGGAAATCGCGAAGCGATGGAACGGGGTTTTGGATCGTCGTTCTCCTCCTCGTCGGCGCGTTTTCAGTAGGTTGGTGGCTTTGGTCCTGTCTCTATAACGTCACACCTCGGTTCAACTTCATCCTTCTGACAAAGAACGGTCAAGCCATGCGGCTGCTTAACGGGGAGATCCTCAACATACATCCTAAGGACAAGCTGCTCATCGAGAAGGTATCCACGAATATCTGTTTTAATCAGGGTGTGCGTCTGGCCGCCAGCGGGTTCGATGTGAACGCCCTGCTTTACGACGGCATGGTCCTTTCGGAACTCCTGCCCGACAGGGATGTCTTCAAGCAGTACAAGTTCCGGATCGAGGTCAAACGGAATAACGAGCAGATGGGGCATGTAGACATCCTGGTCGAACCTCGCCTGGCGGACTGGCTTGAAAAGGTTGAACAGACTTCTGATCGGAGCCAACGGGTTGCCATCTTGGAAAAAATGACCAAGATGTATCCGGCTGAAACCCGCATCAGGGATCGCTTGATTGAGGAGTACAAATCCTTGCAGAGGTGGCCGCAGGCAGCCAAGCTGCTGGAGGAAAAGGCGCAGAAAGAGCGCAAGCGGGAGGGCCTGCTGGACCTATTGGGCGTCTATGAGGCCATGTCAAACCAAGACGGCATCATCTCGGTCCTCCAAACGCTTGCCAAGCAAAACCCGGACGATTTGGAGGTTCGGCTACGGCTCGCATCCGCCTTGGAGAAGGCCGGGCGCCTGCCGGAGGCCATCGAGACCTACGAGGGGTTACTCAAGGGCGCGAGCAGTGAAGACCGGCTGGCGATCTTCAAGATCCTGGGCTATCTCTACACCGAGACCAACCAACTGCAACAGGCTATTGCCAGCTATCTTCAGGCCATTGCGCTGGATCAAAGCGATGTCAATCTCTATTACAACCTCTCGATCCTCTACGAAAAGACCGGCCAGAAAGACAAATCCGATTCCTTTCTTGCGAAGGCCGTCAATCTGAAGCCGGATGATATCGACGGACGCCTGAAGCTGGCGGAGCATCTCATCAACCGGGGAGAGATCAAAGAGGCCGAAAAACAGCTCGCCGAAGTGCTCAAGCAGCGTCCCGAATCGATGGAGGCGTTGCTTCTGATGATCACCACATTGGAAAAGAAGGGTGACAAGGAAGCACTCAAGAAGGTCTACCGCAAGATACTCCGTCTGGATCCCGATAATGAGACGGTCATCTACAATCTGGCCGTGCTCGAATATGAGACCGGGGACCTGGCTGAGAGCCTGGCGCGTTTTCAACGCTATGCGAAGTCGCATCCCAAAGACGCCGAGGTCCGAAGCTTTCTATTCGACATTTACCGAAGACAGAAACAGGACGACCTGGCCTTCA
Organism: uncultured Desulfobacteraceae bacterium; assembly: GCA_964484515.1. Classification (GTDB taxonomy): domain Bacteria; phylum Desulfobacterota; class DSM-4660; order Desulfatiglandales; family HGW-15; genus CAZAGT01. The sequence goes on along the minus strand of CAZAGT010000316.1, from coordinate 1,028 downwards.
AGGAGGCCCAAGTCCTCTTGAAGCTAAAACCGGACAATGTGGGAATTTACAATTTTCTATTCGATTACTTGAACGCGCAAGGCGATTACAAGAGCATGATAAAGATCATGAAAAACGGACTCAATGCGCATCCCAAAAACACAGAGCTACAGGAATACCTTATCCTGGCCTATCTCAAGACAGGCCAAGAGGACCTTGCCGCCGAGCAGATGCGGGCCCTCCTCAAGGAGAGGCCCGATGATGTCACACTCCTGCTACAATTGGCCAAACTGGACGAAAAACGAGGGAAGCTCAAAGAGGCCTTGGCCGCCTACAAGAAAGTCATCGAGATCTCCCCTGGCCACGAGGAGGCCGAAGAGGCCTACCTGAGATTGAGACTCGAGGCACTCCCGATTGAAGGCCAAAAGGAATAAGCCCCATTTCCATGTGACCGCCGCGCTAATCCGGCAAGATGGTAAGCTCTTGATCACAAAGCGCCCGGAGGGTGTGCATCTAGCCGGACTGTGGGAGTTCCCCGGAGGCAAGCAGGAGGCGGGTGAAACCCTGGAAGCCTGTTTGGAAAGGGAGATCCGCGAGGAACTGGGTGTCCGGGTGAAAGCGGGGACACGCTTGGTTACCGTGGAGCATGAATACCCATCCCGGAGGATAACCCTGCACCTCTTTCAGTGTGCCCGTCTGGAGGGGCAACCAAGGGGCTTGGAGGGCCAAGAAACGAAATGGATAGATCCGAAGGACATCCGCCGATATCCCTTCCCCCCGGCCGACCTTCAAATCATTGACCATCTGGAACGTATGAAGATCTAACTCCCTCATCGAGCAATAATGCTCAAGGAGTGGACGTCAGAAGATAGCCCAGCCGCCTGCCGCAGGACTTTACCCGCCTCGGTAGGTCGGGTAGATTCATCGACCGGGGAACTTCATGAAAATGCCACTTGAATCTGTCATTTTTGGATCTTTCGGCGCAGGTTCGCCTGGCCGTGGGGGTCTCTTTTCAAAAACGAAACGTTACCCGCTCGAACGCTGAAGAA
>CAZAGT010000315.1:0-5964 GCA_964484515.1 uncultured Desulfobacteraceae bacterium | reverse complement strand
CAGATGTTAGCCATAGGGCGGGGACTCATGGCCAGACCGAAGCTGCTGATGCTGGACGAGCCGTCTTTGGGGCTGGCTCCCATGTTGGTGGAGTCCATGTTTCGAGTAATTCAAACGCTTAATGAGGAAGGTCTGCCGATCTTGCTGGTGGAACAGAACGTCAAAGCGGCTTTAAGCATAGCCCACCGAGCCTACATCCTGGAGACAGGGTCGGTGGTAACCCAGGGCAGGGCCTCAGATCTGGCGAATGATCCAAACGTGATCAGCGCCTACCTGGGGTGCTGAGCCCGGTCGGTGGTTGTTCAAGTTGAAAACCGAGAGGCAAAGGGAACCGATTGATTCAACACCATCGCAAAGGAGGAAGGCATGAGAAGATTTATCGTGGCAACGGCGGTTTTTTCCCTGTTTTTTGTCTCAACTTACGGGCTAACCTCGGCCGCCGACACTGTTAAGCTGGGGGCTACGTACGGCCTGACCGGCAGAATCGGCTGGATCGGTCAGGACTGCGTGGATGGGGCTCAACTGGCTGTCAAGGAGATCAACGCCTCAGGTGGCATAGGCGGCAAAAAGGTGGAAATTGTCAGTTATGATTCCAAGAACAATACGGACGTTTCTCGTACGAACGTTGAGAAGCTGATTAAGAAAGACAAGGTTCTCGCCATCCTTGGGCCGGTGGTAACCACGTCCTCGCAGGCGGTTTTGCCCATCATCGAGAAGTACAAAAGGCCCACGATCGTAGTCTCCGGGGGATTGATGATCAATGCCCGCATCCTACCGGAATACAAGAAAAAAGGAAAAAAATGTTATATGTGGGCCCTTAGCGTCGGTACACCTCGCCAGAATGAAGCCAAGACCCTATGGCTCTCCAAGAAAGGGAAAAAGAAGCTCGGGAACATCGAACCACTGGATCAGATGGGCGACCTCTCTGCAGAAATGTACAAAAAATGGGCAAAAAAGTACGGCTTGGAGGTAGTGATTTCCGAGCGATTCGACAACAAAGGCAAGGATTTCACGACGCAGATGTCCAAGATCAAGGCGGCAGGGGCAGACTGCATCGGATCCATGTGCTCGGGAGGACCGGCGGTCATTTTGGTTAAGAACCGCGACCAGGTTGGCATGCAAGACGTTCCGTTCATGATTTCTGACGCCAACCTGTCCAAGAAGTTTATCCAGCTACTCGGGGAAAACACCAAGAACGTCTACACGGTGGGAGCCAAGATCAGTTACGCAGGGTATCTGCCGGCCAAGGATCCCCAAAAGAAGTTCATCGAAGATTTTAAGACGAGGTTCAAGAAGGAGCTGGGCCACGATCCCAAGAGCTGGTTCTTCGCAGCAGTGGGGTACGACAGCGCACTGCTTTTCCTGAAGGGCATGCAGGCTGTGGGCACGGACGGTGAGAAGGTGCGCGATTGGATGGAGAACCAAAAGAACTTCAAGGGCGCGCAGGCCTTCTATTCATTTTCTGATCTGGACCATCGGGGCATAGGCCTTGACCAGTGCGCTGTGCTGGTCATCAAGGGACCCAACTGGGTGCCGTCCAAATAAACTTCCCTCCAGGGAGAATACCGAGCTTTGGCCGCTCTCTCCTGGGCCAATGCTCGGTCGCTCCCGGGAAAAATCATCATGGACACTCTGTCGCTGTACACTCAGTTCGTCATCGCTGGCTTGACCATGGGCTCCATTTACGCCATGGTCGGGATCGGCTTTTCCTTTATCTACCGGGTAACCACGGTCCTCAACTTTGCGCAAGGCGAATTCGTCATGCTCGGTGGCATGGCCACAATCACAATGACGTCTGCCTTCGGAGTTCCGCTTTACGGGGCCGTGGTCGCAGGGATTCTCATCGTTACTCTCGTGGGGGCACTTTTCTATTTGGGCGCAATCAGGGTGCTGGGCAAGGCCGAACCGGTACGGATGATACTCATCACCATCGCAGGCTCGATGTTCTTCCAGGGCGTCGCCATGCTCATCTGGGGATCAGATGATTTTGTCTTGCCGCCTTTTGTCACCACCGGGATCATAGAGGTGTTCGGAGCCTCGATCAATTCTCAGGTGTTTCCAGTCATGATAGCCGTGGTCGTTATCTCCATTTTGCTCAAGCTTTTCTTCGAAAATACGATATGGGGCAAGGCCACCACTGCATGCGCCGAAAGTCGGGAAGCGTCTATGATCCTAGGCATCGACGTGGATCGGATGGGGCTCTTAAGCTTTGCCGTCTCCGCCGCGATTGGAGCCGTCGGCGGCATCCTCATCACCCCCATCAGCATGATGCAATATCAGAACGGGGTTCCCCTGGCAGTAAAGGGCATTGCCGGCGCGGTCATCGGCGGTTTGGGCAACATCTGGGGAGCCCTCCTGGGAGGAATTATCATGGGATTGGCCGAATCTCTCAGCGCAGGCTTGATCACATCCTACATGACGGATATTGTCGTCTTCGCCATCCTTATCTTGGTCTTGTTCCTGAAACCGGAAGGCATTTTGGCCAGAAAGTCATAAGTGGCCCATTAACGAAATGGTGCCCCGTGTGCTTATAGGTTAGGAAATGGAAAACCGCTATGAAGTCTTCCCGCCTCTGAATGACGAGCAGTTGTTGATGCTCAGAACTGTGTCCAGGGTGGTCGCCGAGGTTGTTGTCCCTCGTGCGGCCGAAATAGACCGGGAAGCGGCCTTTCCATGGGACATAAAGGAAGTGCTCTCTGAAATCGGTCTGTGTTCCCTAGCCATTGACGAGGAATACGGAGGGCTGGGCGAGACCGTTCTCTTTCTGGTCCTCGTCATAGAGGAGATCGCCAGTGCCTGTTTTTCTTCGGCCATGTTTGTGGGCACAACGGCCATCAGCGTTTATCCCATGGATGTGCTCGCCAGTGAGCGACAGAAGCGGAAATACCTGCCTCGAATGGCCAGGGGAGAGCTGATCCCGTGCGTGGCCTACTCTGAACCCGACGCGGGCAGTGATCTGGCTTCTCTTAGAACCACAGCTGTGCGAGACGGTGATCACTGGGTGATAAACGGACAGAAGCGGTGGATAACGCAAGCACCGGTCGCGGACGTGATCATCCTCTTTGCCCGGACTGATCTCGAGTCGACTAACCACCAGGGCATCAGCTGCTTCATCGTGGAGCGAAACACCACGGGTATAAGCCTGGGTCGACTCGAGGACAAGCTCGGGGCCCGGGGATCGGTCATGTCCGATCTCATTTTTGACGACGCACGGGTCCCCCTTGATTCCGTGATGGGCGAGCAAGGCAAAGGATTCATTGCCGCCATGAACAGCTTGGAAAAGGAGCGGATCGTGGCTTCAGCCTACGCCCTGGGATGTTGCCGAGGAGCCCTCGACGTTGCTACTGCCTACGCTATGGAGCGGGAACAGTTCGGCAGGCGGATCGGCGAGTTTCAAGGGCTCCAGTTCCTCCTGGCGCATATGAGGACAGAGTATGAAGCAGCTAGGGCCCTCGTTCTCACGGCCGCCCAAAAAGCTGACTCGGACTCTCCAGATAAGACCATCTACAGCTCCATGGCAAAATACTGCTCCGCGGAGACGGCCATGAGGGTGACAACCGATGCCGTGCAGGTACTAGGCGGGTACGGCGTGAACAGGGAGTTTCCGGTGGAAAGAATGATGCGGGACGCCAAGGTGACCCAGATCTTTGCCGGGACGAGCCAGATACAGCAATGGATAATCGCAAGACGAATGCTTGGACTTTGACGGCAGCTCCAGATCCGGTCCCCACCGAGGAACCCGTTTTCGGCGGTGACCGCGCTCACGATCTGGGAATCTTACCCCGTGGAGGTTGTCATGTTCGTTGTGGGCGACATTATTCGCAACAACGCCACGCAGTATCCCAACAAAATCGGATTGATCTGGGAAGGCAATCGCTTCACCTGGTGGCAGACCGACGAACGGGTCAACCGACTTACTCACGGCCTTTTCAGGCTTGGCCTGTCAAAGGGAGACGGTGTGGGTATCATGCTCCGCAACTGCCACCAATGGGTGGAAACCGGCTTGGCCGTGGCCAAGGGGGGCTTCAGGATGGTTCCTGCCAACCTGATGCTCAAGGAAAGGGAATTGATTTTCATTCTCAATGACTCTGACGCCAAGGTCCTTGTGGTGGACGCTCAGATGGCAGACATGGTCGCGAGGATGGTGGCCGAACTGCCGCAAGTGGAACACGTCATTGGAGTTCACGAAGGCCACGGCCTCGATCTGGACTTCGAACAGCTCCTCGCGGATAGTCCCGCTCACGATGGCCGGTGGCCGGTATCCGGCGATGATGTCCTGATGACCATCTACACGAGCGGCACGACCGGCCAGCCCAAGGGGGCCATGTTGAGCCAGTACAACATGAGTTCCGCGGCGGTCTGCGAGGGATACGAGTACAGGCTTGTCCCTACCGATGTCTGCATGAACTTTGTGCCGCTTTTCTTTATTGGCGGGTGGGGTTCCACATGCTTGCCCTTTTTGCTGAGGGGATGTACGCATCACATTCTTAGCTTTGACCCAGAAAAGGTGCTCGCAAAGATTGAAGAAGAAAAGGTCACCTGCACGATCATGGTCCCCACCATCATCAACATGCTGACCAACCATCCATCGGTTTCAAATTATGACTATTCGAGCCTGCGCGCAATTCCCTTCGCGGGGAGCGCTTTGCCCGTTGAGCATTGGCGAAAAGCCCGAAAGATCTTTGGTGACGTCTTCGTCTCGGCCTACGGTTTCACCGAGGGTTGCGGAACGGTCTGCATCCTCCAGCCTGAGGATGTCAACGTTGATGGCACGGAAAAGGAGGTCCGGCGCCTGGCTTCGTGTGGCAAAGCCATGGCCCAGACGGCCATCAGGCTCGTTGACCCCGACGGCAATGATATACCACCCGGCTACAAGGAGATCGGGGAGATAAGCGTCAAGGGTTCGACCATCTTTAAGGGCTATTGGAAGGACCCCCCTGCAACCGCAGAGGCTCTCAAGGACGGCTGGTTTTATACCGGCGACTTGGCTACCCGAGATGAGGACGGTTTTCTCTACATTGTTGACCGAAAGAAGGATATGATTATTTCAGGTGGAATCAACGTCTATCCCAGAGAAATTGAAGAAATCATCTATACCCACCCTGCAGTATTGGACTGCTGCGTAATTGGCGTACCGGACGAAAAGTGGGGCGAAACGGTCAGGGCAGTGATCACGGTCAAGCCAACAATGGAAGTGGTCCCGGAAGAGATCATGGATCTGTGCGCCCGCAACCTGGCCTCGTACAAAAAGCCGACGGCTGTGGACATAGTCCCCGACATACCGAAAACCGCTTCAGGCAAGCTGCTTAAACGCGAACTCCGGGAGCAATACTGGAAGGGTCATGAACGCAAGGTGTGACCATAATACATCGATGCCGAATGACCTTCGAATAACCCTTGAAGAGATGCCTACCAGCTGGCTTCATTACGAGGCGGACTCCCCAACCTGCCGAAACGCTTCACTGTGTAACGCAGCCCGTTCCGAGTTGGTGCGGTCTCCTTCGGCGCTTGGGAAATTGACACGTCACACGTTCGTTTCTGACGGGATGCCTGGTGGTCTGCCACGCTACTTGAGGACGGTGGATAAGAATCATGACACTGGAAGATAGACTGATCCGGATCGTTGGCAAGGACTTTGTTTCAGACGCGGAATCATGCCTTGCACCATATGCTTCCGACGATAGCATCTATAAGGGTGTAAGGCCGGCCTACCTGGTGCGACCGGCTCGTGCTGAGGAGGTCCGTGCCCTCATCCGTACGGCCAACGAAGTGAAGATGCCGGTTGTCCCAGTGAGTTCTGGCTGCCACTACAGGGGAACTACACTACCGGCCGAGGGCGGGATGATCATCGACATGCAGCGCATGAAGCAAATATTTGAAGTCGATGTCCGCAACCGCAGAGCCAGAATTGAGCCGGGCCTCCGCTGGGGTGAACTCCAGGACCACCTCAGGTCGATGAATATG
>CAZAGT010000314.1:0-5985 GCA_964484515.1 uncultured Desulfobacteraceae bacterium | reverse complement strand
GAACGGGTGGACGGAATCCTTCGGATCAGGTGGACAGTTTTGTCGGAATAGGCATGCAATTGAGGTCCTGGATTAACTGATGTATTTTTGATTTCGGTTGGAGTTAACTAAACAGTAAGAGGTGAAACTATGTCTGAAATAAAACTGAGAGCGTACTACCAATTTGATGGTCCCACCACGGCGGACCCGTTGGGTCGCGTGCTTCCTGATGAAGAGGTCATTCACAAATTGGAGTTCCTCGGCAATCACATCGAACATATGTTGGATGAATCTGACCAAGTGGAGGTCACCCGCGAAGATCTGAAACAAAAAGAGGTCGAGCTTTTCATCCGAGCAGCCTGCCCACTTGAGGAACTGAGAGGCGTGGTGGAAGAAGCGCTGAAGCAGGCTAAATTGTCCAAGAAAATACTTTGGGAAAAACCCTAGGACAATCTGCGGTCACCTGAGAGCAAACCGAAAATTATCACAAAAATCTGAGGCCCTTTCATCGCACTGCTCCTTCTTGATTCCCCCCTCTGCCCTCCCGAGCTGTCAACTGTGCGCGTGCAATCGGTTTCCTACCATCGATAGGCCGGGCGCGCTTCCTTATATACGCAGGGACGGCTTAGCATCGACACAGAATCCCTGCCACTATCTGCTGTGTGAACTCCTTGCCCTTCCTCGTCTTCACTCCTCTCTCATTCAGGATGCCTGCTATCTCACGGTAGGTCTTCCGCCTGCTTCCATCCTTTGGTTTGCGGCGGAGTCTCCTGACCTCCTTGACTACCTCAGGCATGGCCTCAAGGTAAACATGACCAACACGATTCAGAACGCCGAGCAGCTTGAGCTGGAGTATCAGCAGACCCTGCATCAGCCCTTTGAGTAAACCTTAAGACAGACCTGAGGTTAGACTCTAGGTCACCCACAGAAGAAAGGAGATCAACCCAATGAGCAAGAATCTAGGCGAGTATTACGGACAGGCAGACAGTATGGACGAAGTCATCGAAATTCACGGTGACAGGATGCCCCTGGAGAAGGCCTCGGAATTGAGACTGGTGGATGTCAAGAAGACCTCTGACGGTTTCAGGTACAAGAAGCTGACAGGGCGCGAGTAATCCACCCACGCTGAACCCACCCCATGGGTAGACCTCCTCAGGGTCTGCCCTTCTCAGTATTCTAACCAGCCTTCACACTAAACCAACCCTACAAGAAGATATCCAACAAATCGAGAAAAGGAGACAACCAGCAATGGTAGCACGATACACGGTAGACACTTCAGCCCCTAGAAATGAAGAGATAATCGAAGAAGTCAACCAAGAGATCAACGACAATCCAGAGGCCTCTCTGGCCAACAGGAGTCACCTGGGGAGAGTGACCTTCAAGGACGGGCAGATGGAGACCAACGCCGATATGGGTCCCACAAAGGGAGACTCGTCCAAAGTCTCAGACCCCTCGGACGCAGCGGGTATCCTATCGACCGCTCGCAGTCCCATAGGTGGACTGAGAGGACAACTGACCCCTGACACCTTGGTCACGTATCAAGGTCAGACCATGTCCCTGAAGGTGGCTCAACACCTAGGACTGGTCACCTGTCAGAATGGGGTTTACTCTGAGGTAGCGTCTGGGACACCCGAGACCGGATCCGCTCAAGCCGCACCCGCACAGGCACCCAGAAAGACCTTCGAGGAAGGCCTACGGGAAGGCGTAGCGAATGAGCTGAAGGTTGGCAACCCTGCCAAAGACGAGACCGCTGAGGGTGACGCCAAGAGTGATGCCGACGAAAGTGAACCCGAGATGCTCTCTGATGAAGCTGAAAGTTCAATCGAGGATTTCTACTCGAAAGGAAATGACTTCGCTGAAGGCGTGGCCGCCATGGTGATGAAGAATAACGGTGACCTTGATCCCCATGACATAGGAGCGATAGCGACCAGAATGGAGATGGACCCTGAGGAAGCTCAGGCCAAACTGGACGGAATCATGGAATCCTTCACCAAGCAGGCAGCAACCGCTGTGAGTAAGCTCTACGCAGGAGACCCTCAGGAGGTCTTTGACTGGGCGCGAGAGAACATGAGTAAGCAGGAACTGGCCGAAGTATATCAGCGGCAATTCAGGGGTGATCTTAGCGGTTACCGGGAGATGACCCTTAGGTTTGCCCGCTCAGTGGCGCCTGACGTTGAAGACGTTCGGAAAGCAGGATGGAAGGTCTTCGAGAAGAACGGGAAGACCATGGTTTACAAGAAGGGTCACGGTGAGATGACCTTGGAGAATGCCAATAGACTAGGGTTGGTCTAGCGGTCCTCCTTTCAGTGGCCCTGAGGTTGACCTGAGCCCACCATTGGGTTGACCTTAGGGCCTCTCCGCCTTTTCCATGGGGATTGACGTTTCTCTTCAAGAAAAGTAACCTGCCATCTGCTTTAATTTCAATGCCATACAGATCAAAGGAGGGCGAACCGTGACTTTCATCGCGCCTCAAAGCGGCCTAAGGTCCTTTACGTGTCCCTACTGCAACGCTATCGCTCGTCAATATCATTGGGGCTACATGAATGCTCTTAACGCAAAGCCCGTGGCGGAGGCGCAGACAGGTGCTTTCCAAAAGACCTTTGCAAGACTGAGTAAATGCGAGCATTGCGAGAAGGTAGCTATTTGGCACAGGGAAACGCTAATTTACCCTGATCGTGGCGGCGCACCCCCTCCAAACCCTGACATGCCTGAAGAAATAAAAGACGACTACGAGGAGGCCTCTCAGATATTGAGGAAATCCCCTCGCGGTGCCGCAGCACTTCTTAGGTTGGCCATCCAGAAGCTGTGCGTCAAACTTGGCGGAAAGGGAAAGAACATCAACGATGACATAAAACTGTTGGTTCAAAAGGGACTTCCTGCCCAAGTCCAGGAATCCTTAGACGTGGTTCGGGTAACAGGAAATAGCGCAGTCCACCCCGGTCAGTTAGATGTGAACGATGTCTCAATTGCCGCTAACCTCTTTCCACTGGTTAATGTGATTGTGGAATATATGATTTCTTTGCCGGAAAGAGTGCAGGGGCTCTACCAAGAATTACCAGAAGGTTCCAAAGAGCAAATCAAGAAGCGCGACGGCAAAAAGTAATAGTCAACAGGCCCTTGTGTCCTAATTCGGCCCTCTAGCACCTAGACAGCTTACGAGGATGGACGAGGTGAGCATAAAGGGGGCCTTCAGGTATTCAGAAGGGTATGGGCTTATTTGTAGACGATTCTCGTGGCGATATGGAAGCCTGAGAGGGTGTTTTGTGTAATCCTGACCCCTGAATTGAATCCCAATTGAATCCCTGCTAAGGAAACCGTCAGTCAAGGGCCTAGCCTAGGGCAGACTCTGAGAACCCTATAGACACTATTGAATCCCAAGGTAAACAAAAGGGGACTAAGCCTTTCGACCTAATCCCCTGAAATGGTTATCGATTTGTTGGTGGGCCTGGGGGGACTCGAACTCCCGACCAATTGATTAAGAGTCAACTGCTCTACCAGCTGAGCTACAGGCCCGTGTTTATAAAAGCAAAAACGCCACACGCGCGCCCGGCAGGATTCGAACCTGCGACCTACGGGTTCGAAGCCCGGCGCTCTATCCAGCTGAGCTACGGGCGCGAAGGACACCGCAATATAAGCAGGGTCACGAATCCTTGTCAAACGTTTTTGCCAAAAAAATTGCTTGACATAGAGGTGACTAAAGAAATAAAGAAACTATTTTATTTTTTATAGGATCTCATCATGAAGACGTTTGTTGCCAAGGAATCGGATATTGTCAGGAAATGGTATGTGTTGGATGCCGAGGATAAGGTCCTAGGTCGTCTGGCCAGCCACATCGCATCCCGCTTGAGGGGAAAACACAAGGCTATTTTCACGCCGCATGTGGATACGGGCGACTTTGTGGTCGTCATCAACGCGGATAAGGTCAAGATGACGGGCACCAAATGGGATCGGAAGACCTATTATCGACATACGGGTTACGTCGGGGGATTGAAACAGATCTCGGCAAGGAAGCTTAAGGAGAAAAGGCCGGAGGAACTCATCCGTTTGGCTGTCAGACGGATGTTACCGAAGAACAGCCTCGGTCGCCTTCAATTTAAGAAGCTGAAGGTCTATGGAGGATCGGAGCACCCGCACAGGGCCCAACAACCTGAAGTACTGGAGATTTAAATGCCGGAAGGGACGTTTCATGCCGTCGGAAGAAGAAAATCGGCGGTCGCCCGGGTCTGGTTGAGACCCGGCAGAGGGCTGATCACAATAAACAAGAAGCCCATGGATGAATATGTCTTACGGGAATCGGATAAGGATATCGTAAGGCAACCGCTCGAAATAACCGATTCGGTGGACAAGTATGACGTGGCGGTGAATGTGCGAGGCGGGGGGATTACGGGGCAGGCCGGCGCGATCAGGCATGCCCTGAGCCGGGCGCTCGTCGAAATCGATCCGGACCTTCGGGGCCCCTTGAAGAAGGCGACGTTGCTTCGAAGGGACGCACGGGTCAAAGAGCGTAAGAAGTACGGCCAGCCGGGTTCACGGGCGCGGTTCCAGTATTCAAAACGGTAAGCTCCTCCTATCGGGATCGAGGGATTACGCCGGCGGGTCAAGACATGTCGATTTACGAGTGGGGAAGTCAGTTCAGACTTCCCCATTTTTGTGTCCGGCCAATGGCATGAGGGAAAAAAAGAACATAAGACTTACCATGGCTTATGATGGAAGCCGGTACTCAGGCTGGCAACGTCAAAAGACCGCTTCCACGATCCAGGCGGTTTTAGAGGAGAAGATCGGTATGATGGTTGAGGAGCCTGTGACGTTGCTGGCGTCCGGGCGAACCGATGCCGGGGTGCACGCGCTTAATCAGGTATGCAATTTCGTCACCCACTCAACCCTCGACCCGGAGGATATACAGGGGGGCCTGAATTCACTCTTGCCAGCCGATATATTCGTGCGACGGGCAGAATATGTCTCGCTCGATTTCCATTCACGATTCAGCGCTCGAAGCAAAATCTACGAATACCGCCTTCTGAATCGGAGGCAGCCGGACGTATTCCTACGATTATACACGTGGCATGTTGGAGCGATGCTGAAGTTCGCCGCGATGCGGGATTGCGTCGAATGGCTCAGGGGGGAACACGATTTCACCTCCTTCAGGTCCTCGGGTAGCGGGAATACGAACCCTATCAGAAGGATGATGAGATCCGAGCTGCACCACACCGAAGAGGGCCTCCTCCATTTCATCTTTGAGGCCGACGGATTCCTACGGCATATGGTGCGCAATATAGTGGGGACCGTTGTGGACGCGGGCCTTGGCAAGATGGACTTCGGGGAATTCGTAAGAATCGTGGAGGCAAAGGACAGAGGGGAGGCCGGGGTCAAGGCTCCTCCCCAGGGTTTGTTTCTCAGGGAGGTACGCTATTGAATATGCGCTAATACGTCACCTTCGCGGAGTAGCCGCTTCGGTGAGTGTGCTGCGGACGGTCTCGTGGATCTGCCGGAATGCTTCATCGAAACAGTTTAGTGATAATCGACCCATTTCGATGAACTTGATGACAACCTCTTTGGTCACTTTCAACGCGAGTTCATCTTCTGCTTTCATACTCCCCTGCTCCCAAAAGACCCCGCTGAGTGGAAGAAGGCCGTAGTCTCTTCAGCGGGGTCACGGTTTGTGAGAAGAACCTCAAAAGGCCCTCCTCAAGCTCCCCTGATATCATAGGACGGACACGAGATCAAACGGTTGAACCGTCTGTTGAGGCTGTCGGAAAACGCCCATCCGTCCCGATTGTATCGGGATTACCCTCATCCCTCCACTTCTATGTACGCCTCATTCCTCGGGATTTCCTTACTGGCTCCTCACAAGAATCTGTGGGCGAAAAAACCGTTTCCAGCCTCTGCGGTGGGAGGCCTGTGATGTCTTTTCGCAGTGACTGGCGGGAGGGCACTGTCTTTTCATGACTTAGCTGTGGGGGAAGCCGCAGCCCCGAGCGAAGTCGAGGGGAATGTCGGAGGGGGCAG
>CAZAGT010000313.1:0-6027 GCA_964484515.1 uncultured Desulfobacteraceae bacterium | reverse complement strand
CGGCCGTGAGCTCGGGGCCGAACGGCTTGCAAGCCTCTTCAGCGTTCGAGCAGGTGACGTTTCGTTTTTGAAAAGAGGCCCCCATGACCGGGCGTTCTGGTGCAAAAACCTCATTTCATGAAGTCTCATGGTAGATCAACCTGGCCGCTCAGCGGCAAGAGGCGGCGCTGACGGAGAACACCTATCTGCTCTGCCCCGACACGTTCGGGATTTCTCAGACCCGGAGTATCCTTCTGGCCTCACTCGGTGAGGCCACCTCTCGGCCGTATACCTGCGCGAGACGAACCACGCGTTCCACGAACTGGGCGTTGCTCCGGGCCAGCACACCTTGCTTCAGGTAGATGTTATCCTCCATCCCCACGCGGATGTGCCCGCCCATGATCAGTCCCATCATCGCCATCGGAAGCTGCGCCCTTCCGGCCCCGATAACCGACCAGGATGCGCCCTGCGGGATCAGTTCATGGAGGTACAATAAGGACTTTGGCGTGGCCGCCGCGCCCCAGGGAGTGCCCAGCACAAATTGGAAATGCAGGGGTTCGTCGAGCTTGCCCTCGTCTCGCATACGCAGCACCGCCGCAATCATGCCCGAATCAAATATCTCCAGCTCCGGCTTGACCCCTTTCTCCTTCATCCTTTCGGCCGCTCGATCAAGAAATTCGGGCGGATTGCTGAACGTCGCACCTCCCAAGTTGATCGATCCGGCATCAAAAGAAGCCAGTTCAGGCTGCAAATCAAGGGGTCGCAACCGATCTTCAATCGGCAGGTTTCGTCCTGGGATGCCCGAGGTCGTTAGGCAGAGAAGGAGGTCTGTTTCTTCACGCAGGGGCTGGACGACCTCTCGAAAGAGCCCGACATCCTGGGTTCCCATGCCCGTGCTCGGGTCGCGTACGTGGATGTGGGCCATGGCCGCCCCGGCCTTCCAACATTCGACAGCGGATTGGACGATTTCCTCGGGTGTGATGGGGATATACGGGGCCACATCCCGTCCGATTCGACTCCCCGTGATCGCCGCCGTGATGATCAGTTTGTCCATGGACGATGACCTCTTCCTGCAGATCGAATTTCAGCTCAAAAACATAGCATGTCCGGGACACCCACTCAGTCGGCCTGTAGAGCGCTCGAAGATCGAGCTGCTGCTTGTCAATCGATCGCTAACATGGTTAGGTAGGCTTCGCAATCTTTTTTGCACCCCGGGGTGCCGGCCCTCGTTGACTTGGGCAACATCTTGAACGCTCAGTCCCTGGCGCCTTATGCCGTGATGAAAAGGACCCATGATGCATCGCAGAACACCCTTTACCCACCCCCTTCTACTCTCGATCCTGACCCTTTGCATCCTGAGTTCCAGAGCGTCAGCGCTTGTCCCGTCCGATCTTGTTGTGGTCTACAATCGCAACCTAAAAGCGAGCCACGCGGTAGCGAGCCATTATGCCGATAGACGAGGTGTCCCTCGATCGAACCTGATCGGCGTGGACGTCCCGACCTCCGAGGAGATATACCGGACGGTCTATGAGAACGTCATGCTTCCCCCTATCAGGTCTGGCATAGCACGGCTACAGGACCAACAAAGACAACCGGCTGTCCTCCTGGTTTACGGAATTCCGTTGAGGGTACAGGATCGGGTAAACACGGACCTTGAAACGGCCTTCGAGGACGTGCTGGTTGCTAAGCTCGGAGAGTGCCAGGAAACGATCCAGCAGTTGGCTCGTGAGCTCGATCGACTCGTCCCCGAGGGTGAGGCAGAACGGCCTCAAGTCAAACCTCGGGAAGGCGCTACCAAGGCCGAGGAGACCCTTGCCCAGGCCGCAGGCTCTGTATCCCGGGCCCTCAGGTACATGGCAACGTCCCGAGCAGATGGTGGGGAAGAGGAGATAAGACTCAAGATCTCCTCCATCCTGATCCGATTGACGGGAACCTCGACCGCGGTGAAAGCATTTGCAGAGGGTTTGTCCCTGAAACGGGAGGCAGACCGGCAAGAGCTTCAACGTCAAATACTCTTCAAATGGAATGCGATCTTGACGCGAGAGGCCGCGGAGAAGGCCTTCCGAGGGGTCCTACCTGACGAGGCGCTGTTGAGGGCCACGTCGATTCGCGTGACCGAGGGGCTCCTAGGGGAGTTGAGATACTGGCGGCAACTGCAGATTGATTATTCCGCGGGGGAGACATCGGCAGCGGTTGATAGCGAGCTCGCCCTTGTATTGGCCGAATCTTTTCAGCAGGCCCGTTGGCTGCCAAACCCATTCCACGACAGATACGAACGGTTACCGTTCATCGAAAAGATACGCCGCCAGACGATCCGAGTGTGCCGCCTGGACGGGCCCACCCCGAAAGCTGCAAAGCGCCTTGTTGATGTTGCCGTCGCTACAGAGGCAACGGGCCTCAAGGGGATCTTTTACATTGACGCGCGCGGATTAAAAGGCAAACAGACATTCGGCAGCTATGCCTGGTACGACCGGCACTTGCTCAATCTCCACAAGATCCCCAAGGATCGGGCCGACATGAAAGTGGTCCTCGACGACAGCCCGGAGCTCTTCGGCCCCGGGGCCTGCCCCGATGCGGCGCTCTATTGCGGCTGGTACTCTCTGGCAAAGTATGTGGACTCCTTTCGCTGGCAAAAGGGGGCCGTCGGTTTTCATGCCGCCAGCGCAGAGGCCAGAACCCTCAAACAAATGGGGAGCCAAGTCTGGTGTAAGCGTATGACCGAGGAGGGCGTCGCTGCCACGCTGGGGCCGGTCCAGGAGCCGTATCTCGCCTCCTTTCCTTTGCCGGACCACTTCTTCCCGCTTCTCATGTCAGGTGAAATTCCACTACTCGAGGTCTACTTCCGCACCATTCCTCACGTGTCATGGCGGCAACTTCTTATCGGCGATCCTTTGTACACGCCCTTCAAAAAAACCCCGTCCATACGGTTGCCCTCAGAGAGCCCGGCGGCCCTGGTTCCGGAGTAGGGCGAAACCTCGAAGCGGCCGCCCCCAGACCGGTGCCGACCGGAACGAACGTGCCGCCAAGGAATCCGAGCCGTTGTTTTCCTCTTCAAAAACCCACCAAAAGGGTCTAAGATCGATCCGAAATCGTTCCATCACGCGTTCCTCAGAGGCCAGCACGCGTCCTGATGAACGAAGCCGGATCCTCCACAACTCAGCACCGTCTCCTGCGAGGTTTCTCATGCAGTCCCTCTCCAAAGACTCCTTGCTCCGGTTGTATCGCCAAATGCTCCTCATCCGCTTTTTCGAAAAGGCCGTTGCCAGGCTTTACCGTGCGGGCAAAATACCCGGTTTTGTGCATCTCTACATCGGTGAAGAGGCGGTCGCTGCAGGCGTCACGGCCCATCTGGAGAGAGAGGACTACATCGGGAGCACCCACCGTGGCCACGCACATGCCCTCGCAAAGGGCGTTCCGGCTCGCGAAGTGATGGCAGAGTTGTTTGGCCGTGCGACCGGCTGCTGCGGTGGGCGCGGTGGAAGCATGCACCTCTATTCAGCCAAATACGGCCTCCTTGGTACCAATGGCATCGTCGGTTACAGTCTGCCGCAGGCCGCGGGTGCGGCCTTTACGGCGCGGTATGTCGGCGCTTCCAAGGTGGGTGTCGCTTTTTTCGGCGACGGTGCTGTGAACCTGGGGCTCTTTCATGAGACCCTCAATATGGCATCCTTATGGAAGTTGCCGGCCGTCTTCGTGTGTGAGAACAACCTCTTCGCCACGGAGTTACCCTTCTCCAAGGCGACCGCCGGCCAAAGCGTATCATCCCGAGGGGCGGCCTACGACATGCCGGGCGTTGACGTGGACGGGCAGGACGTTCTTGCGGTCTACGACGTGGCGGGAGCGGCCATCGACCGTGCACGGGCTGGTGAGGGGCCCACGTTGATCGAATGCCGCACGTACCGTTATGTCGGCCACCATGAGGGGGACCCCGGCACCGACTATCGCACCCAGGAGGAAATGGCTGCCTGGAAAAAACGGGATCCGATCGAACTATTCTCCCATCGTCTAACGGAGGAAGAAGCGATTTCGCCGGCCACGCTCGATGGTATCCAAGAGCAAGTATCGGCAACGATCGCCGATGCCATCGAATTCGCTGAAGACAGCCCGTGGCCCGATCCGGCCGGCGTCCAAGCCAACCTGTTTGCGAGTTGAACGAGCTCCTAAGGTTTCCTAAAGACGTCCCCTCACAAGAATATATGGGCGGAAGAACCGATTCTAGCCCCTCGTAGGGAGGACTGCGATCTTTTTTCGAAGTGACTGGCGGGAGGGCTCCGTGGTCATCAGATGTAAAATCGTGAATTCGGATTTCAGTCGAAAACGGTTGTGACCTCAAGCTATTGGCTTCTCAAGAGCGACCCCTAGCCCACAAGTTCTTGTGAGGAGCCCTAACGACAAAGGAAGTAACAATGCGTGAGATAAGGTATATCGAGGCGATCCGCGAAGCGCAGCATGAAGAGATGCGCCGCGACAATAACGTCTTCATGTTTGGCGAGGGTATCGGTCCGCGCGGCGGCTGCTGGACTCAAACCAAAGGAATGTGGCCCGCGTTTGGTGAAACACGCCTGATCGATGTGCCCCTCTCTGAAAACGGATTTGTCGGCTTGGCAGTCTTTGCGGCCGCAACCGGACTGCGCCCGATCGTCGATATGATGTTTTGGGACTTTGCCAACGAGGCCTTTGGCCAGATCGTCAACCAGGCCGCGCGGATACGATATCTGTCGAACGGTCAATTTCGTGTTCCGATCGTGATCCACGGGGCCATTGGGATCGGTAGATCGGCAGGCGGACACCATTCGGGCCGCCTCTATCCCGCCTACTGCAACATGCCGGGCCTGAAGGTCGCCCTCCCATCGACGCCGTACGATGCCAAAGGCTTGCTGAAGACGGCCGTTCGTGACGACGACCCAGTCTTGATATTCGAACACCGGACCCTGATAAACACCACCGGCCTCGTCCCCGAAGAGGAATACACCGTTCCCTTGGGCGAAGCGGTTGTGCGCCGTGAGGGTACGGATGTGACGGTGGTCGCTACCTCCGCCGCGGTCTTCGTTGCCCTCCGAGCAGCTGAAGCGCTGGAAGGCGAAGGCATTTCGGCAGAAGTGATTGACCCACGCACCCTGGTACCCCTCGACAAGGAAGGCATCCTCAAGTCGATTCGAAAGACGGGCAGATTGGTCGTGGTGGATGAGGCCTTCAGCCCATGCGGCATTGGTGGGGAAATCGCTGCCTTGGCCGCGGACGAGGCCTTTGACTATCTCGACAGCCCGGTCAAGCGGATCCACTCCATGTCGGTCCCCGATCCGATGTCACCCCCTCTCGAAACAGCCATGCTGCCGGGAGACGCTCAAGTCATCGCAGCCTTGCGACAAGTCATGAATCGTTAGACCACAAGCCGTCTCATTCCCAGCCCGGTCGTCCCCTGGTTGCCTTGGAGCAACGCAGGGTTTCTCACTACCTCGTTCAATCCGTTACTACTTTTACCCACAAAGATTCGGAGGATGGAAAGTCTTGCTACCTATATTTCCGTCTATCCATCCCGAAGATAGTATTTTGTTACATACCCTTTTCTCAGAACTATGGAAAAGCAGACTGCACCTTGTTTTTGATACCTCGAACTCGGTCAGTATTCCTGGCATGGACCTTGCTCACGTAATGCGCCAACTCAATGCGTCTGCAGCATATCTTAGCGTTGCATCTGTATTTATGGCTCATGTGAGCTGAGGTCTCTTTTCACCGGACGCTCAGCTCGAAATGAAGTAGGGCGGCTGGTATGGAGCTGTTCCTCTCTACCAGTCGCCCTTTTTCTTTGCCTCAGGCCTCACATCCTGGGTGTTGGGCCCTCGTGTGCCCGGCAGCGCCGAGGTGCGAGGGTAACTCTGATGAAATGTGTATAGACCCGCATTCTCAGACAGCCTGGTACTGAAGGTCAGCGGACCGGGAGGGGATGAAAAAACCATCGCCGTAGACGCGATGTCTTCCTTACGAACAGAGTATACCCTACTGTTGCATAAACAACACGTCGAAAGGTGTGGAAAGACAAAAATAACA
>CAZAGT010000312.1:0-6044 GCA_964484515.1 uncultured Desulfobacteraceae bacterium | reverse complement strand
GGGATTTCTTTACCTTCGCTTCGCTCGGCTCAGTCCCCACCCCTTTGGGGCGGGTTCCCGGTTTCGTCGCGCTCGAAGAGAGCGGGATCGATATTTTCGATCAGTCTCTCAGGAGAAGGCTTTTCGACAGTCTCGTTATGCTTGCGTGGCGTGAATCCGCAAAAAATCTGTCTGTTTTTGCTTGACACCGCTCTGACATTGAGTTTATAAGGTGTGCTTGTTAAAAATTGCACAAGGGCCGAATTTTTTAAAAATATAGTAATTCGAATATGTTATAGCCACTCTCAGCCCATTCATGAGGTGGTCAGATTAAGAAGGAGGAGCATGTATGTCTGCGCTTATCGAACCACATGGAAAAGAAGAAAAGCTGATACCTCTACTGCTTGAGGGCCAAGAACTCAAGAGTGAGACGGAGAGGGCCAAGGGCCTGAAAGAGATCAAGATCACGTCACGGGAGGCCTCAGATCTCATCATGATGGGGATCGGGGCGTTTACACCGCTGACCGGTTTCATGACCAAGGCGGACTGGAAAGGGGTGTGTGACAACTTCACGATGGCCGACGGCACCTTTTGGCCGATTCCGATCACCCTTTCGACGGATGACGAAGAGCTCAAGGAGGGTGATGAACTGGCCCTCGTAGACACCGACACCGGAACGACCATCGCCACGATGCAGGTCACCGAGAAGTACACCATCGATAAGGATCATGAGTGCAATGCGGTCTTCACCACCACGGATACGGAGCATCCGGGCGTGGCTAAGGTGGTGGCCCAGGGCAAATACAACCTGGCGGGCCCGGTAAAGGTCATCAGTGAGAGCTTCTATCCTGAGCAGTTCAAGGGGCTTTACCATCGGCCGGCCGAATCCCGCAAGATCTTTGACGACATGGGATGGAAGCGCGTAGCCGCCCTCCAGCTCCGCAATCCGATGCACCGTTCGCACGAGTTTCTGGCCAAGATCGCCGTGGAAGTCATGGACGGCGTCTATATTCACCAGTTGGTCGGCAAGCTCAAGGAGGGTGATATCCCAGCGGATGTGCGCGTGCGCGCCATTCAGGCCCTGGTTGACAATTACTTCGTAAAAGGCACCGTCGTTCAAGGCGGGTACCCGATGGAGATGCGGTACGCCGGCCCCAGGGAAGCGTTGTTGCATGCGACCTTCCGCCAGAACTACGGCTGTAGCCACATGATCATCGGCCGCGATCATGCCGGGGTTGGTGACTATTACGGACCTTTCGATGCCCAGAAGATTTTTGAGGAGATTCCGCCGGGCGCCCTTAAGTGTCAGAACCTAAACATCGATTGGACCTTCCACTGCTATCGATGCGGCGGAATGGCCTCCATGCGGACCTGTCCGCACGGCAAAGATGACCGGCTGCTCCTCTCCGGGACGATGGTGCGGAAGACCCTCTCCGAGGGCGGCGATCTCCCGGCAGAATTCTCGCGTCCCGAGGTCCTCGAAATTTTGAAGGCGTATTATCAGGGCCTTGATCAGAAGGTGGAAATCAAGCTCCATGGAGCCGCCACCGGGGACGTCAAGAAGAAGTAGTCTAGGAGGAAAGGCCGCCTGTCGCACCTGATGGGAACAGAGGCGGTCTTTACCAGATGGTTTGGAAATCGATCGAGGAGATCATATTTCGAGAAAGGGGGTGCAAGTCAGGATACTCTTATCATGTTTTGAAGCGACATGAGGACAAATCCTTTTTTACGTTGTCAATACGTCAGGAGGTGTATTAATGCCAAGTTATGTGATCACAGAGAAGTGCGACGGTTGTAAGGGACAGGACAGGACAGCCTGCATGTATATCTGCCCGAACGACCTGATGGTGTTGGACGCCGACGGCTCAGCCGGGTACGGGGAGATGAAGGCGTACAACCGGGATCCTCAGATGTGCTGGGAATGCATGTGCTGTGTGAAGCTTTGCCCGCAACAGGCCATGGACGTCCGCGGTTACGCGGATTTCAACCCCTTGGGGGGCAGCGCAACACCTTTGAGAGGATCGGAAGACATCATGTGGACGGTCAAGTTCAGGGACGGAAGCCTCAAAAGGTTCAAATTCCCTACCCGGACGACTCCGGAAGGCTCGGCCGATCCCTTGGGCGGGTTCCCAACCCATGATGATATCAACAACCAAGCCCTGGCAACCGAACCGGCATCCGCCGGGTTGGATGCTGTTCCTACACCTAAGTAAGGATTAAGGAGGTATGCATGATGGCGAATTATGAAATAGTGGAAGTGAGTACCGACCTCCTGATCGTGGGTGGGGGCTTTTCGGCATGTGGCGCCGCTACTGAGGCCTGTTACTGGGCCAAGAAGAACGGTCTAAAGGTCGCCGTGGTCGACAAGGCCGCCATGGACCGAAGCGGCGCCGTGGCCATGGGACTCTCGGCCATCAACCAGTACGTCGGTGTCAAAGATGGTGAGAATACGGTCGAGGACTACGTCCGTTATGTACGCCAAGACCTGATGGGGATCTCCAGAGAAGACCTCGTCTACAACATCGCGCGGCACGTGGACTCGACGGTTCACCTCTTCGAGAAATGGGGTCTCAAGATCTGGACCGACGAAGAGGGGAAGTACGTCCATGAGGGTCGCTGGCAGCTCATGATCAACGGCGAATCGTACAAGATCATTATCGCCGAGGCAGCCAAGAATGCCCTGGCCGACGCCGGCGGCGAGCTGTACGAGCGCGTCTTCATCGTCGAGCCGCTCGTCGAAAACAATAAGGTTGTCGGCGCTGTGGGCTTCAGTACCCGCGAGGAGAAGTTCTACATATTCAAGGCCAAGGCGGTTATAACCGCCATGGGTGGCGCCGTGCACGTGTTCCGTCCCCGCTCTATCGGGGAAGGTTTTGGCCGTTCCTGGTATCCTCCGTTCAACACCGGTTCAAGTGCCTATTTCACGATCAAGGCCGGTGCCGAGATGACGTGCCAGGAGATCCGCTTCATCCCGGTTCGATTCAAGGATGCCTACGGCCCGGTGGGGGCCTGGTTCCTCCTGTTCAAGTCCCGCGCGATCAGTGCCGAGGGCGGTGACTACATGGTCGAGCACAAGGACGAGTTGGAGAACTGGGCGCCGTACGGGTTGGTCAAGCCGATTCCGGCCAATCTCAGAAACTACCTCGGGATGATGGATACGGATGCCGGCCTAGGGCCGCTTTACATGGAGACCCAAGAGGCCATCGCCAACCTGGCGGAGGAGTACAAAGATGACGCCAAGGCCTTCAAGCGGAAGATGAAGGAGTTGGAGAGTGAGGCGTGGGAAGACTTCCTGGATATGACCATCTCCCAGGCCATCCTCTGGGCTTCCCTGAACATCAAGCCCGAGGAAAAGCACTCTGAAATCGCAGCGTGTGAACCCTACTTCATCGGGTCCCACTCCGGTGGCTCCGGTGCCTGGGTGAGCGGTCCCGAGGACCTCGATACTCCCTACAAGTGGGGATACGCGAATATGACCACGGTGGAAGGGCTCTTTGCAGTCGGCGATGCCTCCGGTGCCTCGAGCCACAAGTTCTCCTCCGGGTCCCATACCGAAGGACGAATCGCCGGGAAAGCGGCCATCAAGTACATCATGGAAAAGAGCCAGGAACCGACGGTGGACATGGCCAAGGTGGAAGCGCTGAAGGCCCAGATCCTGGCACCGTTCGATCTGCATGCCAAACACAAAGGTGAAACGACCGATCCTGAGGTCAACACCAACTACATCATGCCCAGGCAGTTCCTGCACCGGCTCCAGAAGATCATGGACGAGTACGCCGGCGGCGTGACCGCAGCGTTCAAGACCAGCAAGGCCAACCTGAACCGGGCCTTGGAGCTTCTGGCCTATCTGAGGGAAGATTCGGGCAAGCAGGCAGCGAGGAATGTCTATGAGCTGACCAGGGCCTGGGAAAACATCCACCGGATGTGGCAGGCTGAAGCACACGTGCGCACCATCCTGTTCAGGGAGGAGACCAGGTGGCCTGGCTACTATTTCAGGTCAGACACGCCGAAGATGGATGAAGAGAATTGGCACTGCTTTGCCAATTGTCGCTATGATCCCGCTAAGGATGAATGGGAGACGAGCAAGAAGGACGTCTGGAATATCCCTGGCGTGTAGTTAACCACAACCGACTTAAGTACGCCCCGGCCTTGTGAAAGGCCGGGGCGTTTTTTTGACCCCTTGTGAGGTATTTCACAAAAAGACTTGCAGTCCCGAATCGCATCTGCTAAAACCCCCTGTTCAGATTTCCGGGGGCAGGAGGCGGCCGATCTCAAGCTCTTGGCGCGCGAGGTGTTTGGTGGCAGATAGAGATGTCATGGAGGTGGATGTCCTTTTCGTCGGAGGCGGCATGGCCTGTCTCAGCGGCGCCCTCCATCTTGCAAACTTGATCAAGAGCCACAACGAAAGGGTGGAGCAAGGCGCCGAGGGCAAGACACTGGATGAGGTCATGATCAGCGTCCTGGAGAAGGCGGCCTATGTCGGCGCGCACAGTATTTCGGGCGCCGTCGTAGATCCGATTGCGCTGCGTGAGCTCTTCGGGGACGCGATCTCCAAGGGGGCACCCGTCGAGGCCGAGGTCCACAAGGAGCGACTTTGTTTCCTCACCAAGCATAGGGTATTGCGGCTCCCTATCGTTCCTCCTTTCCTGAACAACCACGGCCATGTCGTCGTTTCCCTTTCCAGGTTGACGGCGTGGATGGGATCTCTCGTCGAGGAGAGCGGGATCGACATCTTTCCCGGGTTTGCGGGCACCGAGGTCCTTTATGAGGGCGATCGGGTTGTCGGCGTAAGAACCGGAGATAAGGGGGTTGGGCCGGACGGCGAACCAAAAGCCAATTTTGAACCCGGGATCGACCTGAAGGCCAAGGTGACCGTCTTTGGCGAGGGCTCCCGGGGAAGCCTTACCAAGACCCTCCTGAAGAAACTCGATCTGGATGCAGGCAAGAACCCCCAGAGCTATGAGGTGGGCGTCAAGGAGGTCTGGGAGATCCCGCAGAGTCGAATTGAGCCGGGCGAGGTCCTCCATACGATGGGTTACCCCCACGGGAGCGCCCCCTTTGGGGGCGGTTTCATATACGGCATGCAAAACAACCAGGTATCGTTGGGGCTCCTGACGAGTCTCGATTATGAAGACCCTTACCTGGACCTCCATCGCGAGTTTCAGAAATTCAAAGCGCATCCCTTTGTGGCCGGGTTGCTGAAAGGCGGCAAACTACTTCAATACGGAGCCAAGACGGTGCCGGTCGGCGGTTACTACGCCGTTCCCCGGTTAGCCTTTCCGGGTGGTCTGCTTGTGGGTGATTCGGCACAGCTCTTTAATGCCCAGCGGATCAAAGGGGTGCATGCGGCCATGAAATCGGGGATGTTGGCCGCCGAGACGATCTATGAGGCCCTTCGCACCGATGATTTCTCGGAGGCGCGTCTTGAGGGCTACCAGACCAGCCTGTTCGAGAGCTATGTGGGCAAGGGTCTCTACCGGGCGCGCAACTTCCACCAAGCCTTTCAGAAAGGTCTTTGGTGGGGCTCCCTCAAGGTCGGTACACAGTACCTGTTAGGGGGCAGGGTCCTGAAGAACCGCCTCAGCTCAAAGGCCGATTGGGTGCACCTGAAAAAGGTGAAGGACTACTACCACATCGACTCCCCAACGGATGAGCAGGTAGGCGTGGTCAAATTCGACGGAGAGCTTACCTTCGACAAGGAGACGGACGTCTACTATTCGGGCACGACCCACGAAGAGCAACAGCCGGCCCATCTCAAGATCGAGGATCTCAACACGTGTTACACCAGGTGTCGTGAAGAATATCAGAACCCCTGTCAGCGTTTCTGTCCGGCCAATGTCTACGAGCTAGAGACGGACGAGACGACGGGAAAACCTCAAATGAAGCTTAATTTCTCAAACTGTGTCCACTGCAAGACCTGCGATGTGAAGGACCCCTATGAGATCATCACGTGGGTCCCGCCGGAGGGCGGCGGAGGTCCAAAGTATACCGTGGTGTAGTGAGGAGGATGAAATGGCAAATACGGGGACCCAGAGTATCCTGGTGGTCGGCGGCGGCATGAGCGG
>CAZAGT010000311.1:935-6051 GCA_964484515.1 uncultured Desulfobacteraceae bacterium | reverse complement strand
TCCGGCTCCTTGGCGACCGTCGTCGGGCAACTCACAAAGGTAAAACCGACCCGGTCCCCCTTTTCGTCATAGAGGATCTGTTCGACGAACCAGCCCAGATGGCGGCCATTGAAGCCGTAGACATGCTGCTGTTCGTGAAGGTAGGCTACGGGGTAACCGTCCCAGAGATATATCGTCCGATCGTAATCCTCGCACAGATACGCAACCGGCTCGCCCTGTGCATCAAAAAGGGTCGTTTCCATCTTCGAGCCGCACCCCCTCGGTTTCTATTAGGAAATGTTCCTTCTTCATCATTCGCTTGAACCTAATTGCGTCGTACCATTTTAGATTCTTGAAACGCGTTAGCGCATACGATCCGGCCGGTCATGGGGGTCTCTTTTCAAAAACGAGGAATTGCGTGCAAGGTCCAGGCATAAGGCGCTACCCGAGGCGGCCGAAGGGCCACCCGGGAATAAGCCGGGCTGAGTGCCTGTGCTCATTCGGCCAATCTGCGTCGGCCGCCTTGCTTGGCAGCTTCTTCCGCGTTCGAGCGGGTATCGTTTCGTTTTTGAAAAGAGACCCCCATGGCCGGACGTTAACTTGTTTCAAAAACCTAAATTGATGCATGGCGTCAAGGCACCGTCAGGACATGTCCCGACGGATCTCTTTTGAGGGACGACGCACCTCAGCGTGCGTATTCGATCGCCCGAATTTCGCGGATCACGGTTACCTTGATCTGCCCCGGATAGGATAGCTCCTTCTCAATCTTCTTGGCGATCTCCCGGCACAGCATGAAGGCCTTTTCGTCGTTAATGGCCTTGCCTTCGACCATGATTCTGATCTCTCGGCCGGCCTGAATCGCATAGGATTTACTCACTCCCGGAAACGACGTGGCGACCCGTTCAAGTTCTTCGAGTCGCTTCACGTAGGACTCCAGCATCTCCTGGCGGGCCCCCGGCCTGGCACCGGACAGGGTATCGGCCGCCTGCACGAGGACGGCCAGAGGGCTTTCGGCCGGCATCTCTTCGTGGTGTGCCCCAATCGCGTGCACCACCTGATTCGGCTCGCCGTATTTCTTGGCAAGATCAGCGCCAATAATGGCATGGGGCCCCTCTACTTCGTGATCTACCGCCTTGCCGATGTCGTGCAGCAATCCGGCCCGTTTGGCCTGTTTGATGTTCAAACCCAACTCGGCAGCCATGACCCCGCAGATAAAGCTTACCTCCCGTGAATGCTGCAAAACGTTCTGCGCGTAACTGGACCGGTACTTCAGCCGACCGATGAGCTTAACAAGTTCGGAGTTGATTCCGTGAACCCCTACGTCAAAGGTGGCCTGCTCTCCTGCCTCTTTGATGCCGACCTCCACCTCCTTGTTAACCTTTTCAACCACCTCTTCAATCCGCGCGGGGTGAATTCGACCGTCGTCGATCAGGCGTTCAAGCGAGATCTTGGCCACTTCTCGCCGGACCGGGTTAAAACCTGAAAGAATCACGGCTTCCGGGGTATCATCAATGATGACGTCTATGCCGGTAGCTGCCTCAATGGCCCTGATATTCCTTCCCTCACGCCCGATGATACGGCCCTTCATCTCTTCGTTAGGCAGATTGACCACGGAGACCGTTTTTTCGGCCACGTAATCGCCCGCATACCGCTTGATAGCCAGGGCGAGAATCTCCTGGGACTTATGGGCGGATATCTCACGGGCTTCATTTTCAATCCTGCGAATCAACTTGGCGGCGTCGTGTTTGGCCTCCAATTCCATCGATGCGATCAGGAGATCTTTGGCTTCCTTGCTCGAAATCCCCGCCAGGTTCTCCAGTCGTTGCCGTTGTTGGGTTATCAAGTCTTGATACTCGGCTTCCTTTTCCTTGAGCTGGTTCCCGAGCTCCTCGGCGCTCTTCTCGCGCTTCGTGATAGCCCTTTCGCGTTGCTCAAACTGCTCGAACCGTTTGTCTAAATGTTCCTCCTTTTGAATAAGCCTCTTCTCCCGGGACTGCAAGTGTTCCTTCTTTTCTTTGGTCTCTGCTTCAAAATCGACCTTCATCTGATAGAGGGTGTCCTTCGCCTTGAGGACCGCCTCCTTTTTGATGGTCTTGGCCCTTCGGTTCGCCTCGTCAATGATCTTCTTGGAATACTCGTTGATAGATTCCCGTTGGTTTTCGGTCACGCGCTTGCGTATCCAGGAACCCACAAGGGTCCCCACGAGCAACCCCACTAGAGCGGCACCTATCATCTCAATCGACATCATCCTAAGCCACCCATCTCCATTCTAGGCTCAAATCGCTTTATCAGACCTGGTTCATCCAGGGAGGCGGCCCGTGAAGCCGAAAGCTGAGGTTTCGAGACCGAATTTCAGGCTACACGAAAGGAAGAGATTTCCCGGGTGAGATAAGGGAGGAGAATGACAAGGCAAGACAATAGAGGGACTAATCCTACCTCAGCATGAACAAAAAGTGAGTTGAATGCCTAAGGCCTTGATATGGCGCGGCAATATACTTTAGCACATCTTTGCCTTTGGTAGGGGACGACATCCTTTATCAATGACGATCTTCCAGATAAGCTATATTATGCTTATAACAAATGCGGCGCAGCCAGCTCTCTATGTATTGCTCTGTACTTTGCGTTAGTTATCTCGCCCGGTATGGGCAACCTCAATGTATGAACCGCAGAACGGTCTATCCGTTAAACCTCAGTGCCTCCCTGAATCATGAATTTTCACTGCACGTGAGTTAGAATTCCCTCTTGCCCAGCTTGGGGCCACACAGTAATGAGGTTTAGCACCCTTTGAGGGGTTCACCCCATCACCGAATCAATGTTGTTAATAAGGCTTTCGGCACGCTCACGGAGGGATGCCTGCATCTGGTCTCGCTCACGCAAGAGCTGAAAATAGTCACTTGCGATGTCGAGGGCCGCCAGAATAACCTCCTTCTTTCCCGTCAGCCCCTCGGTGTTCTCCTGCACTTCCTTCAGCTTGGCACCCACGTATTCCGCAATGCGCAGGACCCACTCCTCATCCTCGTCGCTCTTGATCAAATACTCATTATCCAGGATTCGGACTTTGATGGGGTGCGTCGGACGCCTTGCTTTCATTTCGGACTCGATTCGCCTCGCTCAATCACGACGGATCAAAGGATTCAGCTCAAAGCTCCAAGCGTTCGATTTTCTCCAGCAAGGCGGCGATGCGACGTCTGGCTTCGTCGCTGGCTCCCCTCATTTGCTCGACCTCGGCGCTGAGATCCGATACCTGCTTCTCTAGGGTACTAATCTTCTCACTCAGTTCGGTCTTTTCGCTTCGTAATGACTCAACCAGTTTGATGAGGGCGTCTACTCTTGCTTCGAGGAGCTGAAATTGATCGGTCTGATCTTCCGTGGCCATGACGCCTCATCCAACGCGAGGTACCGAACCTATTTAAACCCTGTTGTATAAACAACACGTCGAAAGGTGTGGAAAGACAAAAATAACCACGCTCTCCGCCATTTTTGACGTTCACTCTGGATATCACCGGCTGTGACATCCAGCAAAACCTAAAAGACGCCGTGTTGTTTACCCTTCGGGAAAGCCGATGATACCGCATCTTCTGCGTTGCCAAGGGCTTGCAGTAGATTATCCCGACGCGTCGGGACTGCACCTTCGGCGCCTGGAATCTGCAGCATCCTCGACTTTTGCAACGTTAGGGTAAATTGAACAATATTTTGAATCTTATCCGCTGAACATCAAAAGGTCAACAAAAAAGGCAGGCCGCCCGGCCTGCCTCCCAAAATCAAAAAAGCATGTAATTAGTTACAACTACATGCGTTTTTCTGCGACCTTGAGGCGGATGATGGCCCTCTGGAGAGCTCCCTCGGCCCGCCTGAAATCGATGTCCTCCGTTCCCCGTTCCTTCTCCAACCTCTGCCTGGCACGGTCGATCGCCCGTCGAGCCCGTTCCATATCTATGTCGGCGGCCCGCTCAGCCGCGTCGACCAGCACCGAGACCTTGTCGTTCGATACCTCCGCGAAACCGGTCGTCACGGCCAGGTACTCCTTCCTGGAGCCGGCCGTATACCTGAGCTCCCCCGGAACAATTCCGGACAGGAAGAGCACATGGCCCGGCAATACGCCGAATTCACCCTCGGTCCCGGGCGCCACGACCATATCCGCCTCCTCGCTGACGACGACCTGGTCTGGTGTGACCACCTCTAGAAACACCTTCGCCATGGAATCATAACCTCTGGTAACGTATTACAAATCTGCAATAATGAAGTCCGCGTCCGGCCATGGCCAGACACTTTGTGGCTCAGAAAATTACCCGTGAGAGTTCGTCCTCCTTGAGGACTTTAAGCGCTCATTTTCTCACTCTGTTCCCTGGCCTCATCGATGGATCCGACGTAGTAAAAGGCCGATTCCGGTAGATCATCGTGTTTGCCTTCGATGATCTCCCTGAAACCCCTGACCGTGTCCGCGACGGGCACATACTTGCCCTCTCGTCCGGTAAAGGTCTCGGCCACATGAAAAGGCTGCGAAAGGAATCGTTGAATCTTACGGGCCCTGGCAACGATGAGTTTATCCTCGTCCGAGAGTTCGTCCATGCCCAGGATGGCAATGATGTCCTGGAGGTCCTTATACTTCTGGAGGATTTGCTGGGTTTGGCGTGCCACGGAGTAGTGTTCCTCGCCGACCACGTTCGGATCGAGGATCCTCGAGGTCGAGTCCAAGGGATCGACCGCCGGGTAGATACCCAACTCAGAAATCGGTCGCGATAGGACGACGGTGCCGTCTAGGTGTGCAAAGGTGGTTGCCGGAGCCGGGTCCGTGAGGTCGTCTGCGGGCACATAGACGCACTGTACCGACGTGATCGAGCCCCTGGTGGTCGAGGTGATCCGTTCTTGTAGCTCACCCAAGTCCGTACCTAGCGTGGGCTGATATCCGACCGCGGAGGGTATCCGGCCCAGCAGCGCGGAGACCTCCGAGCCGGCCTGGGTGAAACGGAAGATGTTATCGATAAAGAGCAACACATCCTGCCCTTTCTCGTCCCGGTAATACTCGGCGGCCGTCAGGGCTGATAGGGCCACCCGCGCGCGTGCCCCGGGGGGTTCCGTCATCTGGCCGTAGATCAGGGCTGCCTTGGGAAGCACGCCCGATTCCTTCATCTCAAGG
>CAZAGT010000311.1:0-925 GCA_964484515.1 uncultured Desulfobacteraceae bacterium | reverse complement strand
CCTTTCGCCCACTCCCGCAAAGACGCTGATGCCGCCGTGTTCCATGGCGATGTTGTGGATCATCTCCATCATGACCACCGTCTTGCCCACTCCGGCACCGCCAAACATGCCCATCTTCCCGCCCCTGGGGAAAGGGACCAGCAGATCAATAACCTTGACACCGGTCTCCAGCACCTTAACGGAGGTATCCTGCTCCACGAATTCGGGGGCGTGTCTATGGATCGGGAGAAACTCCGTCGCCTCCACCGGGCCCAGCCCATCCACGGGCCGGCCGACGACGTTGAGGACGCGGCCCAGGGTTGGGTCTCCAGCGGGCATCATGATCGGATTTCCAGTGTTCTTGGCCTCCATCCCGCGTACGAGGCCGTCAGTGGTGTCCATCGCGACACAACGAACCACGTTATCACCCAGGTGCTGGGCAACCTCCACCACGAGATTGTCTTCCGTATCGTCTATGGCCGGGTTGGTTATGTTAAGCGCCGTAAGAATGGCCGGCAGCTCACCCTCTGTAAACTCAACGTCCACGACGGGACCAATCACCTGTACGACATTGCCCTTATTCATATCTTACCCAAGACCTCCCTTTATCTTGAAATTTCGTGTCACTCCGGTTCTATGAAACAGCTTCGGATCTGATTATTTCAGCGCCTCGGCACCACCAACGATGTCCATCAACTCAGCCGTGATCGCCGCCTGGCGCGCCTTGTTATACACGAGCGTGAGGTTTCCGATCAGCTCGGTGCAATTGTTCGTCGCGTTGTCCATGGCGGCCATCCGGGCGGCGTGTTCGCTGACCTCATTCTGCAAAAAGGCATTGAAGATCTGGACACTGATGTGTTTCGGCAACAGCTCGACCAAAAGCTCGTCGGCGCTCGGTTCGTATAGGTATTCGGACATAGCGTCGACGTGTCCCTCTTGTCGAGGC
>CAZAGT010000310.1:0-6108 GCA_964484515.1 uncultured Desulfobacteraceae bacterium | reverse complement strand
GGCAGCTTCTTCAGCGTTCGAGCGGGTAACGTTTCGTTTTTGAAAAGAGACCCCCCATGGCCCGGCGGACACGCGTCGAAACATCTGAAACTATCAAATTGAAGTGCCCTTTTCATGACGTTTCCCGGTGGATCAAACGGACTGTCCTCCAGAGGCGGGTAAAACCCTACCTTGCATAAACAACACGACAGAAGGTGTGTAAAGACAATAATAACAATGTGTCCAGCCATTCTCAACTTTGATCCAGGATATCACCAACCGTGAGATCTAGCGAAACCCAAAAGATGTCGTGTTGTTTGCCCTTTGGGAAAGCCGATGATACCGTATCTTCTGCGTTTTCAAGGGATTGCAGTAGGGTACTACGGCTGCACCCTTGACGCCTGGAATCTGCAGCATCCTCGACTTTTGCAACGTTAGGGTAAACTCTTGCGGTAAGCGGTGGGGCTGGCATCTTCGTCCCGGCGGGACGAAGATTCCCGAGATATTAAGGTCATAAAAAGGGTTGCACGCGACAGTCACGATGATGAAGACATGAGGTTTTGAATGTGAGACATCCGATTCGAGAGCTACCAGATGAACTACTCCACGTTGTAGAGCTCCTTGAGCATCACGCGTTCTATACCCTCTCTGAGGAAGAGGCAAAGGCTCGCATCGTAGAGGCACAGACCCTCCTGCAAAAGATCGATTCGATCGAAAGTGACTTCCTCATGATGGGAATGCTCGGCGGCACCGGTGTAGGCAAATCGACCCTTATGAACGGGTTGGCAGGCGCCGAGATTGCGTCCACAAGCCATCGCAGGCCACACACGGATCAGGTGCTTATATACAGACACGCCCAAGCACACCCTTTGCCCCTCCTCCACTTGACCGACGTCCCGTGGCGAGAGATTCAACATGAGGGGTCCGGAGCCGAAAAAATCGTGCTTTGCGACCTCCCAGATTTCGATAGTCTCATGGGCGATCATAGGGAAACCGTTATTCGATTCCTGGAACAGCTCGATCTGTTGATTTGGGTCACCTCCCCTGAAAAATACGCTGACCAGCGTTTTTATGAGTTTCTCAAAGAGGTGCCAAAGGCGAGGACGAACTTTTGGTTTGTGCTGAACAAGGCGGATCTTTTTTTTGAAGGCGTATCGCTGCGCGTCGGTTATGAGAGCATGGAGGGCGCTGCAAAACGATTTCACGAGCACATCCATGCGAATGGCATTGACGCACCGGTCGTCTTTGTCCTATCGGCTGGAGATGCCTTAGGCGGCCGTGAATCAACCCCCTGGAATCAGTTCGCCCTATTCAAAGAACAGGTCTTTCAGCAACGCGACAGCAAGACCATCGCTGCGGTCAAGGAGGCCAACCTGGACGCAGAGGCGCTGCGGTACCTTTCCGGCTTTCGATTGGAGGTTCGGAATCTGGAACACTTTCAGGAGATCATTCAGGATGTCCTGCGGGAGCTGCGGGAGGAGCATATCGCACGTTCCATCTCCATAGGTCGGGCGTTCAAAGCCTGGCTCGCGAAAGATGCACATCGGATGATCCCGGAATCCCCGCCGGACTTTGAGGGCCTGGTCGGCCTCGGGCACGGCCTGGCGCTCCTCTTTCATCGATCGCGCCCCCCTGAAAATGGAGAAAGGCGAACGCCATACGATCAGACGCATGGAGCCACGGGGCGTGTTCCAGAATACGCGTCGACTGTCTTGCGGCAAGAACTGGAGTTCTTCGCTGATCGCCTTCATCACCGGGTACTCCGTCAAGGGTTACCGACACCCCTCCACGATCGCCTGCAAGCGGTATTGGACATTGAAGAGCGACTCAAGAACTTAGAGTTGAGGTTGGTGCGGGTTGTGGACACCGGCATGGTCGTTTCGACCGCACCGGGATTCCTGGGTTTTCGGTTTGTCCAACACGTGACCTATTTCGCCCTCGTAGCGTTTTTACTCATTGCGATCGGGGGCGCGGCGGCCTGGCGACAGCTCGTCATGGACTTCGGACTGCGGAACGCCTTTTTGCTATTACTGGCAATGATCGATGCCATCTTCAGTGCCAAGGGTCTGGCCGCCCTGTCAAGCTTCGCCCTGCTCAACCTCTTCGTTGCATTTCGATTTTACCGTCGCTATCGGAAGCGGATGCGTCGCAGGCGGGAGCGACAGCTTGCCGCCCTCGAAACGGCGTTGAATGCGGTTTGGCAGGATGAACTGGACAAGCTCCTGGACGATCTAAACGAGCTCGCAGAAGCTATTCATGCTACGAAGACAGCGCTTACCGTGCCGGGAACCGAAGAGGGGATGCATGATGCGTAGACTAAATCCCGAGTACCTTAAAACCATGAGTAGAGTTGTTAGTATGAGCCCGTACTTCAGTCTCCTTTCGATGGAGATTAAAACCCTGCGACACAATTCCTGTCTCATGGAAGTGAGGCTGGAAGAGAAACATCTACAACCATTCGGTGCGGTTCACGGAGGCGTCTATGCCTCCTTGATCGACGCTGCCACGTTCTGGGCGGTCTTCACGGCGATCGATGAGGGGCTTGGTATGACGACCGTGGAGCTCAAGACGAATTATCTTGCACCGGCCTCTACGGGTATCCTAAGGGCGGCTGGAAAAGGGATAAAGGTTGGGCGGACCCTATGCCTCGGGGAAGCAACGGTGACCGATGGGGATGGCAGGTTACTGGCCCATGGTACGGCCACCATGATGATCATCCGGGAGCTGGCGATCCAGAGTGATGAGACGTATCCGCCGAAATTTCTGACTGAATCAGACTGATGTTGCTCAGGAGTTTCAAACTGATTGTGAGGCTGTCAGAAAATGCCCATCTGTCCCGATTCCATCGGGATTACCCTCATCCCTCGTCACTGCGGCGTACTTCTATGTACGCCTCATTCCTCGGGATTTCGGAAGCCTTACATCTGGGCATTTTCCATCAGCCTCACAGAAAAAAGGTTTTTCGACAGTCTCTGTAGGAAACTTCATGCAAATATAATCGAATTTGACATTTATAGGTGTTTCGAGGAGAGTTGCCCGGTCATGGGCGTCAAGGTATCAATGACCTCATTGCATGAAGTTTCGTGGTAGATCAACCTGGCCGCCCAGCGGCAAGAGAGGCGGCGCTGACTTGAGGAGGAGATGCTATCATGCCCGATGTGAAACCTATTCACTATAGAATTCGCCTAGAACCCGATCTGAGACAATTCAGGTTTGAAGGGCGCACAGATATCAACCTGGAGGCCCCTCAACCGGTGAAAGAGATTGGACTCAACGTGCTGCGTCTCGCAGTTTGGACGTGTCAGGTTCGGCAGGAGGATGCCTTTGATGAATGTCCCTTTGCTGTGGACCCGAAGAACGAGGTATTGAAGATAACACTCCCGCGGGAGATGTCGGGCGAGATCGACCTCAGGATTGAATACACGGGTGAGATTAACGACAGGATGATTGGCCTTTACAGGAGTAAGTATCTGGTCGGGGAAGAGGAAAAGTATATCGCGGTCACGCAGTTTGAGGAGAGTGACGCGCGCCGGGCCTTTCCGTGCCTCGATCATCCCGCCCGCAAGGCGACCTTTGAGGTAGAAATGATTATCGACCAAGGATTGACGGCGATCTCCAATGGACCCATTGTGGAGGAGCGCCTTCTGGATGACGGCCGAAAGGCCGTCACCTTTGAGCGGACGCCGAAGATGTCGACCTACTTGTTGTTCTTTGGCGTCGGTGATTTCGAATTTTTGGAAGAACCCGGCGAGGTACTCGTTCGTGTGGCTGCCTTGCCGGCAATGACCAAGTATGCCCGACCCGGCTTGGAGTTCGGTAGAATGTCACTCGAGTTCTCAGAAGCCTACTATGGTATAAAATACCCCTTGTCAAAACTCGACCTGATCGCCGTCCCCGACTTCGCCTTCGGTGCCATGGAGAATTGGGGGGCCATAACCTTCAGAGAGAACCTCCTGCTTCATTATCCGGGCATCACCTCAAAGGCGGGCGAGGAACGGATCTATGAAGTCATCGCGCATGAGATAGCCCACCAGTGGTTTGGTAATCTGGTCACGCCGGCGGACTGGAAGTACCTTTGGCTGAACGAGAGTTTCGCGACCTATTTCGGGTACGGCGTCGTCGACCACTATTACCCAGACTGGGACGTATGGCCGCAGTTCTTGAACGGCCAGACCGGCTCGGCCCTTGACAGGGATGCCCTGCAGGAGACCTTTCCGATTGAGATCCCCGGCGGCGAACATGTCGTCATCAATGCCAGCACCGCCCCGATCATCTACAGTAAGGGCGCCAGTATCATGAGGCAAGTCCAAGGCTACATCGGGGAAGAATGCTTCCAAGAGGGTCTCAGGAAGTATCTTCGGCAACATGCGTACGACTGTGCTTCGAGCCATCACCTGTGGGAGGCCTTTGAAGCAGCCTCTTCAAAACCGGTGACGAAAATGATGAGGAGTTGGATCGAGCAACGGGGTTTTCCCGTGGTTGAGGTCCGCAGGGCGGGAGGACAATTGCTCCTGCAACAGAAGAGGTTCACGTATCTGCCAAGCGAAGATGATCAGGAGTGGCTGATTCCGCTCTCCATCGGGCTCTTCTTCCCGGACGGGCATGTGGAAACGATCAGTGATTTGATGGAGGGAAAGAGCAAGGCGATCGAGATCGACGACAACGCCGCGGCGTACAAGCTGAATTATGATCAGACAGGGTTTTACCGGGTTCGATATCTTGAAGTGGCGGATTTGAACGGGCTAGGCCAACGGGTGGCCGAACGTGGCCTCGAATCGCTCGACCGCTGGGGCCTTGAAAACGATCTCTACGCCCTGGTGGGGCGCGGTGACGTGTCTCCGGCGGAGTATTTGCGGTTCCTTTCGTTTTATGAAGCGGAGGATGCCTATCTGCCCCTGACCAGTATCGCCAGCCACCTGCACCATCTCTACCTGGTTTCAAAGGAGACGACAAAAGATCAGATTGCTTCCATCGGGAGATCTTTGTTCGAAAGGGTGCTTTCCGGGATCGGGCTCGAGCCGAAGAGCGGAGAGAAACACACCGCGTCGATGCTGCGAGAACAACTCATAGGTCAGTCCGTGTTGTATGGATCAAGCGAGATAGCGGAGTTTGCGAGCGAAAAATTCGCGTCCCTCATGAAGGGCGACACGGTTCACCCGGATATCCTAAAGAGCGTGATGCAGGTTGGAGCCGTGAAAGGCGGCTCAAACGCCTTTGACTGGCTGAAGACGAGAATCGAAGCCACCGATAGTGAGCACGAGAGGATGAACATCCTGGTTGCACTGGGAGGATTCCAGGATCGCGCCCTTATTGAAGCGACCCAGAAATATGTCTTGGAAAAGGTCCCCGATCGAAACAAGTTCATCCTGATCGGGGCCCTGGCGGTGAACCCCGATGCCATCCCTTTGATATGGGAGTGGTTTGTATCGAACCTGGACAGACTTGAGAAATTTCATCCGCTTCATTACGAGCGGGTGATCGGGGCGATTGTGCCCCTCGGCGGCCTGGAAAAGGAAGAAGAGATCAGGACATTCTTCCAGGAGTACATGCGGAAGAAAGAACTCGCCGGGGATGTCATCAGATTATCACTGGAAAGGTTGGCCGTGAACGCGCGAATTCGGGAGTCTTCGTAAGGAAAGGCCTGGTGAGGGAGTCCAGAGATGGTGCGGACATGAAGATTGATGAAGCAATAATGGCGTTTTCGCAAAGTGAGAAGATCAAGGCCGGCATCATCTGGACAAACCAGATCCTGGAACTAGTCCAGGCACAGCCCCAATCGGAACGGGCGGGTAGTACAACGCTGCTCAACGCCCTCTTGAACATGATTGCCCAGGAGATCGGGCTTGCCAAGCATCTGGCTCCGCAGGGACAGTGGGCGGAGGCCGAGGCAGCCCTCGAGAGGGCCCTGACGATGGTCAATTCGGGGGTCCCGCAAGAGGCGCCGGCCCACCTGGGAAAGGCGTTGAGCAGGATCACCAATATCGGCCAGCGCTCGATGTCCCTTTTAAAAGATAAGAAGCTCCTATAATGGTATCAATTTAGGTTTTTGAAACAAGTCAACGTCTGGGCATGGTGGTCTCTTTTCAAAAACGAAACGATACCCGCTCGAACGCGGAAGAAG
Organism: uncultured Desulfobacteraceae bacterium; assembly: GCA_964484515.1. Lineage (GTDB taxonomy): Bacteria > Desulfobacterota > DSM-4660 > Desulfatiglandales > HGW-15 > CAZAGT01. The sequence goes on along the minus strand of CAZAGT010000310.1, from coordinate 8 downwards.
CTGCCAAG
>CAZAGT010000309.1:0-6137 GCA_964484515.1 uncultured Desulfobacteraceae bacterium | reverse complement strand
CTGCACCCTCGGCGCCTTGAATCTGCAGCATCCTCGACTTTTGCAACGTTAGGGTTACAAATCCGTCCCCGTGTATCCCTCAGCCGACCGCGGCGAGCTGGTCCCGGAAGGCTCCCTAATCGACGCTTCGCTCAATTAGGCTTCTCCTCTCTATCATGGTATTCCGCCCCAGAGGCATTGACGGGGTCCACATGGATGGTCGTCCCGGATAGATGCGGCAGCCGGTCGAGCAACTTTTTGCGCACCTCGACGGCGACTTCGTGTCCCTCTTCGACAGACAGGCCCGGTCTGACGGCGATTTCCAGTTCTGCGTGAAGCCGGTGCCCCAGCCACCTCGCCCGCACCCCGGTCACCTGCGCGACGCCTCCAACACCTACCGTGGCCGCTCTGATCTCGTCGATCACCTCCGGGTCCACACCGTCCAATAGACGTGAGAACACCGATTTGCCGGCCTGCCAGACAATCCGCAAGATGGCCGCGGTGATGAGAAGTCCCACGATGGGGTCGGCCAGGGGATATCCCCACCAGATCCCCAGGGCGCCCCCGAGGACCGCGAGACTGGTAAGCCCATCGGCGTGGGCGTGGCGGCCGTCCGCGATCAGGGCCGCGCTTCCTATCTCCTCACCCACCTTGATCCGAAACCTGGCTATCGCCTCGTTGCCGACGAAACCGACTAGCGCAGCGGCCGCAACCGTCCAGAGGTGACGCACATCCCGCGGCTCAAAGATGCGGTCAATCGATTCATACCCGGCAAGAGCCGCACTGGCCAGGATGGTCAGGACGATAGCCACGCCGGCGAGGTCCTCGACCCGGCCAAGACCATACGAAAACCGTTTACTCGGTTTACGGCGCGCCAATACGAAGGCGATCCATAGCGGCAGCGTCGTGCCGGCATCACCGAAGTTGTGGATCGTGTCCGCAAGCAGGGCCACGCTCCCCGATAGCCAAACGATCGTCGTCTGGATGAGCGCGGTTGCCGTCAGCCCCACGAAAGACCACTTGACGGCGCGGATTCCGCGCTCCGTCGTCAGAAGGGCCTGGTCCGGCGCGCCGTGGATATGGCCCTCCCAATGCTGATGTTGATCGGGCATGAGATGCCTCTCCTCTAAAACCATTCTAACCTCCGTGCCGCGTCTCAAGCAACGGCGTACACCTCATCACCGGCGCGAATACATGATTGACCCGATGTACTTTCGGGCAGGAGCGATTTATTAACTACCTAAACGGAGGCTGAGTTATGAGCATGATAGCGAGGACGTTAGCGATTCTGGGACTGATGGTTATGACGACCTTGTGGCACCGGTGGCGGCTCGCATGCAAGGAGCCATGCCGGGCGAGCCGGGCACGGTCGAGAGACTGCTGAGTACGTGCAGAGGAGTGCACGGCAAACCGGGAGAGGAAGCCATCACGGCGGCCGTGCGATCCTGGTCTCCACGGCTGAGGTACTTGCCCATGGCGGCCAATGGTTCATTTTCTGGAGTTCCGGGATCACCCCTGGAATGAAAAGGCGTTAGACAGAGTCACGGTTATCATCCTGGTATCCTTGCCAGGAAATCCACAAGAACAAAGAAGGAGATTTTGACATGAAGAGAGGAATCGCAATGAATAAATGGGTGTGGGCCTCACTTTTGGCCCTGATGGTATGTTTGCCGATGCAAGCCTTCGCGCAGGGATCGCTATATAAAGGTAAGATGATGACGGAAACGGGGACGATCGAGGGCCTCTGGAGTGCGTGTAGCGGACAGACATGCATACCCGGCCATGAAGACATTGTCGCGGCGGCCGAGAATGAATACGTCCTCGTCGTCGGCAAGAACCAGTTCTTCTACCTGCCGAATTTGAAGAGTTCGATGCTGTCCCCGCACATCGGCCAGACGGTCCGCGTAAAGGGCGTCGAGGCCCTTGACAGTAACGCCATCATCGTCAAGACGGCCGAGGCGCTCATCGGCGGTGAGTGGTTCACCTTTTACAGCCCAGAGATTGCGCGCCAGGCCGAACAGCGCCGCATGGAGTTCGCGCCCGTGCCGGCGCCTGAATATTAATAGGAGGAGCCGGCACGGGGATAAGCATAAAAACCCGTTCACATTATAAGGAGGACAATATGGCGGAAACAAAGGTCAAGACGGACCCCCTCGTGTGGGTCAAGGACAACGCCGGGAACCGATTCCTCTGTCCGATGGATGCTTTGCTGGATCCGAATTCGGTCAGTGAGGAGGAGAAGGCTGGGTGCGTGGACAACGCCTCCAGCCTTCGGGACCCGAAGAGCGTGCCGGGCGAGGGCAAGTTGAAATTCAGCAAGTCCAAGAGCGCGAATTAATAATACTCTAAAATACTATAAGCGGCGCGAGGCTTGGGAGCCAGGCTCTCAAACCTCGCGCCATGTATTTGTCCAACAGGAAGATCCGACCCGCCACAGGCGGGAAAACATTTGCTCGTCGGCCGACATGGACCTCCCCCCTCCAAGCGTCGATGACTCCCCTTCGTCCCCAAGCCTCGATAAAGCAAGATCAGGGCCTTCAGAGCACTCCCGAATACCAGAGTGAAGCTGGGCGATATTCTCTACAGCTATGAAAAGGATCTTGACAACAATAAACCAGTCTCAGAGATCCTGGGTCGGTGGCCAATATCGGCTTAGGTCAGATACGAGGGGAATGTAAGCTTATTCGATTGCGGAGTACACAGGGCGAATCAGGTACCCTTTGTGGAAAGAGACGGTATTTTGCGTAAAGGGAACGAGAGGGTTCAGAGGGAGACAAATAGCTTGCTCGTGACAAAGATCAATCCTGAGCTTCTCAACGGCGTTGGAGCGTGACCTTGACGAAAGGAGGAGCTAACTCCGTCGTGCAGCGAAATGGTGTCGATTATTGATAGGGAAGATCAGGGTTCGCGTCGAGGCATCAAGCACGGATGAGTTGGTACCAGGCTTCATCCGAGCAGTGGCGCCGCTTTTCACCAGGATCTTCTTTGTAGACTCCGGGACAATCCCCAACACCCTGCAGACCCAAACAAACGACCCGACCTCCTCGCTTTCACTCTGAAACCAGGCTCGCGCGGGAGTTGCGTGACTATATCCGCGCCTGAGATCATGAATCGCTTGCTCGAGCACGGCACCCCAAAGTCGTTTGCAGCTTTCCGTCATTCATTTCCGTCCAAAATCGAATTTTCGCCACCGAGACACAGAGCACGCAGAGAGGGGAATCGATCTTTTTCGTCCACCGGGAGATACCGATGGAGGAAATGAGTGCCTCACATACAAAGACTATGATATGACAAACCTCATTTTGAAGACATCAGCCTCAGAGACCGGTTTAAGATGACCTTCCGTCCGAAAAACCCGGCTGTCAATCAGGGAATCCCTGAATTTCCCTAAGACATTCCTCAGCCCCTTGATGTCTTAGAACACACTGGCGCTGATGACCGTTCGGCAGCCTCTAAGGATCTCCGCGGTGGTATCTTTGTCGAGCGTACCAATCTTTTCAAGTAGCCGGGCCTTATCGACCGTCGCTATCTGAGTGAGGACAACGACACTCCCCTTGGGGATATTCCCCATTCCTTTTCTTAATCCGACATTTCCCGGTACAGCGCCGAGTTTTGTGTTTGAGGTTACCAAGGCCACGATGGTGGTTTGAATATTACTTCTGTTCAGCAGATCGTTCTGAATGATCACGGCCGGCCTTTTGCCCGCCGGGCCCGATTCGGCTGCGCGCCTAAACCGGACCCAATAGATGTCACCCTTAGTCGGCTTTACCACGGCAGCTCCTTGACATCGATGTTCTGCGCGATATCCTCCGCCATTTTGCGCTGTTCGTCTGCGATGCCGGGCTCCGCAAAGAGCTTGTTGATTTCGGAGACAAACACGTCTTCCTTCATTCTCTTGAGCTTCTCCGTAAGCGCCTCGGTGACCAAATGACTCACCTTCGTCTTTTGAGTCGCCGCGGCCTTCCTTATTTCATCGTAGATTTCTTTGGGAACGGTCACGCTCATCTTGGCATGGGTCATTATCATCCCCCTAAACTGTATAATAAGTAGGATTTATCATAATATTTCTGGTCTTATTGCCAATCCTCTTGAAAGAAACCACCAGACGTCGGGTTCCCGTGTTTTTGAACTTCAGTCAAAGAAATGCCACCCCCCCAGCTACAACCAATCGTGGTCCCCTCGCCTGCCCGTGAATCGATGGAGAAGGACCCTCCGGATAGATTGCACCGTTCCCTCATACTGGCAAGCCCGATCCCGCGTTTGATCATCTGCGGGCTGAAGGCCTTCTCCGTCTCGAAACCGCGGCCGTCGTCCCGGATCATCAATTGAATCGCACCGTCCCGATGGGTCAGGGAAAGCTCCACCTTTTTCGCGCCGCTGTGCTTGATCGCGTTGGTAAGGGCCTCCTGTGAGATCCGGAATATCGTGATCTTCAACTCCTCGGGCACAAGCGCGGCATCGATTCCGAGTATGCGCGCAGTCGCTGTCATGCCGTCGTTTGTCTCTCCCAGCTCCCGGCAGAGGCCGCGCAGGGCCGCGGCCAGGCCGAGATGGTCCAGGGTGGCGGGTCGCAGGTTGTGCTGCATTCTCCTAGTCTCGCTCATACATGTCCGGACCAGCTCCAGGATCTCCCCCAAGGCACTCTCGGAGACTGTCTCGCCTTTGCGGATTTTATTGAGCTTGGCCTCCAAGGCCATCTTGACGGCGGTGAGTCTTCCGCCGATGCCATCGTGGAGTTCGAGGGCCACATGCCTTCTCTCGCTCTCCTGGGCTTCCAGCAGCCGTTGCGAGAGGACCTTCAGGTCGGCCGTTCGCTCCTGGACGCGCAGATCGAGTTCGTCACGGGAACTCCGCAGTTCTTCTTCCAGCGTTTTTCTTTTATTGATGTCGTAGTTGACGCCGGCAACGCGCACCGGCCGGCCGGTCTCATCCCTGTACGCATATCCGGTGCCGCCTATCCAGCGTACCTCGCCGTCATCGCGGACCACCCGGAATTCGTCCTCGAAGAGATCTTCTTCGCGAAGCCACCGCTCCGCATGATCGACGACCCGCGCCCGATCTTCTGGGTGGATGTAGTCGAAAAACGTCTCGCCGGTGATCTCCGGCCCGTGCGGATCCCGGCCGAGCAACTCGTACAGGCGAGGGTTCCAGTTGATTTCACCGGTCATCAGATTGTGGTCCCAGGTTCCCAGTCGCGCGCCATCCACGACCATACGCAGCCGCTCCTCACTGTCGAGGAGGGTCTTCTCCGCGCGGATGCGCTCGGTGATGTCGACCAGCACCGACCTGCAAACCGGGTGACCATGCCGGTCTTCGATGTAGATGCTGTCCAGGACCACATGAACCGTCTCGTCGTGGTTATTTTGGATTCGCAGCTCACAGGACTGAGGTTTCTGCTCTTTAAAGAGACGTCTCAAATGAAGGTGAAGGCTGTCCCGGTCATCCCCCTTGACGAAATCAAACAAGGATTGACCGGTCAACTCCGACCTGACGCTCTTGAACATCATGCCGGCGGTCAAGTTTATGTCCAGGAGTCGGCCCTTTGAATCGAGGGAGATGTATCCCACCGGCGAAAAGTCGTAAAAATCCGAAAGCTCGTTGATTCGAGCCAGTAGCGCCCCATTCGAGCGGCGTCCCTCGTCGGCCGAGGTCTTATCGACCCCTGATCCGGTCTGGCGGCGGTTGTCGGTCTTTCTTGGCATGAGGAAAAGAAGGTTTCAGTGTTCAGGTGTCAGGTCCGCCTCTAGCCTCGGGGCGGTCAAGTTGATCGAATATGAAACTGGGTGTTCCATAGAAAATCTAGGATTCCCTCTTTCTGTCATTCCGGCGGAAGCCAGAATCCAGTGATGTCCAGAATTTCTGGACTCCGGCTTTCTCCGCAGTGACGAATATTCAGACCTCCTACAAGTTTACTTCATCGCACAAGTAACGAAGTTTCATACGAGGCGCTCCCCATTACCCTCCTGACACCTGAAACCTGACACCCGACACCTGAAACCTCTTTCGACACCCGACACCTGAACACTCATGTAGTCCTGACACCCGAAACCTGAAACCTAACTACCCGTGATGTCCTTGAAACTCAACAGGATCATGGCCGGGCGCTCTTCGCCTGGATCGATTCTGCGGGCATTTAGGAGCATTTTGCGGTGCCCGAG
>CAZAGT010000308.1:0-6168 GCA_964484515.1 uncultured Desulfobacteraceae bacterium | reverse complement strand
CTGTCAACCCGGCCTATACCGCGGAGACCCTCCGGCCGCCTCGGGTAGCGCCTTACGCCGAGACCACGCACTCAATTCCTCGCTTTTGAAAAGAGACCCCCATGACCGGGCGTTAAGGTATCAAAGACCTCATTTCATGGAGTTTCATACGAGTCCAAATCCGTTGACCGAACGCCGCCCCGCTAACGTGTGTAAAGCCATTCCACCTGATGTCACCTAATTTCCCCTCAGCCCCCTCACTTTCAAGCCGCCGCAGAAGCCTCTAGAGCCAACTAACTATCTACAATTAATAGGAAATATCTTGGCTCTCGCGCCTGGCATGATCTTAGCACATTCTGACCAACGATTTCACTGCCTCGCGACGGCGTCAATTGAACACCATGTGAAGCGCCCAGTCATGATTATCACGAAAGATGCCGAATATACTCCTGTATATGGCTCTCTAAGCTAGTGAAGCATCCCGCCCAGGGCGGATAAACCTGGCGAAGGCGAGTGAAAGAACGTTCCGGAGGACATTCAATGAAACACTCTTTAGTCGCTATGATCTTCATGCTTTGTCTCTACCCTTTGAGCGCCCAGGCCGGATGCGCGAAAGGTGATTGCATCAATGGTTACGGGACGATGACCTTCACGGATGGGAGAGAATATGTCGGGCAGTTCAAGGACGGCAAAATAAGCGGGCAGGGCACGATGACGTTTTTAGGTATGACATGCGTGGGAGAGTTTAAGAATGGGATCCCCCACGGCAATGTCACATTCACCTATCCAGACGGTAAGGTGTATATTGGAGAATACAGAGATGGGAAACGAAACGGATACGGGACGATGACCTTTCCAGACGGGGGGCAGTATACCGGTTATTTCAAGGACGGAAGATTCCACGGTAAAGGCACCATGCTTACCGCCGACGGAACCAAGTACGTCGGAGAATTCAAGGATAACAAATTCAACGGTAAAGGAGCCGCCGTCTTTCCGGATGGCCGGAAATATGTCGGCCAGTTCAAGGACGGCAAAATGAGTGGGCACGGAACGATGATCCTGTCACTCGTCTCCCCCTAACGCCGACCTCCTCCCCTTCCAATCTAAAAAGGCATAAGGCTCGCGAGCCCGACAAAACGGGCCTATTTCGACGCCTCATGCCTTTTCTATTGATTAACCGCATCTACCTCCTCCTCGCTTACACCCTTGCATACTCCCCAATAATGCGCTCCTCTATTGTCCTGTGCTCGTGGCGAAGACGCCGTCCGATAGGGCCGGAACAGTTGTCATTTGGCCATTGACAAGGCATGGTGCTTCAGCTAGGTTCCCTCCGTGCTGAAAGTGGTTGCCGGTTGTGAGAGATCCTCTGCTGGAGCGCGATCAGGAGAACATGTTTGCGGCTTAAGGCCTGCAGTAGAAAGAATTGGGGTTTTGCCATGTCCAACGTCGTCGTAGTCGGCACCCAATGGGGAGACGAGGGCAAGGGGAAGGTTGTAGATCTGCTTGCATCGCAAGCTGATGTCGTGGTCAGGTATCAAGGAGGAAATAATGCCGGCCACACCCTCGTCGTCAATGGTGAGCAAACCATCTGTCATCTGATCCCTTCAGGGATCTTGCACGCCGGGAAGAAGTGCCTGATTGGAAACGGTGTCGTTGTCGATCCTGAGGTCCTGCTGGAAGAGATCCATGGGCTGGCAGCGAAGGGTATTGCCACGGGCCCCGACCGGCTGTCGCTCAGTGAAAAGGCCCACCTCATCATGCCATACCACAAGGCCATCGATCTGGCCCGGGAGGCGGCCAGAGGAAATCAGAAAATAGGAACGACCGGCCGCGGAATCGGCCCCTGTTATGAGGACAAAGCAGGCCGAACTGGAATCAGGGCCGTAGACCTACTCGAACCGGATACCCTTGCCGAAAAGATAAAGACCAACCTTGAAGAGAAGAATTTTTTTCTTGAGCGATTCCTGAATGCTCAGCCGCTTGATTTTCAGACCATCTATGACAGATGTCTTGTCATGGGAGAGGAACTTAAATCCTACCTGACGGATGTATCCATCGAGATCGACCGCGCCGTCGCGGGAGGCAAGAAGGTCCTTTTCGAAGGAGCTCAAGGCACCCATCTCGATATCGATCATGGGACTTATCCTTTTGTGACCTCGTCGAATCCTATCGCCGGAGCAGTCTGCGCAGGGGTCGGCGTGGGACCGGACAAGATGCACCATATCATCGGCATTGTGAAGGCCTATACAACCCGCGTCGGTTCAGGCCCTTTCACGACCGAGTTAAAGGATGAAATCGGAGATTACATCCAAAAAAAGGGCGCCGAATTCGGGGCGACGACCGGCCGCCGCCGCCGTTGCGGATGGCTCGATCTCGTGATGGTGCGCGATTCCGTCCGTCTTAACGGACTGACGACCCTGAGCATGACGAAGCTTGACGTCCTGACAGGTCTTGAACGGTTGAAGATCTGTACGGAGTATGAGCTGGAGGGAACGATAATCAACTCCAGACCGGCGAGCCTGAAAAGGCTGGCTCAGTGTAGGCCGATCTACGAGGATTTGCCCGGATGGCAGGAGGATATCTCCGACGCACGATCGATCGATCAATTGCCGGGGCAAGCGCGAGCATACCTCCAAAGAATCGAGGAAATCACGGGAGTTCCCCTCTCGATCATATCGGTTGGCCCGGGGCGCGAACAAACCATCACCGTGAAGGAACCCTTTGATCCCGCTCGTTAGTCTAGTTGGGTTAAAAAGACCTCCTCTATTTCTCGCCTCAGGCCTCTTCCCTAGACCGCTAAAGGGGTCTCTCAAGCGTCTCAGAACACCAGCCACGAGGACCAGCCGAAGATGATCTCTAAACAATGCTCAACAACAAGGCAAGCATTGAGGAAAAGCCGAAACAGCGCAGTGTAGCGCTTGTGCGATCTCAGGCGCCTTTCTTGATGTTGGTCACCTTCGAAGACGTGCTGGTAGAAAAGGGACATGCCCACCTACGACAAGCAATACGACGTCATCGTGGTTGGGGCCGGGCACGCCGGCTGCGAAGCCGCACTGGTGGCGGCGCGGATGGGCCACCCGACTCTCCTCCTGACGATTAACCTCGACCGAATTGCTGCGATGAGCTGCAACCCGGCCATCGGTGGTCTGGCCAAGGGCCATCTCGTGAAAGAGATCGACGCTCTGGGTGGCGAAATGGCGAAAAATGCCGATGAAACCGGCATCCAGTTTAGACGGCTGAACACTCGCAAGGGGCTCGCGGTTCAAGGGTCGAGGTCCCAAAACGACCGCGATCGTTACCGCCGGAGAATGACGACCGTCGTTGAGCAGCAGCCCAATCTCGATATCCGCCAAGCTGTGGTGGACCGACTCCTGGTTCGAGACGGTCGAGTTTACGGGGTCGAAAGCCATATCCATGAGATGTTCCTATCGAAGACCGTCATCCTAACCACCGGCACTTTTCTGCGCGGACTGATCCATATCGGGCTCGACCATTTCCCCTCCGGCCGGATGGGAGACCCGCCTTCGATACAACTCTCTAAACAACTGGAAGACCTTGGATTTGAACTCGGGCGACTCAAGACCGGAACGACCCCTCGCCTGAACGGCAGGACTATCAACTATGATGGACTCGAGGCTCAATTTGGGGATGAAAACCCGCGCCCTTTCTCCTTCAGCACCAGGAAGATACCGCTGCCCCAGGTTCCGTGCCATATTACCTATACCAACGCCCGGACCCACGACCTCATTCGCTCCGGTTTGGATCGATCCCCCTTGTATGGCGGGGTTATAAAGGGCATCGGGGCGAGGTACTGCCCTTCCATTGAGGACAAGATCGTCCGTTTTGCGGAAAAAGAAAGGCATCAGGTCTTTCTTGAACCTGAAGGCCTGGATACGCTCGAAGTTTATCCGAACGGCATCGCTACCAGTCTTCCGATCGACATCCAAGAGAGGCTAGTCCGGACTATTCCTGGTCTGGAGGGCGCAGAAATCCTACGGCCCGGATACGCCATCGAGTATGATTACGTCAACCCGACGCAACTGGACCTTACCCAAGAGACCAAACTTGTGAAAGGCCTCTTTCACGCCGGACAGATCAATGGGACCTCGGGCTATGAAGAAGCGGCTGCTCAGGGGCTTTTGGCGGGAATCAACGCGGTCCTCAAAATTCGGGAGGAAGACCCCTTCATTCTGAGGCGTTCCGAGGCCTATGCCGGTGTCCTGATCGATGATCTCGTTACCAAGGGAACGAACGAACCGTACCGCATGTTTACGTCGCGCGCCGAACACCGGCTCTTGCTCCGTGAAGACAACGCCGATTTCAGACTTCGTGAAAGGGGATATCGGCTGGGGATCGTTTCGGATGAGGTTTACAGGGAGTTTCTGGAGAAAAAAAAGCACGTCGAAGACTTGATGGCGCGTTTGAGCGCCACGGACTTGAAACCTGAACCGGGGGTCCTCGATAAACTGACCCGGCTCGGCTCTGCCCCTATAAGAAACAGGACCTCATTGGCCCATTTGCTAAAACGAAACGAGATCTTCCTTGAACATCTCCGTCTTTTCGCCCCTGAGCTCGACGGTGTGAAAGCTCAGATCGCGGAGGAGGTCGAGACCCGCATCAAATACCAGGGATACATCGATCGTCAGGAGAGACAAGTTGCGAAGCTGGATGGACTGGAAGAAATCAGGCTTCCTGGGACAATCGATTATAACGAGATCTACGGACTCTCGACTGAGATCAAAGAGAAACTGAGTCGGGTACGGCCGAGATCTCTTGGGCAGGCCTCCCGCATTTCCGGCATCACGCCCGCAGCCCTGATGGCCCTCCGGGTTCATCTGAAGAAAGCTATCAGTAAAAATTCGCCATAAAGACAGGTGTGTGTTCCATCCGGGCCCGCCCCCTCGAAATGGTATTTCCTATACCCACTTCATCCCCCCAAAAACCAGCCTTTACTTCCAGCGCCCTACGCCCTTTTATATTCCCGAATCGATCACCTTTCTCGATGCTCTTACCTGAGGTTGAAGTTGACGGCATCTCTATGTCGGGGCGTGGCGCTGTTTGGGCGCGCGTCTGCTTGGTGAGCAGGCCTCAAAGGTTCGGAACCTTGCGCCCCGTCTACCCTATTTTCCCGGAACATTGTACATTCTTATCCAGATCATGGGGTTCATGCCGATAAGGATACTATCTATCAACCCCTTTCACCCCTGAGAGAGATTATCCTTGGCTCGGTGTTTCTCTCTCAGGGGCCCTTCATCCATCCGTCCCGATTTCGCCCAACACCTCTTCCACCTGGCCCTGATCCATGTATCCCAACTCTACAAGAATCTCGCCTACCCGCCGGTGAGGTCTCCTTTCCGCATCATCTTGCACTTGGACACTCATCGCCTCGACCAGCTGTTTGATGCTGATGTATTCTTTCTGCACCGCGGCGATGACCCCGAAACGCACGCCTAGATTACTCCCGCCTTCAGTCCGATTATATGCCCTGCTCATCGTTATTCACTCCTTCATTCGCTATTGGGTAGCGTCTCTCAAGCGACCTCAGAGACGAGCATCCAAACCGCCCCCGAACCCTGCCGACCGACGTCAAGGAACGCCTTATGCCGCCAGGCGGTTAGAGCCGATCGCTAAGGACGTGATTTCCTTGGCCCTATCCATCCCTTTCCCTGTTTCATACACCTCCCGGCTCCTCCCTGTTCCTGCTCCTTAATAGGATACCCCATTTCACAAAAGATAGGCCAGTTTAAAGTTCTGCGACGTTGGGACGATATATAGATCATCGATCATCCCTAACACTTCCCCTGGCCCCTGGGTATCCCGCCACTCAGGGGCCCTTCCTTTTATGGCCTTGACGAATTGAAGACAAAGTCTGTATTCTAGAGTTGGTGGATAGTTCGAGGACGTTCGATCCACTAGGCCCCTAGCCGCCGATCCCTTGACGAGGGAGGATTGGCGGCAGGGGCTTTTCACTTCCCGTCCTCAGGCTTGCATCGACTTTTGATCTTGCGATATGAGCAGTCAGAAGTCAGCGCCGCCTCTTGCCGCAGGGCGGCCAAGTTGATCGACCGGGAAACTTCATGAACTTAGCACTAGAATTTGACATTTTGAGATGGTTCGAAGGCTGTTCTGCCGGTCATGGGGATCTCTTTTCAAAAACGAGGAATTGAGTGCGTTGTCTCGGCATAAGGC
>CAZAGT010000307.1:0-6180 GCA_964484515.1 uncultured Desulfobacteraceae bacterium | reverse complement strand
AGCTTCGACTCTATTTCTTACACAAGGACACCCCGGCATTTGCCGGATGAACCAGTTTTTGTTTGTCGGGAGATGCCGACAAACAAAAACATTCCGTACAAAGACCCCTAGATCGGGAGCGTTATGAACAAATACTTCTGCCGGTCCCGGGTTTTTGGTAAGCGGGCCATGAAAAAGGCTTTGCCACAAATGTGATTTCAGAGCTTCTTTTCGTCTATCGGTATCTCCCGATAGACGAAAAACAGATCCCGCGCCCTCTGTGCCCTCTGTGACTCTGTGGTGAACTTGTTGTAGATAGATCCGGTTATGATAGTGCCTTATTGAGAGAACCGGTCTTGAAGCCGTCGAGGTCCAGGGAGACATACAGGAAACCGAGCTCGTGAAATGTGTCAGTGATTTTTGACCGGTTTTCGAGCACCTGCTGGAGATCCTGTGGCCGGACTTCGATCCGGGCAGTCTCGCCGTGATGTCGAACCCTCAATATCCTGAGGCCCAGATCGTAGAGAACATCCTCGGCCTTCTCGACCTGACTCAGTTTTTCTTCCGTCACTTCCTCTCCGTAGGCGATCCTGCTCGACATACAGGGCATGGCCGGCTTGTCAACAATTTCCAGATCGTAATAACGGCATAAAGCACGAATCGTATCTTTGTCTACCCCCAAATCGACATAAGGGGCAAGCACCGACATATCCTTCCCGGCCTGGATCCCAGGGCGATGGTCCCCCAGATCGTCGCGGTTGATGCCGTAGAATAGAGGCCAGGCCGTGCTCTCCACAGATCCTTCGAGCTGCTTGCGGAGATCCTCCAGTTTCTCGAAGAGGGCCTGCTTGCAATAATAACAACGATCTCCCTGGTTGGCCCGGTAGAGCGGATTGGCCATCTCATCGGTTCGAACAATTTGGAGCGGGATTTCATGGTTGCGGGCGAAGTCGAGCGCAAACCGGTATTCACGGCGGGCAAGGGAAGGGCTATCGGCCAGGACGGCCAGCATCTTGTTGTCCAGCGCGAGGTGAGCGACAAAGGCCAAGAGGGCACTGTCCACGCCCCCACTATAGGCTATGATAGCCCCTTTTTGCGCCAAGAAATAGGCGCTCAGTTTCGCGGCGTCGTGCTCAGCGTCTTTCATTGCTTCAGGCTTCATTTGAACGGTCTCCATTTCACCCTCCTCATTAAAGGTTCTTTGAAATCGAAAAGAAGAACGCCGTCCCTTTTTCCCGCTTCGTTGTCGCCCAGGCTTTGCCGCCATGGTGCTCCGCGATCTCTCTCACGATAGCCAAGCCCAACCCCGTCCCCTCGGTTTCACTGGAACGGCTCTTGCGCTCGAAAGGGTCAAAGATTTTTTCGACCTCTTCACCCTCCAGCCCGGCACCGTTGTCAGACACCGCAAAGATATGCGAATCGCCGTCGTCTTCGTATCCGATCTCGATGGCGCTCAGATCATTGCCTCCGTATTTGAGGGCATTGTCGATCAGATTCCTCATCGCTCGAACGAGAGATGTCCTGTCGGCCTTGATCACGGGTATATCATCCGGCACGATCCAACGTATACCGCGCGCATCCAAATCCTCGGAATACTCTTCCGCCAGTGTTTGAAAAATGGCGGCTGGATCAATCGATCCGATGGTAAGCGGGGTTTCCTTGGTTGAGACATAGGTGTTGAGGTTTTCAACAAGCTCTGCAATATTTTCAGCGGCTTTCAAGATGTATCGGCAGTGCGCCTTCCCTTTTTCATCGAGGACATGCTGGTAATGCTCCTGCAGACGCTTGGCGAGCCCGTGAATACTCACAGTCGGCCCTTTAAGATCGTGAGCGATCGAATAGGCAAAGAGTTTCAACTTCTGCGCGCTTTCTCTCAGGAGATCTTCGGCTTGTTTGCGTTCGGTGACATCCCTGGCGAGATGCACGATGCGGCTCACACGGCCGTCACGATCGCTAATGGGATAGGCCGTAATTTCAAAATAGAGTTCCCGGCCGTCGCGGTCCCGATGGAGGTGTTCGACATGCGTCAACCCACCGCTTTCGAGTGACTCTTTCAAGGGACATTTTTCGTCGTGGTCGATCAGATGGCAGGGCCGGTCTAGATGATGGGTGACCTCAAAGCACCTTTTTCCCAGAACATCCTCGCGATTCACCCTGTAGCTTTCAAGAAAGGCCTTATTGACTTCCAGGATTTGGTAGGTGGATGCATCCAGAAGCATCAAGGCGTCGGAGATGCCATTAATGATCGAATCCTTCTGCTCGAGCTGTTCTGAGAGCCACCCCAAGGATCCAATTCTCGCTCGAACGTCCTCCATCCCTTACCCCTCCATGAATAGAAAGCAATTAATATCAATAGGATGGACAACAAAGCCAAATGTCAAGGCAGGCCGTAAGAATAGACCTTGATATTTATAAATATACCACTATGTGGTATCATATGCAATAGATCGTTGCCCGACTTGGGGTATCCGGAACCATGTCATCCGTGTTGCCTGTACTTCCGAGGTTATTTCTTTTCGCCGGGTTTTGAGTTGAGTGTAGTCTATGATAGGCTGAAGACGCGTTCCACACTCCTAGCGAGGCAGTTGGAAAACGCCCATCTGCCGTTCGACAGGCCGTTCGACGGGCTCACGGTCCTGAGCAGAGCCGATGGACTCACGGCCCTGAGCAAAGCCGAAGGGCTGCGTGACCCTCATCTCCTGTCACTGCGGCGGACACTCAAGTCTCAAGGCGTACGGCATAAGGCATGAGGGAAGAAAAAAGAGATGAAAATCCACTTTGTCTTTCCCTTGAGCCTCAGGCCTCAAGCCTCACGCCGGAGTATCTTTAGGCCTCATTCCGCGGGATTTAGGAAGCCTTGCATATGGACATTTTCCATCAGCCTCAGGGAGTCGGTTTTTGGACAGCTTCGGCAGCCATCGCCTACATTCCTCCCATGTCGCGCGCCTGGAAGCCGTTTATGATAGAAGGCAACGCAATCATCACTCGGAGGTCTTGTAATATATGAAAAAGACAATCTATTTTATGGCGGCCTTTGTTTTCGCCTTTCTGTTCGTGGCGTGTCAAAAGGGCGATCAACAGACAGGCGTTGAGAAAGATTCATCGGGACAGGCGCGGACGGCCACGGAGGGAGTCAGCGCCAAGGACGGCCAAGAAGGTTGGTATCTGGACTGGGATACCGGCCTGGAAAAGGCCGCGAAAGAGAAAAGGCCGGTTCTGGCCTATTTCGAAGCCCCCTGGTGCAAATTCTGTGAACTGATGGACGCGGAAACATTTTCTTCCGCCGAGATAGGCCGCACGCTGGCCTCGGAGTGGATTGCCATTCGGTTAGATATTGAAAGACAAGGAGCCGAAGGGAGTTATCGGGGAGAGAGGCTTACCTATGCCGATCTGGCCAAGAGATTCGGAATAAAGGCCTTGCCGTCTTTTGTCTTTCTCGATACGCAAGGCGATCCGGTCAAGGTCATCTCAGGATACATCTCAAAGCAGAAATTCGCTCTCATCCTGGATTACATGGGAAAGGAACTCTACAAGGACAATGTTGATTTGGAGAGCTACATCGCAGCCAGATCCTCATCTAAGCTCTAGGATTACAGATAGATTGAGGTTTTCGTGTTCAGGTTCCAGGTGTCAATGCCGCGTCTTCTCGGGAACCGGCCAGCGGCTGGGCTGACCCCTGAAACCCCCACCTGATCCTGTTACCACTCGGTGATCAGGACGTCATCGATCAGGACCGTCGTAGATTCGTCACTCCAGGTCTTCTTGTTGTTATACCCTCCAAGGGTGAGATTGTGGGTCCCGCTGGAAAGCGTGCCCAGATTGACCTTGAATAGCCGCCAGCCGGAGGTATCGGTACTGCCGCCGTCGCCATTGCCGTTCATCTGATAGACGTAATCATGCCGGTTTTTCCCGTAGAGGGCCCCATCAACGTCGATGACTACCTGGCTGAATTCGTCGACCTCATAGCCCCATGAGAGGGTCAAATTGTAGCGGAAGGAGAGGACGACCTCAGATGCGCCGCTCGTGGTGAAATCCCTCCCCCACCCGCCAGACATCCCCAACACATCCGAATCATCTAGACCTCCCAGGTCCACCTTGAGCGCACCTCCGCTGTGGCCGCCCGTGGCGATCCGGACCCCGGAGGCATAGCCTGGCGCGCTCGTGCCGCGAAAAGTGTCGTCCGCATAGGTGAAGCCTTCCGCGTCTGCATCAAAGTCGGCCTCGAGGACAACCTGAAAAGGGGCCCCCGCCTGAACTTGACCCATATCCCAGTACCCGAGCAGGTAGAAGTCACCAGGATCACTGACGTCGTTGTGATACCACTCGATCTTGGAACAGGCATCCGCGTTCACGTGCATCGTGGCGATATCAAGGCCGCCGGACTCGGCTTCGTGGAGCTCGATCGTCCTATCAGTCGTGGATCCGACCTCCCTGAAGCCCATATGGTTCGTTTCCACCTCGTCACCATTGGCCATGGCGATCTGGACCACGGCGCTGGCCGGTACACCGTAGCTTGAGAGCACCCGTTTTTCCCAGGTCTGGTCGGACGCCGGCTTGCCCAGGGCGGCCATGGCCTCCGTATAGGTCCCGGGCGGTGTGCTCCAGTAGCCGACGAGATGCAACGAAACTTGTGAGGTCAACTCGGCATAAGCCTCGATGGTGGCGTTATTGCCGGCCTTTACCAGCATGGTCGCCAGGTCCAGGTCCCCGCCCTCGGCCTCATGGAGCGCCAGGGTCCGATTCAGGACCGATCCGTCGGTGCGCACCCCCACCAAGCGTTCGGTCCCCGGGTCATGGTTGGCGATAACGATCTCCGCCACCTGTTCAGCGGCGACCCCGTAGGCGGAGAGGTTAAAGTCTTCCCAGATCCCGTTGTTTGATGGGACAAAACTATCAAATCGTTCCAGATAGGTGCCGTTGGTCCAGTAACCGAGCAGGAAGAACACGACCGCACCCGGGGTCCCAACCCAACATTCGATCCGGGAATTGGCATCGGCCTGCACGTGCATGACGACCGCGTCCTTGCCGCCACCCTCAGCCTCATGAAGCTTGAGACGCCTTTCCAGGGTCGAGAAGCGCCTGCGGACCCCACCCGAATGGGAGGAGTTAGGATCAATGTTGGTTATGGCCAGTTCAAGCACAGCATCCGGCGGGACGTTGTAGGGCGGCCCGCTGAGGTCCGTGACCACCCACGAGGTCCATCCTCCGGTAAAATACCAGCCCCGAAAGGCCTCGACATAGAGGCCCGACATATCGGCTTTGGGCGGGGCCGCAGGCCCGTCACGGTAGTTTGCATAAGCGACGTCAAAGGGGAGCCAGCGCTCCGAGGGCTGCTTGTCAGTCAGAAGGACCGCGGGATCGCCCCTGAATTGATCTCCGTCCCAGAGACAGTACCGCAGCTCCCTGCAGCTATTGTTGCATGCCAGGACGATCCGGTCGCTCCCGGGTACGGCGCAAAGCTGCATGGATCGGAGATAATTTTGAAACCTGGGGCCGATCTCGACGCTGCCACCTGAAAGGGCCGTGCCCTTCAGCCAGTGAATGTACCTTAGCCGGTAGTCGGCCGAGGGATTTCCCCAGGCCGCGATAACTTCACTGCCGGAGTCCTCCCAGGCGACATCGAAGTTCATATAGTCGATCGTGGGCTGGTCCGCATTCGTTTCGAGGCAGCGGGAGTCGGTCCAACTCGCGCCGTCCCACACGGCCGCATAGATATCCTTGTCCAGGGTCAAGGCCGTAAGGAAAATGAAGTCGCTGGTCGGGTCGGCGGCGGCGCGGGCCATGGCGGCCGGTGCCGGGAATGCAGGGAGCGAGGCCGTTGAACTAATGCAGGCGCCGTTTGTGGTCACGTATTGGACCGATGAAGATGAGGCGTTTCCCCATACGATCATGCCTTCGCCGGACTGCTGCTCGAAGACGACATCCATGGTCATCCACTTGTCGCTGCCCGCATTGGTCTCGAGGATGCCCAGCTTGTCAAAGCCGGAGCCGTCCCACCGGTAGAGCACGATCCTCAGGTCGGCATCCAGAACGGCGACCAGGATCTCACCGTTGGTGGGGTTGCCTGCCACCTCGATGTGCCGGAGTTCCGAACCCGTTTCTTTGGCAAAGGCCTGGGCCGGTGCAGACCACGACGTACCGTCCCAAACGGTGTAGAGGACGACGCTCGGCTGGTTGATGTCCCAGCCCACGGCCAGGGCG
>CAZAGT010000306.1:0-6189 GCA_964484515.1 uncultured Desulfobacteraceae bacterium | reverse complement strand
ATCCAGATCAGGCCTTTTCAAGGCTTCAAAGTGGGCCTGGTCATTACCGGGAGTGAAGTCTATCACGGACGGATTAAGGATGAATTCGGGCCGGTGGTGCGCGCCAAGTTTGCAGAGCTCGGCAGCCACGTCTTCAGGGAAATCTTGGTGTCGGATGACGTCGATATGACGGTTCAGGCCATTCATGATTTGTTGGACGAAGGGGCCGAATTCATCGCGGTGACCGGTGGGATGTCGGTGGATCCTGACGACCAGACTCCTGCCAGTATCAGGGCGGCAGGAGGAAACGTGGTGACCTATGGCGCCCCCACCTTTCCAGGTGCGATGTTCATGCTGGCTAACATCGGCGCCGTTCCGGTGGTGGGACTCCCCGGATGCGTGATGTATCATCAGGCCAGCATCTTCGACCTAACGGTCCCGCGCATCGTGGCTGGTGAGAGGCTTACACGAGACGACATCATTGCCTTGGGCCATGGCGGATACTGCTTCAATTGTCCGGAGTGTCGCTACCCGGCTTGTGCCTTTGGCAAAGGGAATTGACGCTGTGGTTCGAAACGAAATCATGAATAAGGATTGCCCATGAGTAAACTCCTTAAGACGTCCTGCCGTCTCTTGGAGCGGGGAGAAAGCTTTGTCCTCGCCACGATCATCAACCAACTTGGATCGGCACCCCGAATGGCGGGTGCCAAGATGATCATTGCATCCGATGGCAGTATCGTCGAGACCATCGGCGGTGGTCTGTTGGAGGCCGAGGTCATGAAGGCGGCTGCCGACGTCTTCGAAACGTCCGGCTCCCAAGTCAAGACGTTCGATCTCAGTGGCGTGAAGGTCGACAGTATGGACATGATCTGCGGGGGAGAAGTTGAGATATTGCTTGAGTACATCGCTGCAACCAATCGGAATCTGAATCTCTTTAAAGAACTTTACCGTATAATTCAAGAGGGCAAGAAGGGCTACCTGGTCACCTGTGTAGGGAAAGGAGACGGCAGCGAACGCTATATCGTCCTGGATAATGGGACGGTCCAGGGTGATTTCTCTCTCCCTGCATCCTGGCTGGAAAGAATCAGGAACGAGGCTTCCGGGGCACGCAGGGCGATGCTTTGCACCATCGATGATCAACGTTTCTTCGTGGAACCCGCCTTTGCAACGGGGTCGGTCTACATATTCGGGGCGGGACACGTCTCCCAGCAAGTGGCCCATTTGACCTCAATGACCCATTTTCGAACCGTAGTCCTTGATGATCGAACCGAGTTTGCAAATAACGAGCGATTCCCCGCGGCCGATGAGATAAGAGTTCCGGCCGCGCTCAGCGAGGCCTTCGCGGACCTGGATATCGATCGTGACAGCTACATTGTGATCGTGACCAGGGGGCACCGTCATGATAGGACGGTCCTTGAGCAAGCCCTCCGAACAGAGGCCGTTTATATTGGGATGATCGGGAGCAAGGGGAAGCGTGATGCAGTGTACAAGGCCCTGGTGGATGAAGGTTTCACTCGCGCGGATCTGGAGCGCGTGCATTCCCCGATTGGGCTGGAAATCGGGGGTGATACGCCCGAAGAGATCGCGGTGAGCATTGTTGCCGAGTTGATCAAGGAACGATCTGCCCAAAACCATCTATGACCGCCGAGCGAATTGCAGGTATCATCCTAGCGGCCGGCTTTTCAGCGCGAATGGCAGGCGAGTTTAAGCCGCTTCTGCCGCTCGGGATGGAAACCATCCTCGAACGGGTCGTTAGGCTTTTCCAGCGGAACGGCATCGACGACATCCGGGTGGTGACCGGCCATCGAGCCGCCGAATTGAACCCTGTGTTGCGGTCTTTGGAGGTTGAATCGGTTTATAACGAGGACTACCGTCAGGGCATGCTCTCGTCGGTCAAGGCGGGCCTGAGATCCTTGAGATCGGAGGGGGATGGCTTTTTTTTGCAGCCTGTGGATATTCCTCTTGTTCGCCCACAAACCCCTCCCGCTCTTCTTAACGCCTTCCATGCGGGAAAAGGAAAGATCTTCTATCCGACGTTTCGAGGTCGGCGCGGGCACCCGCCGCTGATTGCAGGAGAATATGTCGAACCTTTGCTGGCCTGGGATGGTGAAGGCGGGGTTCGCGCGTTTTTAGAGCGATTTGATTCCGATGCCGTCGAGGTCCAGGTGGCGGATGAATATGTCCTTTTCGACCTCGACACACCCGCCGATTATCGTACTCTCAGGTCTAAGTATAAGAAGTACGACATCCCTACCATTGACGAGTCGCTGGCCCTTCTGAATGAGAAGGTTGGAGAAGATCGAAGCCTGGTTGAACACTCCCGTGCCGTTGCCGGAGTGGCCCTGCATCTGGCGAAGGCGCTCAATCGATCCGGCTGTCGGATGGATCTCGATCTGATCGCTGCCGCCGGCCTCCTCCATGACGTGGCCAGGGAGGAGCCAAGACATGCCCGCATGGGCGAGCAGATGCTGAAGTCTCTGGGATATCCCGCCGTTGCTGAGGTTGTTGGGGCTCACATGGACCTGACCGTAAGGGATGATGAACCGTTGCGTCCCCATGAGGTGGTGTATCTAGCCGACAAACTGGTCCTGGGAACTCGGGCCGGCTCTCTGGAGAAGCGCTTTCGGGAGCGGTTGGACCGCTACGCCCGCAATCCCCAGGCGTCCGCCGCCATCTCCTCGCGGCAGGCAACGGCCCTGAAGATCAAACGGCGACTGGAGCAGAGGCTGGGTCGATCTTTGGAATCCTTCTTGAAAGAAGTTCCGAGCACAGGGGAGCATGAAACGGGCTATCTACTTGCTAAGGCATGGCGAACCTGATTCGGTGGGTGAAAGACGCTTCGTGGGCCAGGTGGATCCGCCGCTAAGCGAGAAAGGGCTTGAGCAAGCCCATTTCTGGCAGCGAAAATGGGCAAAAGAGGAGTTCGACCGCATATGCTGCAGTGACCTCATCCGGGCGCACCAAACGGCAAAGATCATCGCCGGAGACCGGCCTCAAGAAATAGCGGTTATGCCGCAACTGCGAGAAATTGGTCTAGGTGCATGGGACGGGCTCCTGATGGCAGAGGTTCGCAGGCGTTTTCCTTTGGAGTGGAAACGGCGAGGCGTGGATCTGGCGGGTTACCGGCCGCCTGGTGGAGAAAGCTTTGCCGATCTACAACGTCGGATTATACCCCGCTTTGACGATCTCGTCGCAAACAGTTCTGGGAAGGTGCTCGTCGTCGGGCATGCCGGTGTGCATCGGGTGATTTTGTGTCATATCCTCGGCATCCCGTTGAACAACCTGTTTCGTCTGGCGCAAGATTATGGACATCTGAGTATCGTTGATTGCTCTCGAGAGCCGCTGCGACTCAGGGCATTGAATATCGGCCCCACTGATTCTCGCAAAGGGTGAGGGTTTTCAGCCGCTGCGAGCTTCCGAAATACGGATAGCGAATGTTGCCGATATCGTCCCGTAGGCCATCCTTGAGGTACCTTTTGAGATGGGGACTAGGCGGTATGGCCATCGCCGCACCCGTCTTCCTCATCTCCGTGATCTCATCTCGATTCGATTACGACTTAGAGAACATCGACAAACCGATCATCGCCCTCGTTGCCCTTTTGATGGCCGCCGGAGCGATCTACCTGTGGGTCGTTTTGAGATCGGACGAGGATCGCCCTGATAAGACGCCCATTGCATGGGTGTTTCTACTGGGCATGGTAATGCGTATGGCCTTTTTCGGCTCGACACCGATCCTTGAGGATGACCATTACCGTTATCTTTGGGATGGCGGCGTGGTGGCAGAGGGATTCAATCCCTATCGGTATGCTCCGCGCGATGTCCAGGAATGCCAGGCCGATACCGTCCCAGACGAACTCTGTCGACTGGGCGAGGAGGCGCCGACGATCCTAAAGCGAATAAACTATCCCTGGCTGCGGACTATTTATCCTCCTCTGACCCAGACGGCCTTTGCCCTGGCACACACCCTTAAGCCATGGAGCCTGGATGCGTGGCGAATCGTCCTCCTCTTCATCGATATCCTGACCTTCTATCTGCTTTGCACTATCCTGCGAAGTCTTGATCTTCCCTTGAGGGGCGTCGTGATTTATTGGTGGAACCCCCTCCTGATCAAAGAGATCTATAATTCAGGTCACATGGACCTCTTGCTTTTGCCGCTCTTGCTGGGTTGTTACCTTCTCGCAAGCCGGGGGAGGGTGGTACTGGCGTCGGGCACTTTAGGCCTTGCCGTAGGCGTAAAATTTTGGCCGGCCCTATTGCTGCCGTTGGTTCTGCGTCCTGCCCTTACGAGGGCGAGGGTCCTACTGCCCGCTTTGGCGCTGTTCGCCGGGATCTCCTTCGTCATGTTCTTGCCCCTGTACAGGGGCGGTCTCGATTCGCGTTCAGGCTTCGTCGCCTACAGCCGCTTTTGGGAGATGAATGATTCCTTTTTCATGCTTCTGCTCTGGGGCGCGCAGGGCATTCAGGACCTGCTGGGGTTCGGCCCGGCGCTGGATCAAATCATGACGCGCGCCATTGTACTAGGTATCCTCGTACTCGTGGTCGCGCTGCTTGCCAGGAGGGAGGATCAACGACCTCTGGTCATAGCCCGCCGGTTCCTCTATATCATCGCTGCCCTCTATCTCTTGAGTCCGACGCAGTTCCCATGGTATTCGACATGGATGTTGCCTTTTCTTGCGATTCAACCTCGAACCTCGCTTTTATTGCTTACGGCGTTGCTTCCCCTCTACTACCTGCGTTTCTATTTTGCGGCACGAGATCTGGTGGAGGTTCACGATAACGGGATTGTCTGGCTTGAATTCATTCCGGTATGGTGTCTCCTCCTGTGGGAGTGGCACAAGGACCGCTTGAAGGTTGTGCGCCACGACGCGATATCAGCTACGTCTATAGCCCTTTGAGTTGTATCACCGCTTTTTTAAATACTCGGTAACGGACGGGCGTCAATTCATTTCGAAGCGCAGAGCCGTGATGGCCATAGGAATAGTCGAAAATGCCATCTTTGCGTCATTCCGGCGGGCTCTGCGCCGGACTGGATCCGGGAGCCGCAATCCAGTGCTTCCAAGAAGCTACCGACTTCTGGCCCCCGTTTTTCAACGAGGTGACGAGTCTTACGAGATCATCACGAGATGGGATTTTGAAATCACACATTAAGGAAAGGAGGCTGCTATGAAGTACGCGAAAAACATCGGTTTGAGGATGAGTTTCAGCGGCGGGACGATCGTGTCCGTCATCTTGATCACACTCCTGGTTCAGGTCTTGTCCTTAGGCGGAATCGTCTCCGCAGAAGAGGATGTATTCAATCCGGAACAGCGGCTTAAGCAAATGGGGATCAAGCTCCGGAGGCCACCCACGCCGGTCGCGAACTACGTCCAGGCCGTACGCACGGGCAACCTCGTATTCCTGGCAGGTCACGGACCGCGAAGACCCGATGGAGGCCTTGTGGTCGGGAGGGTCGGAAGCGACCTCACCTTGGAGCAAGGAAAGGAGGCGGCGCGACTGACCGCCATTGATATGCTGACCTCCCTAAAGGCCGAGATCGGGGATCTTCGCAGAGTCAAACGCGTCGTCAAGGTCGTGGGGATGGTCAACTCAACGGCCTCCTTCACGGAACATCCGAAGGTCGTCAACGGCTGCTCTGACCTGCTCGTCGCCGTGTTTGGGGAACGTGGCAGGCACGCCCGTTGTGCGGTGGGGATGGGCTCGCTCCCTTTCAATATCCCGATCGAGATTGACATGATCGTTGAGGTCGAGTAAAAAAAGAGGGTCTCTCTCTCGAGAAAATCCGCTTGACTTTCACAACCATTTGTTATTTGATGATTTTAATATATCTTATCTATGTGTAGAACCCTTTTGATGAGGTATCCATGCAGGAGACTCTCAAATTGGGCCTATGTCGATTGCAGAAGAGTCGTCGCGAATCTGACTTGAACATCTGCAAGCCGATCGCGACCCTGAACCATCACCATCTTCTTCCCTTTGCCTCAAACGATACCCAAAAGATGTGCTTTAACGATCTTCAATTCTAAGTAAATTGACGGATCGGAAACGCATCCTGATTCTATCGCGGCTGTTTGTTCATTTTTTGGCTAGGTGGTTATCCCATGTGCCGTCCCATGCAAGGTACGTGGGTCATTGTGGTCAAACAGATGTTCTGATGAAAGGAGGAGTCTATGGCCAAGGAGAAGGACGAGAAGAGATGCCAGGGGCAGCACG
>CAZAGT010000305.1:0-6239 GCA_964484515.1 uncultured Desulfobacteraceae bacterium | reverse complement strand
CCTCCCTATCCTAGGTATTTGCGTAGCCACCTTTGTCGGTTACATGACGGCCGGGATTTACGGAATCGGTCTCTCTGCCGTGGGCATGTTGGCCACCGTGGGGGCCACGATGACCGTGGACGCCTATGGACCCATTGCCGACAATGCGGGTGGCATTTCAGAGATGTCGGGGCTTGGCCCTGAGACCCGCAAGATTACCGATAGCCTGGACGCCCTTGGTAACACCACCGCAGCGATTGGAAAAGGATTTGCGATCGGGTCTGCCGCCCTGACAGCGTTGGCCTTATTTGTGGCCTACACCCAAGCCGCGGGCTTGACGGTGATCGATGTCAAGAACCCGATGGTCGTCATTGGGGTTTTTATCGGCGGGATCGTGCCGATGATATGTGCCGCCCTCACCATGACCTCCGTGGGTGAGGCGGCC
Source organism: uncultured Desulfobacteraceae bacterium (assembly GCA_964484515.1). GTDB lineage: Bacteria > Desulfobacterota > DSM-4660 > Desulfatiglandales > HGW-15 > CAZAGT01. Next base: position 5,815 of record CAZAGT010000305.1, on the reverse strand, counting down.
TTTAGCATCGTTGAGGAGATTCGGCGCCAGTTCAGAGAGATCCCCGGCCTGCTGGAGGGCAAGGAAGGGGTCAAGCCTGATTCGGCGACATGCGTATCCATTGCTACCGGATCAGCCTTGAAGAAGATGGTTGCCCCGGGGCTGGTGGCGGTCCTCACGCCCTTGTTTGTCGGTGTCCTCCTGGGCAAGGAGGCCCTAGGCGGGATGCTCTTAGGAGCAACGCTCATGGGGGCGTTTCTGGCGCTGTTCATGGCCAATGGCGGCGGCGCCTGGGATAATGCCAAGAAATATATCGAGGAAGGGAACCTCGGAGGCAAAGGATCGGACAATCATAAGGCGGCCGTGGTTGGCGACACCGTGGGCGATCCATTTAAGGACACCTCGGGCCCCGCTATGAACATCTTGATCAAATTGATGTCGGTGGTTTCTTTGGTGATTGCCCCGATTTTACCTGCGGCCGGACTCCTCTTGCTCCTTGGATAAGAGGGGGCATGTCCGGGCAGGCAACCGAAGAAACAGACCACATGATTGGGGGTTGTACATGTTTAAGGAAGGCGATTTAGCGGTTTATCCAGCCCATGGCGTGGGGATCATCGAAAGGATCGAGACTCAGGAGATCTCTGGGGCTCGGCAGGCCTTTTACGTCATGCGTATCCTGGAAAACGATATGATCATTATGATCCCTACGCAGAACGTGGACAACGTCGGTTTGCGGGAAATCATCGGACAAAGTGAAATCCCTAAGCTTTATTCCATTCTCAGGAAGAGGGATGTCATTATTGACAACCAAACCTGGAACCGGAGATATCGGGAGTATATGGAGAAGATCAAGACAGGCTCCGTTTACGAGGTCGCCGAGGTCTATCGTGACCTCCTGATGTTGAAAGTAGAGAAGGAACTCTCCTTCGGTGAAAGAAAGATGTTGGATACGGCCAGGAATCTGTTGGTCAAGGAGATATCCCTCGCAAAGCGCGTGGAGGAGGAACAGATCGAAAAAGACTTGGACCAGATCTTTTCATGACAGTTATGGAGTTTCGATAGCTGCCCATCACGCCGAATGAACCCTGATAGGGGCGGGCCCCGGGGTCGGTGACTACCGGTATGGATTCGGACGACCCTCAAGTCTGCCCTCGGCTCGCATTTTCATGCCTCCCTCCATCCGTGCATAACTAGAATCAAGGTTGGTGGTTCGTTTTCGTGGAGCAAGAACTGGAGAAGGCTTTCTCGTTTCACATAGAACCGAATGGCGCTGATACGCGTCTTGATGTCTTTCTCGCGTCCCGGCTTCAAGACCTTACGCGCTCACGAAGTCAGGAATTGATTCGAGAAGGATTTGTGAGGGTTAATGGGCGTCTGCCCAAGGCAAGCCAGCGCTTGCGGGCAGGGAATATAGTCACTATTTCGATCCCTCCGCCGCAACCCCTTAACCTCGAACCGGAGCCGATAGACTTCCAGGTTATCCATGAAGATGCCGCGCTGATCGTAGTGAATAAGCCGGCGGGTTTGGTCGTCCACCCCGCACCGGGGCACTCCACCGGGACCTTGGTTCAGGGTCTCCTCGACCATTGCCGTGATCTGTCCGGGATTGGCGGGGTGCTGAGGCCCGGCATTGTCCATCGTCTCGACAAAGACACGTCCGGGCTCATGGTTGTTGCGAAACACGACAGGATCCACGCTCATCTGGCGCAGCAATTCAAGACAGGCAGTGTCAGAAAAACCTATTTGGCCATCGTCCACGGGAGGATCCCGCGTGAGGAGGGCGAAATCGATCTACCCATAGCCCGGCATCCGATCAAGCGCAAGCAGATGGCCGTTGCAGCGAGTGGCGGGAAGCACGCTAAGACGCTCTGGCAGAGACTCCGGGTCTTTGGTCCCAATTTCAGTTTCGTGGCTGCAACACCCAAGACCGGCCGAACCCATCAGATTAGGGTCCACCTCGCCCATCTCGGTCACCCGATCGTGGGGGACCCGGTTTACGGCCCCGGGCGACGCTGGTGGCGGCGAACCGATCCCCTGAAAGGCGAGCTGACCATCGACCACGCTAGACAAATGTTGCATGCGGCGGTCCTCGGTTTTGTACATCCCGATTCGGGACGTTTCCGTGAGTTTAAGGTCCCACCGCCTCCCGACATGGAGCGGCTTCTGGGAGTATTAAAATCGAAAAGGTTAGAGTCATGATGAGGAGAAAGGACTTGACAAGTGAGGAATTTCGATTATAATTATGAGATATTAGTACACTTACCTGCCTCCAGAGAATTCGGCTGAGGCCGGACTTCACCGATGACTTCACGGGTATCTGCAACTTATCTTCGACTCAATCAACTAAATGCAATCGATCCGGTAGTCCCCTTAGCATGCTAGAATAATTACGTGGTTTGCCCCGAAGGGCGCGATTTAATGACGCCGGAGAGTTCCATCCCCTCACTATGTTGCCAATATCGGAGACAACACCATGAATCTAGTTGAACTAAAGAAATTGCACATCAACGAATTGACCAAACTGGCGAAGAGCTCTGAAATCGAGGGAGCCACAGGCATGCCAAAACAGGAGCTGATCTTCGCCCTCTTGCAGGCTACCTCGGATAAGAACGGTCAGATTTACGGTGAAGGCGTTCTGGAAATCCTGCCGGACGGGTTTGGCTTCCTGAGGGCACCGGATTCGAACTACCTCCCGGGTCCTGACGATATCTATATTTCGCCTTCCCAGATCAGACGGTTTAACCTCCGAACAGGAGATACGGTCTCCGGCCAGATTAGACCTCCCAAAGATTCGGAACGGTATTTTGCCCTCTTAAAAGTGGAGCAGGTCAATCATGAAGATCCCGACATCGCTCGCGAAAAGATCCTCTTTGACAATCTGACTCCCCTGTACCCCGAGCAACGGATGGCCCTTGAGACCGATCCGGAGAACTACTCGGCTCGCATCATGGATCTCCTGACACCGATCGGTAAGGGACAGCGCGGCCTGATCGTCGCTTCGCCAAGGACGGGGAAGACGATGCTCCTCCAGAATATTGCCAATAGCGTCTCCGCTAATAACAAGGAGATCCACAAAATCGTGCTCCTCATCGATGAGAGACCTGAGGAAGTGACCGACATGCAACGCAACGTCGATGCGGAGGTCATCAGCTCCACCTTTGACGAGCAGCCCCAAAGACACGTCCAAGTCGCGGAAATGGTCATCGAAAAGGCCAAACGCCTGGTAGAGCACCAACGGGACGTCTTCATTCTCCTCGACAGCATCACCCGGCTGGCTCGCGCTTACAACGCGGTTGTGCCTCCTAGCGGGAAGATCCTCTCGGGCGGGCTCGACTCAAACGCCCTTCACAAACCGAAACGCTTCTTTGGCGCCGCCCGCAACGTCGAGGAGGGCGGCAGTTTAACGATCATTGCCACCGCCTTGATCGATACGGGCAGCCGAATGGATGAAGTTATTTTTGAGGAATTTAAGGGTACCGGGAACATGGAGATCCACTTGGATCGCAAACTGAGCGACAGACGTGTGTTCCCATCCATAGACATCAATCGCTCCGGCACTCGAAAGGAAGAACTGCTGGTAGAGGAAGGCGATCTGAATCGGATTTGGATCCTTCGAAAACTTCTGGCCCCCTTAACTCCGGTGGATAGCATGGAGTTTCTGCTGGACAAGATCAGGGGGACGAAGGATAATACCGAATTCTTGGCTTCAATGAGCGATTGAGAAGGGAAGCTGGCAGATGAAGAAAGATATTCACCCGGAATACCATAAGGCAATTGTCCACTGCGCGTGCGGGAACGAATTCGAGACGGGCTCGACGCTTAAGGAGATCAAAGTAGAGATCTACTCAAAGTGCCATCCCTTTTTTACCGGTAAGCAGAAGTTGGTCGACTCAGCCGGAAGGGTGGAACGGTTCAGACATAAGTACGCCCGATTCGAATCGAACAAAGGGTCCGGCACCGCAAAAGCAGGGCCGCGTGAGGATCAGAATTCGGCGCCGCAAGGCTGAGTCGAGCCCTGCGCAACTCTCCTCTCCCACCGACTTGCCTGCCTGAAGGCCACGGCTCGCCGCTGAAAACCACCCAGGCGTTGTCTATTTCGGACTAGACAACCACGTCCGTTGGGCGTGGATTCTTTGCTTTGTAGCCGTCGTTTACGAGAGGCCGCACCATGTTTGCTAAGCTCAAGGAGATTGAGACCCGTTTTGAGGAGTTGGAGACCGCACTCAGCCAGCCGGAGATCATCCGTGACCAGAAGCGCTATCAGACACATCTCAAGGAGCACGGACGGCTCGCGCCGATTATCAACACGTACCGGCGTTACCAATCTGTGAAGGACGAGATCGATAAGAACCGCCCTTTGTTGAATGATCCCGACGCGGAGATGAGAGCACTTGCCAAGGAGGAGATCGAGACCCTCCAATCGGAGATTGGAGAACTGGAACAAGAGCTGAAGCGACTCCTTGTGCCGAAGGACCCTTATGATGAAAAGAATATTATTCTGGAGATCAGGGCAGGCACCGGCGGAGACGAGGCCGCTCTTTTTGCCGCCGACCTTTTCAAGATGTACGGTCGATACGCGGAAGAAAAGGGTTGGAAGACTGAAATCCTCAGTCACAGTAGTACAGGGATCGGGGGTTTTAAAGAGATCATCGTACTGATAGAGGGTCAGGACGTCTACAGCAGGCTCAAACACGATAGCGGCATCCATCGTGTGCAGCGGGTTCCTGAGACGGAGACCCAGGGGCGCATCCACACCTCGGCGGTGACGGTGGCCGTGCTTCCGGAAGCCGAGGACGTAGACGTCGAAATCCAACCTGATGATTTGCGAATCGATGTCTACCGCTCCTCCGGCCACGGCGGTCAGCACGTCAACGTGACCGATTCGGCAGTCCGTATTACCCACCTACCCACTGGCCTTGTCGTGACGTGCCAGGACGAGAAATCGCAACACAAGAACAAGGCTAAGGCCATGAAGGTCCTTCGCTCCAGGTTGTTGGACGCGCAGCGGGCGGAACAGCAGTCAATGATCTCGCAGGCGCGCCGAAGTATGGTCGGTTCAGGAGATCGGAGTGAAAAGATCAGGACGTATAATTTTCCGCAAGGGAGGGTATCCGATCATCGCATCGGGCTGACCCTCTACAAGCTGGATAGCGTACTTGCCGGCCAGCTCGATCTGATCCTCGATCCTCTCTTAACCCATTTCCAGGCCGAGGAGCTCAAGGGGACTTAACGGGGCCATGGCTCCCAAGACGTGGATCATCAAGGACCTCTTGAGGGTCACCACAGATTACCTAAAGGCCAAGGGGATTGAAAGCCCGCGGCTGAGCGCCGAAATCCTGCTGGCCCATCAACTTGGAAAGGATCGTGTTCAGCTTTACCTTGATTTCGATCAGCCTCTTCAGGAAAGAGAGATCAATGAATACCGCAGCCTTATCAGGCGGCGCGTCAACCGGGAACCGGTTGAATATATCGTCGGGCTGCAGGAGTTTTGGTCGCTCGCGTTCAGGGTAGGAGCGGGTGTCCTGGTACCCCGAGCTGAAAGTGAATTACTCGTCGAGCAGGTGCTGCGATTCCATCAGGACGGCCGTCTTCCCGGCTGCGGCTTCCCCGTCATTCTCGATCTGGGTACCGGCTGCGGCGCCCTGGCCGTTTGTCTCGCCAAAGAGCTTGTGAATGCTACCGTTTGGGCTACCGATATCTCTCAGGAAGCCTTGGAATTCGCCCGTCTCAATGCATCTGATCATGGAGTGGCCGATCGGATTATTTTCAGACAGGGGGATCTTTGGGAGCCCCTTAAAGGGCGAGACCTGACATTCGATGCCATCCTATCCAACCC
>CAZAGT010000304.1:0-6329 GCA_964484515.1 uncultured Desulfobacteraceae bacterium | reverse complement strand
CCCCAAGGGCCTTGTCAGGATGACCTAATTCGAGATAGACCCTGCCGAGCTGATTCAAGAAATGGAAGTCGGAGCTCATTCTGCTCAGGCATTTCTCTAAGCAGGCGGCCGCTCCCCTCCAGCGATGGGACTCCTGATAGATCGTGGCGAGGTTCAGGGCAGCGTCAAGGTCATCATTGTTAAAGGCGAGCGCCCGCGCAAAATAGTCCTCCGCCTCTTGATCCTTTCCTAGGGTATGACTGATCACACCTAAGTTGTTGAGGATTTCGGTTGAGGACGGATCCGTTTCAAGAAGACGGAGAAAGAGTCGCCTGGCCTCTTCGACCTTACCCTCTGCAAAGAGTGCCTCAGCGCATCTTGTCTTATCCTCAGTCATGGTAGATTTTTCGTGAGACGACGACCGGGGTTAAGGACCTAGAGGGCGGCGAATTCCGGAGGAATGGCGATTGGGCGGGCTCCGCCCCCTTCATTGGACGGCCAATGACGATGAATGTCGTCGTTATTTGGTGGCGACCATGCGAGAGGACCCACATCAAGCAGCGGAAGATCTCATGAGAACTGAGGGTCATTCACGTGATCACTGATGTGATCCCGCCTCGGGTCATGCTGCACAGGTCTGCGCCGCGAAGGTGCCCTCTACTGGAACGACGCGCCCAAGCTATCGTTCCGGGAAAGAGCCTCCCACAGCCAGACAGAAGATGCTTAAAAGGGTTTCGAAAAGCCAAACTGTTGCCAACAAAAAGACCGTTCCAATGAGTTGTTGTCATTAGTCGGGCGATGACGCGAAAGCTGGCGCCCAAGGGAAGTGGCCGATGATCGGCTCAAGTCGCCAAAACAGATGCTATTCCAATGGCTTTGAGCAATATCGGATGATGATTTGAGCAAAAGCTATGCCAACGGCATTTGTCCTTTCTAACCACGTATTTCAATAGGATAGATGTGTTTGGGGGGGGCTCGCAGTTGGAAAGTCAAATATCTGACATCTCTCGATCAAGGCAGGCTGGCAGCACCATGATTTGCGAGGCTGGGTTTGCGCTCTTGGGTGCAGTCGCCTTCGCGAGGATGTTACCTTGGGAACACGGCGTGTTTCATGTGCAGATCTAGGCTCGTTTCGGCGGCGCCGGCTGTATTTGTGGATATATCTTGAGGGAAAGGAAGGGAGGCCGGCGGAACGGAGTTGACGAGGGGATGAAATCTAAGGTATGCTAAAAATTTATATATTTCGGATACCTGCTCGAATCTTCCAGCCACGGCGACGCCTTCTAGGGGCCGTGAAAGGGGCGCTTCCGGCACCCACAAAGGAGATTCGGTCGTGGAATTTCGTCCAGATGGATTTATAATAACTCTTAACGTTTAAACGAATATTTTACGCGCAGGAGGTCTTAAGCTTGAATCCGTTCTACAAGAACCTGGCCCTTTGGCTGGTCATCAGTCTGATGATGATAATGTTATTCCAGATATTTAAGCAACCTGAGGGGAGCAGGACATCCGTTAGTTACAGCGATTTTTTGAGCATGGTCGAAAACGAAAGCGTGATCCAGGTCACGATTCAAGGCGACAGTATCGCCGGGATTTCTTCGCGGGGCCCGTTCAAGACCTATGCACCCAAAGACCCTGAACTGATCGGCTTGCTGCGAAGCAAGGGGGTCAAGATCTCGGCCAAGCCCGAAGAGGATTCTTCCTGGTTTCAGGTCTTTCTTTCGTGGGTGCCGATGCTGTTGTTGATCGGTGTCTGGATATTTTTCATGCGGCAAATGCAAGTGGGTGGCGGGAAGGCCCTATCCTTCGGCAAGAGCAAGGCAAGGCTCATGAGCGACGCTCAGGAGAAGGTCACCTTTGATGATGTGGCCGGAATTGACGAAGCTAAGGAGGAACTGCAGGAAATCATTGAGTTTCTTCGAGATCCTAAGAAGTTCACCCGCCTGGGCGGTAGAATCCCAAAGGGCGTCTTGCTGGTGGGGTCCCCCGGTACCGGCAAGACCCTCTTGGCACGGGCCATCGCAGGGGAGGCCGGTGTGCCCTTTTTCAGTATTAGCGGTTCGGATTTCGTGGAGATGTTTGTGGGTGTGGGCGCTTCCAGGGTCAGAGACCTCTTCGTGCAAGGTAAGAAGAATGCGCCCTGCATTATATTCATCGATGAAATCGACGCAGTGGGGCGTCATCGTGGAGCCGGCCTTGGCGGGGGACACGACGAACGCGAACAAACCTTGAATCAACTTCTGGTGGAGATGGACGGCTTCGAGTCCAACGAGGGTGTCATCCTGATATCGGCAACCAACCGTCCTGACGTGCTCGATCCGGCTCTCCTGCGGCCGGGCCGGTTTGATCGGCAAGTCGTCGTCCCGGTTCCAGACATCAAGGGCCGCGAGGGCATCCTCAAGGTACACATTCGAAAGACGGTTTTGGCGGATGACGTGGAGCTTGCAACGATCGCCAGGGGGACCCCTGGATTTACCGGGGCCGACCTGGAGAACATGGTGAATGAAGCGGCCCTCATGGCGGCTCGACGGGGCAAAGACAAAGTCGAGATGGTTGATCTGGAGGACGCCAAAGACAAGGTCATGATGGGAACGGAACGCAAAAGCATGATCATCAGCGACGAGGAAAAGAAGAGCACCGCCTATCATGAATCCGGGCATGCCCTGGTGGCGAAGCTGCTCCCGGATACGGATCCAATCCACAAGGTGACGATCATCCCAAGGGGAAGGGCGCTGGGACTCACTCAACAGTTGCCATTAGACGAAAAACATACCTATCCGAAGGATTACCTCTTGAACAACATTCGAATCCTGATGGGAGGTCGCGCCGCAGAAGAGCTCGTTCTCAAAATCCAGACAACTGGGGCGGGTAACGATATTGAACGGGCCTCTGAGCTGGCCCGCAAGATGGTTTGTGACTATGGGATGAGCGAGAATCTAGGTCCAATGACCTTCGGCAAGAAGGAGGAACAGATCTTTTTGGGTAGGGAGATTGCCCAGCATCGTGACTACAGCGAATTGACCGCCCAGAAGATCGACGAAGAAGTCCGGAAGATTGTCACCGACGCCTACGCCGACACCAACCGGCTCATTGAAGACAACATCGATATTCTCCATCGCATGGCCAATGCCCTGTTAGAGAAAGAGACCTTGAATGGGAGTGATATTGACGCGATCATAGCCAAAAAGGAAGAGCCGACACAGCCCGAAGAGGAGGTCGGCGAGTCTTGATGAGGGAACACGAGGAGTCTTTTACTCTAAGATGGTCTAACCACGTTTTGAGGCTGGGACAGCGAACGCACGTGATGGGCGTCCTCAACGTCACTCCCGATTCCTTTTCTGATGGCGGTCGCTATTTCGAGAAAGAGCGGGCCATCGAACGCGGTCTGGCCATGGCCCGAGAGGGTGCCGACTGCATTGATGTGGGAGGCGAATCAACACGTCCCTATTCGAAAGGGGTCTCGGCCGGCGAGGAGATGGAGCGTGTCGTCCCGGTGATCCGGGCGCTACGTCGCGAGTTGGAGATCCCTATCTGTGTTGATACATACAAGGCTGACGTTGCCCGAGAGGCCATCCGCGCCGGGGCTTCCATGATCAATGACATCAGCGCCTTGAGATTTGATCGCCATATGCCGGCGGTCGTGGCGGAGGCGGGGGTACCCCTTGTTCTGATGCACATGCAAGGAACCCCGGGTGATATGCAAGACAACCCGGTCTACCTTGATCTAGTCAAAGAGATCATCGAATTTTTGCAGGCGGCAATCGACCGGGCAATCAAAGCCGGAGCACGAAAGGACTTGATCCTGGTAGATCCGGGAATCGGCTTTGGCAAAACCTTTGATCACAACCTGCAGATCATTAGAGATCTCGCCTCCTTTCATGTCCTGGAAAGGCCGGTTCTGCTGGGCACCTCACGAAAGGCCTTCATTGGACACATTCTCGATCAGGAAGCGCACGCAAGAGATACCGGAACGATGGCCTCGATCGCCGCCGGCGTCATAAACGGCGCCCAGATGGTCAGGGTTCACGACGTCCAAAGGGCGGTCGAGACAGTCAAAGTGATCGACGCCATCAAGAGGGGGCGTGGGGCCACCGTGGCCGGAAGGTGAGCGGTTCTAAGAGCACTAGATGATGAGAACCATGTTACTCTGTGTCGACATCGGAAATACGAACATCGTGATCGGACTCTGGGTCGAGGGTCAGATCGTCAACCACTGGAGGCTGCGAACGGAACGAGACGTGACGGCGGATGAGATGGCGATCCTTATCGGCAACCTTTTGAGCGCAGCAGGTTATCGTTTGGCTGATCTGACCGATGTCGTTGTGTCCTGCGTGGTTCCGCCCTTGATGTATGCGTTTGACGAGTTCGCGCGCCGTTATTTGGGGATCAAACCCTTGATCGTGGGCGAGAAGGCAAAGACCGGGATGCCGATTCATTACGACAACCCCGCCGAGGTGGGTGCGGACAGAATCGTTAATGCGGTCGCCGCCTATGAGCGACACCGGCGGGCCCTCATCGTTGTCGATTTCGGCACCGCCACGACCTTTGATTGTATTTCAGCCGAAGGGGCGTACCTTGGAGGAGCCATTGCGCCGGGGATAACGATTTCCTGCGAAGCCCTTTTTCAGCGGGCGGCCAAACTGCCGATGGTGGAGATCTTTGCGAAGCCAAGTAGGGTCATCGCTAAGGATACGTTCAGCAGCATGAATGCGGGCCTCGTCTACGGTTATGCGGGCCTGGTGGACGGCATCGTGAATCGCATCAAGAATGAAATGACGCAAGAGGTAACCGTTATTGCTACTGGTGGTTTAGCCGGCCTGATTGCTGAAGAATCGGAGACCATTGAACACGTAGAGGAGTTCCTGACCCTTGAGGGTTTGAGAATCATCTTTGAGCGGAACAGATCGTAGTCGTTCAAACACATGATATCCATCTCACGCCCTCGTAGAGCCGAGCTGATCCGACAGATCCTGATGAATAGAACACCTATCCTTAAACCTCCCAAACTCACAGCAGGAAACACCATTGGACTTGTAGCACCGGCTGGCCCCGTTACCCGATCGGAGCTTCAACCCGGAATCGATTTCCTGACATCCCAGGGCTACGGCGTCTCCCTTGCCAAACATCTCTACCAGCAAGGAGACTACATGGCGGGTAGTGATAATGAGCGCCTGCAGGATTTAGAGGCGATGTTTGAAGATCGCGATGTCGGCGCCATTATCTGTGCCCGTGGTGGATACGGTACGCTTAGGCTCATTGACAAGATCGACTACGCCGTGATCCGAAAGAACCCCAAACCCTTTGTCGGTTATAGTGATATAACGGCGCTCTTGATGGCCATCCACAAAAAGACCGGTTTGATCACCTTTCATGGGTCCATGGTCAAGGATTCGTTTGAAGGGAAGAGCCGGAACTTGGCATCGGCCTTGGACCTGGTCTCTGCATCCGGGCAACATGGTGTTCGTTTGGAGAATGGGGAAATCCTGAGATCGGGTCGGGCTCAGGGTCCTCTTTTTGGCGGCAACCTGAGCATCATTTCACGACTCATTGGGACCTCCTATCTCCCCTCGCTCAAAGGGGCCTTGCTGTTTATGGAAGAAAGGGGGGAATCGCTCTACCGCATCGATAGGATGTTGACTCACCTCAAGCTGAGCGGATTGTTAAACGACGCGGGGGCCATCATGGCGGGTGATTTTACGGAATGCGGTGATATAGCGTCCGTAAGAGATCTGCTGCATGAGTCGACGGGGGATCTCGATATCCCGGTCGTCACTGGAATGCCGGTGGGGCACGGTGCGGTCAACGGCGCGGTCCCGATCGGGCTTGAGGCGATCCTTGATACGGATACGATGACCTTGGTCATGAGCGAGCCGTGCGTCATCTGATAGGCACCGCACCTTCTGCTTTGTCCGTCGATAGGGGAGAATATACCCGTGATCAGAAGCGTGGTCCTCGGGGGCGGCGACAGATGGCCTCGCTTGCCAGATGTGGGATGAGGAGTCTTGGAGAAGAATAAAATACTTCCATCTCCAGTGGACGAAATTTCCGCTGGAGCTGACGAAAGGCGGGAGCCTCGGGCCCGGTTCTCAATGTCTCGTTGTTCGGTTGTCAACGTACATGGTCAATGTTATCCGGACGGGCGATGTCTCCTCCCTTTCCAAAGGGCTTGCCGGAGGGAACATCCCACGCTTCCGAGACCCGGTTTCTGATAACAAGGTCGATTTTGCGTTCGAATGTAGCCAAAGATACGTCGCTAGATTTCGTAAGGGCACTTGGGCAGGCGGGCCTGAATGGGACCAGGGAAATGGGTCTCATGGGGTTGTTCCTGATGAAGACCGTCGTCTTCTCAT
>CAZAGT010000303.1:0-6446 GCA_964484515.1 uncultured Desulfobacteraceae bacterium | reverse complement strand
GATTTGATGACTGCTTTTACCAGGAATCATCCCGCATCCCCTTCCGGCCATCAATTGCTATGTGAGATCCTCTGGGACATGGCAAACTTCGAAGGGGCCCTGGATCACATCGAGTCGATTCAGAAGGATATCACCGATCCGGCGTTCATCGGCCTTTTGCGAGGAGAGACCCTTTTTCGAGCGGGACGTTATCAGGAGGCCAAATCGGTCTATATGGAGCAACTCAGATCCGGGGGCTGGGCGGAAAACGTGGCCAGGTCATTGGCGGTGATCCATGAGGCGCTTGACGAAAAAAAGGATGCCCGCCATCGCTACGGAGAAATCATGTCAAGCTGTCAGAGTTGTCATTCACGCGTGGATCCCCTCATCAAACAACGATATGCCGATTTGTCCTTCGAACTGGGTGAGCGTTCAACGGCGGTCTTGGAACTCTACCACTCCCTCGTGCACGAAGATCCGGATCGTCGGGCAGGCTATTACCGTAAGATTAGCCACATCTACGACACGCAGGGAAACGAAAGGGAAGCGAGGCGTTACCAGGCGTTTGCCGATAAAGCCGAGTCGGAGATGTAACCTTCCCCACATGGGAAGTCTCCCCTATTATAGAGAAGGCAGCCCACTCTCTCATAAAACTTCATGAAAGGAGATCTTTAATACATCAACGCCCGGCCATGGGGGTCTCTTTTCAAAAACGAAACGTGACCTGCTCGAACGCTGAAGAGGCTTGCAAGCCGTTCGGCCCCGAGCTCACGGCCGAGTGGCAAGGCGGCCGAAGCAGACTCGGAGAATGGGCCAAGGCTATCAATCCGGCCGCTTTAGCGGCAAGACGCAGCGCTGATTATGGGTGTTGGCAGATCACATTCAGGAGTGCCTGGCGCCCCTCCTCTTGCACCGCCTTGAGACCCCTTTCGATGGCCGGTCCGATCTGTTCAGGATCCTCAACCCGTTCTCCGTACCCACCAAAGGCCTCACAGATCTTTTCAAAGTGGACCACCGGCTGCAATTCGCTCAAAGGGAACTGATTCGTCTTGACGGCCCAGCCATCGGGGTATACCGCCCGGGTAGCCCCCTTCACCGCCTGGTAGCACTGGTTGTTATACACCACCACGAGGATCGGTAGCCGGTTGGTGTGAGACACAAAATGACACGCGCTGGGGACCCCGAACATGTAGCAACCATCCCCAACGGCGGCGACCACCGTACGATCAGGAGCCGCAAGCTTGACGCCCAGAGCAGCTCCAAACCCCCAGCCAAGGTAGCCTGCATGGGGCGTGCAGAAGTAACTCCCGGGTCGTTGGCTTGTGTAGGGATGCATCCCGTTGTCCCGCTCATTGACGACGATCGTCTCTTCCGGAAGGACCCTCCTCATATTGTGAGAGACCCACCGTAGATCCAAGGGTTTGCTCCTGGCGGCCTTGGCCTCTTTTGCCTGCTGCCCTTTCAGTATCTTGATGTGCATGCGCTCGATATCTTTGATCCTCGCCTGAGTGCGGGCCTCGTCCGCTTGGCCCTTGATTCCTTGCAGGACCCGGGTGAGCTCCGAGAGTGCGACCTCCGGCTTGGCCTGGATCGTGAGATCGGAAGGAAAACTGCGCACCGGATAGGCGCTGTAGAGCGGATCGACCCCCACTTGAATGATGGTGGCAGACATCTTGGGCCTTGTCTTGCTCGGATACCAGGGAACATCACAATCCACAATGAGGATGAGATCGGCCTCTGACAACAGGGGCTGCGGCAAGAATCCCAGGTGATGGGGATGTTCGGTCGGAAAATTCATGTATTCGGGATTGAACGAGACGACACCCGCTCCCGCGGTCTCCGCCAGCTCAATCAAGTCCGAAACGGCGCTGCCCGATCTCCCGACGGCAGAGGTAATGATGAGGGGGAATTCGGCATCTTTCAGGAGCTCGGCCGCCCGTCGGATCTTTGCGGGTTCCGGGTAGAAGGTGGGCAGATCGTTACGGGGTTGGGCGTGAAACGAGACCACCTCCATTGGGGTTGCCAGGACTTCTCTTGGCAGCATCAGGTAAACCGGGCCGCGTGGCTCCGTCATGGCCATAGCCAGGGCCCGGTCGACAACAGCCTCCATGTTGGTTACGGTCCGCAGCTCATAGTCCCATTTGACGTATTCCCTCAGCATCCCGGCCTGATCGAAACACTCCTGACCCCAATGGATGAAGACATCTCGCGACGCCGGATGACCTTCTTCGGTAATCGATGTTCGCCCTGCGCAAAGAAGCATCGGAATCCGGGCTCGATGGGCCTGAATCAGAGCCCCCAGACCGTTCGCCGTGCCGATCCCGACGTGGACCATGGCCGCCTGTGGTCTGCCCGTGGCGAGATAGTATCCATGGGCCATGCTCACGAGTGGAATCTCGTGCGGGATCGCCAAGGGTCTCGGCGTGTCTTTGCCTTCCGACTGACGACGTGCAAAGGCGTCGACGAGACTGGCAAAATCGGTCCCCGCATTTCCGAAAAAGTAATCTATCCCTCTGAGTGACAGCAGATCCAGGAAGGCCTGGGCCGCCGTCTCCACCTCGAATTTCAGCCTTGGATATCGCGCCTCTGCGCCCTCATCATTTTGGGCAGGTCTTGGCTCGTCGGTTCCCATCTACATCTCCAAATCAGTGTGTTCTCCGCCCCTAACCGGTCAAGGCCCAGGGCTGGCGCTATCAAATCCCATTTGTCCCACGCGGCAGGGAGTATAGGCTGACGACCCTTCCCTGTCAAACCGACCTTATTCCTCATCTCTTATCGGGCGACCACGATGGTAACATACATACCCTTAGCGAGGCCCTCGGGGCCGCTCTTTCAGTGCAGCAACCCCCAAGCTCAGATGTCCGTTGACACTTCCATCAAACGTCTTGACCTTTTGACCTCGCCTTTGTATCAGACTCTATTACATATCAGATTTGTTTCGTTGGCGAAGGTCTTGCTGAATCAATGATATTTGCATGGCGAAAAGGAGGGGGGCGATGAATTACCGCGTACATCATTACCATCTCATCTGCAGTGATCTCGAGCAGATGATCACGTTCATGACCGAGACCCTGGGGGCCGAACTGGTGGAACGCCGAAAATTCGGAACGGCCGACGGTGCCACGCTCGACCTGGCCGGCAACCGAATCAATCTCCGAGTGGCGCGAAATGATGAGACCGTCGTCGGTGATGGATCCGACGTGCGCTACGGCTACGATCACCTTGGCCTCGAGGTGGACGATGTGGACAAGGCCTACGAGGAGTTGACGGCCAAGGGCCATACCTTTACGATCCCGCCGCGGGATTTTGATCAATGGCGAATCGCCTTCTTCAAGGGACCCGACAACATCACCATCGAGATACTCCAGATGACCGGCTGAACCCTCCTCGATTGGGCTTCAACTCTATCAAAGCCCAAACGGTCCTTCGAGGAACTGCCTTCTTTGGAGGCTGGGGGCAAAGGTCCGGATGAAAGGCTACCGAAACCGGGGACCCGCCCCGAACGAGTCGGGACTGAGTCGGGCGAAGCGAAAGTGAAGAGATCCTGAGGAATGACGTGTACGCGAAAGGCTTGAGGCCTGAGGCTTGAGGTAAAGAAAAGGACTCGCTTACCGTCTTGCCTCGCGGCTCACGCCGGGGAATTCATACGCCCCCGTGACTTGCCTTGTTGAATCGGCTTCGCCCTCCCGCACGGTGAGAATTCAACAGGGCGAGGATGAGGCTAATGCACCACAATTACAGTATAAAACCTAATAGTTCCGGGGCAACAATCGTCAATTCCGAGCCGCGGAACCAATCTCGGTCGTGGACAGGAGGGTATCGATGGAAGGCCAAACGAAGAAAGAGGCGACCATAAAGGAGATCGAGGGGCTGGCCTACAAATATGAGCAGGAGTATGGAGGGTGTTCTCAGGCCGTTGTGGGCGCCTTCAAGAGGGTCCTCGGAGGCATCGGTGACGATGTCTTCAAGTCCGCCACCGGTCTGGCCGGGGGGATCGGCCTCACCGGGAATACGTGCGGCGCCCTCCTGGGCGGCGTCCTCGTCTTGAGCCATTTCTTAGGTCGTGAGTATGATAATTTCGCCGACCCGGAGGGAATTCGTTTTGAGACCTTTGCGTTGGCCAAAAGCCTGGTTGAAAACTACGAATCTGAGTATGGTAGTGCGAAGTGCGAAAAGGTCATGACCAAGGTAATGGGTCGATACTACGACATCTGGACGGAGAGGGAAGCCTTTTTGGCGGCCGGCGGGCACGACGATAAATGCCCGTCCGTTTGCGCAAAGGCGGCCCGCTGGACCGCGGAAATCCTCGCTCAAAAAGGGCTCTTGCCCGATCCGGAGTGAGCGAGAGAGCGTGCCCGAACCCACAAAACCTCACTTGATGAACCAATGCTCGCGAGAACAAAGGACAACGGAGGCAACCTGATCATGTTCGCGAAACACAGAATGATTTTTGTTACGGCATTGCTCGCGGCCCTCTTTTTCAACTGCGGTCGGGGTGATACGGCTCGAGCGATCGAGGGGGCAGAGCTTCGCATCTTTGGGTTTGAAGGGGTCCTTCAGAAAGCCGATGTCGCCAACGCCCTGAGCGAAATCAGAGACCTCCGCATTGGGCGACCTCCCTTTCTAAGGGATCTGGGGCCGACCGATGACGGGATTGAAAAGGCCCACAGCGCCGTTTTGCGAAAAGGGAGGGATGAGGTCAGGTTGTTCAAACTCAAGTTTGAATCAGAGGACCGGGCTATCGCAAGCCTTAATCTGGAGACACGACCAAGCCAGTATGATTCCACGAATCCCTATACCATCGAAGACCCCAAGAACTGCAGAAATCAGGACTTCGGACTATTCTTCGACGGAACGTACTGGTCCGGATTCAGGAGGAATACGGACGTCATCGCGCTCATGAAAGGCGACCTAACCCAGGAAGATATGTTTCATCTTATGGAAGAAATCTTTCAAGACAAAGGGAGATGACGGGGATGAAAAACCGGCGAAGGGCTACGGTGGGCCTATTTCAAGGTGCGGCTGCGCTTGCGGCGGAGCCCAAAGGGCGCCCGTCCTCCGTAGTAGCCTGCTACGGAGGATAGAGAGCCGGGCGGCTTTGGCAGAGTTCCGCCCAGTTTTTTGATTGATGCCCCGCGCGAAAGCGCGGGCCGCTTCACGGAAAGGCATCGACATATGGTATCGACACGAATCCACGTGCCCACAGGCGGGAGACCAGCACCCGATTTTCATATGGCCGGAAAGGTCGTCCTGGTCTCCGGCGGCGCCGGTGATATCGGGGAGGCCGTCGTACGTGCCTTTGCGAAGCAGAAATCCCGGGTCATTCTTGGCGACTTGGATCAAAATCGGGCTGATGAGATTTCAAAGCGCCTTGAGGATTGGAATGTCTCAAGTTGCCCTCTTGACATTACCTCCGAGGAATCCGTCAAGGAGACCGTTGCGACCGTCAAAAGCCGCTATGGTCGGATAGACGTCCTCATCAACGTCGCCGGCGTTCTTTGCCGTAAGTCCTTCTTTGACACCTCCAAGGAAGACTTTGAAGAATCGCTCGCCGTCAACGTGACCGGCCTCTTCCTCGCAAGTCGGGAAGTGGCCGCCTTGATGGCGGGCGAAGGTGCAGGGTCCATCATCCACATCAGTTCCCTGAATGCCAAGCTGGCAGCGGAAAACAGGGTCCTTTACGGCGCCACCAAGGCGGCCGTGAATTCTCTGACCCAATCCATGGCCCTTGAGCTCGGTCCCCTGGGGATTCGGGTCAATGCCGTCGCTCCCGGAATCGTGGACAGCAGCATGGCGCGAGTGAGACTGAACACGCCTGAGTTGCGAAAGACATTTGCCGATGCCATCCCCCTCAGGAGGCTGGCGCTCCCTGGGGACGTGGCTCATTGCGCGCTCTTTCTCGCCTCCCCCTATGCCGACTACATCAGCGGGGAGGTGATCCTCGTCGACGGGGCCTTAACCACGAGGATGTCGATACCCAGCCCCAAGTAAGCTGCATAACGGGTGGAATCGTTGGCTTTGAGGTTCGTATCGCTTTACATTCTCGTTTCGAGATTGAATAACCGAAAGGGAGGACATAGAATTTTTTGTACGCCTGATACGCGAGATTTGGTGTCGCACCTCAGCACCGGTCGCATCGGCAGATCTCAACCAACAAGTTTTTGGCTCCTCACAAGAATTTGTGGGTGAAAAACCGTTTCCAGCCTCCGCGCTGGGAGGACGGTGATGTCTTTTCGGAGTGACTGGCGGGAGGGCGCTGTCTTTTCATGACTTATCTGTGGGGGAAGCCGCAGCCCCGAGCGAAGTCGAGGGGAATGTCGGAGGGGGCAGAACTCCCCCGCAGATAAGTGATTGAAAAGACCAGCCCGGGAGCCCCGGAATCGAAGAAAAGATATCGCAGGCCTTCCACCGTACTCCAGGGCCATCAGATTGAGATTCGAAAATCCGGATGTCGATCGATAAACGAT